>DAOUAT010000073.1:0-5987 GCA_034433275.1 Anaerolineae bacterium
TGTGCGTCCAGCAAAGATGGATGGACGATGCGAGGCTATTCCGTGGCTTGGCTTCGGCGGATTAGTGACCGCTTACTACTTCCAAGGCAATCTGCTCTATCGCATCCATCTCGGCTGTCGAGGCGATTCCCTGGCGGTTCGTGATATCGCCTGTGATCCGAGCGATGTCCAGATGTAACTGCTTGGCAGGATCGAATTTCGGTATCTTCAGGTTTTCAACGACGCTAACCCCCAGGCTCAACTGGGCAGCATAGGCTGCTATGGCGGCACTGATTGTGGGCGCGTTGAGAATTCCAGTGAGATAACGAGCCTCAGCAAGGCTATCAACAGGCACAAAATACAGTTTATGATCAGGGATAACAACCCGTTCTCCGAGGATGGGATCCTGTAACGGTTCAAGATAAGCTGCGCAGAAACGATGGCCGCTCATTTCCTGCCAGAGAACCTTGTAGGGGCTGAATGAGTATGGGCCTGTGCTCCATGTCGACCAGAAGGGTTGCCCTTGCTGATATCGGCGATAGCTACCGCGTGCGCGAAGGTGGCTCTCAAAGGCCGCGAGGTATTGGTACGTGCGCGGCGCAGATGCAGGCAATAACGCATCGCCATGCATGCCGCGCTGAGGGACAACGACATGGAATTCGGGATCTGGTGTTGCATAGAATGGCTTCAGTCCGCGCCCACGCATTAATGGGAATACGTGCTCTTGCTCGATTAGCCTGCGCGTCGTTGGTATTCCCTTTGTCCGGCCAATTGTTGGGTCGTTGCTCACCCAGACGAGTCCAGCATCGGCTCGTTCCACACGCACGAAAAACACACCGTTCAGGTCGGTGGTAATGCCTTTACGAGCCTGGTATTGTGCTGCACGCGAAGCGTCGAGCAGGGTCTGCCACACTTCGTGTTCGGGCAATGACCCCTTTAGCCAGGGCCCCGCATCCGTACCAGGCACCGGTCGTGCGAGGAGATCACGCGACTTTGCTGTGGCGCGAAATTCTTCCGCTGTTGTGAAGGGCTGGCCAGGTCGCTGACCTGATCCCGCCTGCCAAATACGATACAGAATTGGATAACGGGTACCTGCGCCCTGCTGAAAGAGCAGCAAGGCCGGGTGGTTAGTGGTATCCTCGAACGGCGCGACTAGTTTGAAGTCTTCAACGGCCAGTACTGCGCCCATCGGCGTGCCATCGTTGTATTCGAAACGGCGAAATCCTTGACTGGATTCATTACTGAATACAGTTGCCGTAATCAGAAAGGCCAGTCGGCCCTGAGGAGCTAACCAGCGCCGAATGGTCTTGAAAGTGATAATGGTTGAAATGTCGCTTTCGATGCCGCCGACGTAACGATCGGCGCTAAAGACGTTCATCTCCAGACATTGCGGCTTAATGAAAGCAGCGTATTCAGGAGGCAAATGACTCCATTTTACCCATGGTGGATTGCCTACAAGGTGGCTGACTTTCTTGATTGCGCCGGCTGCGAATCGATCTGCGAGAATGGCACACCAGATGCCGTTCCATCCTTGTCGGTGCAAGTCAACCAGAGTCGCTACTGTCGCGGCAGTCCTTGCCAACGCATCCGCATCAAGACCAATGGCGATGAGTTTGTGTTGCAAGGTGGCCAGAATCTCAGTGGCCCCGAACTCAGCATCAGTCAATGTACGCAATTGGTCGAAAATCTCGTGGAGTATCGAGCTCCGGGCCAATATGCCTGGTAGCTCAAAACGTTTATCCCCCAATTCCGTCTGAATGACGTGGACGAAGGTGTCATGCCCGGTCGGCTCTGTCGAGTTAATAGCATCAGCAAGATAGACTGGTAGTGAAAGGGGATGAGCAGGATTCAGATAGGAAGCCAAGACCACGACCAACGAGGCTTTGGCGGCAAGAACGGCGAGAGGATTCAAATCAATGCCGTAAATCCCGGCAAGAATCTCGGTTGCCGAAGCTCGACGGCCCGCCTGCTCTGCTGCCCGCACGCGTCGTTTGATAGCTTCCAGAAGGAAGGTCCCTGTGCCGCACGTCGGATCTAGCAGGTCATCATGTGGTTCCCATCCGATACGGTCGAGAACGTGTTCTGCCAGCCAGTCCGGCGTGTACACCTCACCCAGTGCATGACGTAATTCGCGTGGGACAAACACCTGATAGATGCCCTTGAATAGATCGCGGATTGAGTCGGGCGTCTTGTGTGGCAGATCGAAGGAGATACCTCTGAGGCGGTTGATGAGTGCTTCAATCGGCTCCTTGAAGTGGGGCCACTGCTCGTCGTCAACATACCAGGAGAAAAAATCTCCTGTCAACATGTTTGTTACGCCTGCATCCATGAATATCTGCCCGGTCTCGAGGGCGTGCAATCGTCGTTGGAGCGGCACTGTGGGATCGGCCACGTTTTCAGAAGTTCTCGGCAGGGCCAAGGCTGCAACGAGTTTAGCGACCAGGGCGATGTAAGAGTGTAAAGCAAAAAGATAAGCCGGTACGTTTTCGTGATATGGCGCACCATGTGAAACCGCTTGGGTGTAAAGCAGTTCTTCGAGATGATCGGTTCCGATGCCAATCGCTTGTCCAAAGAGTCGCCTCCACTCAGTGAACAAAAGCGTGGTCTTTGTTTGTTTCTTCGTGCTGATTGACTTCACATCGGCAGGGACAACGGCATTAAAGAATAGTGGAATCAGGTTTCCACCAATCGGCGAATCGGGGCTAACCAGGGCCCGCAAGATGGCAGGATGAACGAGTGGTCGTCCTTGCTCACGTAGAAGGCGCAATAATCGTTCACCAGAATATACCGTGAAAGGTTGTAATGGTTCCCAAACGAATGACTCTTGCGGTATCGAACCGAATGCGATCTGCGCTCCATCCCAGACGATCAGGATGTACTCGCTGAGAGGTCGGCCCTCTTCTCGGGCCATGCGTATGGCATACTCTCCGGCCTGTCCTTGCGCATGGTTTAGTTTGGCTCCTCCCGAACCGCTGAAAGACAACGGGGGTTCATATTCGATGATAAGGGCCCCATGAACTGCATCTGCGAATCCGATGCTGCCCACGTCATTGCGTAGGGCGCGCTCAAGCTGATTGGGGGTCCAAGGAATTTTCAGACGCGCGCTCTCACGTGCAAGACTGGTTTCAATCGCATGTCGTAAGCTAGCCTCATTCCGCGTTGAACGGGCTGCGGCGATGACATCTGCGGCAAGACGTTCAGCGGCTTGCCGCAGATGAATTGAATCTTCGCGGCCTGAAGAGCTAGACTGAGGAACGTGATCGTGATACTGAAGTGGTGTAGAATTCAAGGTGAACCCCTTCGTAAAGGATTATCTTGACCCCCTGGAGCCAAAGTATAGTTTGGTTCGCCGGACAAGTCAATAGCCATATGCTCCGCCAGGGTCTCCTTCGCCCGCGCGATGATCGGCCCCATCGTGATCGGCTCGCCGGGCCTTGCGGCCAGTTCGGCCGCGGCGATCGGCGCGGCGAAGGTGACGCGCGGGGTCAAGGGGGCCTTCCGGCCGCTGAGCATCTGCGCGCTGATCTGCAAGTACTCGGCCAGGCGGCGCTGCTGCCAGTCACCGCGCACCAGCCGGATGAGGGGGTGGCGCATGTAGGATGGCGCCACCACGCTGCTGACGATGGTCGTCACGACCCGCGTTTGGGGCACACGGCGCAAGATCAGCGCCAGGCTCTCATACCAACGTTCCAGCGCCTCGGCCGCGCCCGGCAGCAGGTCGGGGTCCGGGTCCACCAGCCCGGTGCCGAAGGTCATTACCGCGCCGCCGGCCTTCAGATGGCGGATGGTGGCCCGCACGGCGTTCATGCGCTCGTGTGGGTCCTGTGACACATAAATCAGGTGCCTGCCGATGGCCGGCAGGCGACGGAGGAAGGGGACATCGCTGACCAGCATTAGCAGGTCAGACCGCGGGGGCAGGCTGGCGATGATGACGGCCGAGTCATACGCGCCGGGATGGTTGGAAGCGGCCAGAAGGGGGCCAGTCAACGGCAGCGCGTCGGCCCCGCGCACGTGGACGCCCTGCACCAACTGCTGCAGCAGCCAGTCCGCAGCCGCGGTCATGCCCGACTGCGCAACGCGCGCATCGGCTGCTGCCATCAGCCGGGCGAAGCGCGCGGCCGGCGGCCGGAGCACCGGCCCCAACAGCCGCCGCGCCACGCCATCGGGCGCCCGGCCGAGGGCGCGGAGCATCTCGCGCAGGACGGCGTCGGTCAAGTTGGTTTCCAGGCCGCGATGCATGGCCGGAGATGGGCTGCTGCCGGGGTCAGTGATGGCGTCTTGAGGCGGTAGTGCGGTCATAAGCTCCTCCCTGGCACAGGTAAGCAGCCTGATGATACCACAGCCCATCCGTGCCGTGATAATGTGGCCTGTTTGCCTATCCCTTGTTCTTGACGTACAATCGCATCGTTAGTGCAATTCTTGTTTGCGAGTATCCGTTTTGTCAATCGATCAACTGACTCATCACATCGTTTTTCAACCCTCCGGCCGCCAGGGCGAAGTGCCCGACGGGGCGAACCTGCTGGACGCTGCGCGCATCCTGGGCGTCGAGATCGAGTCCATCTGCAACGGCCGGCAGACGTGCGGCAAGTGCCAGGTGACCGTGGAGACGGGCAACTTCCCGAAGCACGGGATCACCTCCGCGGCCGGTCACCTCAGCGCGGCCGATGGCCGCGAGGCGCACTACTTCGAGAAGCACCCGCCGCTGCCGGGCCGCCGCCTGGCGTGCGCGTGCGAGATTCACGGGGACCTGATGGTCTTTGTGCCGGAGGAAAGCCAGGCGCGCAAGCAGGTGGTGCGCAAGGCTGCCACCGAGCGGGCCATCGAGGTGGACCCGGCCATCCGCCTGTACTACGTCGAGGTCGCCGCGCTGCCTTCGCTGGAGCACCAGCTCGGCGACTGGGATCGCATCGCCGCGGAGCTGGATGCCAGCTTCGGGCTGAAGAACGTGCGGCTCGATCCGGTGCTGCTGGGCGATCTGCAGGACACGGTCCGCCAGGGCGATTGGAAGCTGACCGTCACTGTGTGGCAGGGGCGGGAGGCGGTGCGCGTCCAGCCGGGCTATTCGGAAGAGGCCTACGGCCTGGCCGTGGACATCGGCACCACCAGCGTCGCCATGCACCTGTGCGACCTGCGCACCGGCGCGGTGTTGAGCACGGTCAGCCGCATGAACCCGCAGGTGGCCTATGGCGAGGACCTGATGAGCCGGGTGAGCTACTGCGACGACAACGGCCCGGCCGGATTGGCGCTGTTGCACAACGTCATTATCGGCGCGCTGAACGAATTGGCCGGGCAGGCCGCGGATGAGGCCGGCATCACAGCCGCTGCCATCAGCGATATCGTGCTGGTGGGCAACAGCACCATGCACCACATCCTGCTGAACATCCCGCCGCGCGAGCTGGGGCAATCGCCTTTCGCCCCGGCCATCAGCGACGCGGTGGACATCAAGGCGCGTGACCTGGGGTTGAAGCTGGCGCGCGGCGCGCAGGCGCACATCCTGCCGCTGGAGGCCGGTCACGTGGGCGCGGACAACGTCGCGGTGATCCTGGCCGAGGAGCCGGACAAAGCCCCGGAGGACGAGGTTTGGCTGATCGTGGACGTGGGCACCAACGGTGAGATCCTGCTGGGCAACCGGCGTGAGCTCTACTCCGCCTCCAGCCCCACCGGCCCGGCGTTCGAGGGCGCGCAGATCCGCCACGGCATGCGCGCGGCTCCCGGCGCCATCGAGCGCGTGCGGGTGGACCCCGAGACGCTGGACGTGCGCGTCAAGGTGATCGGCCGGGAGGATTGGAGTGAGGCGTGGGCGAATCAGCGAATCAGCGAATCAGCAAATCAGCGAGTTTCAAGTCACGAATCATCACATTCGCCATTCGCCATTCGCCATCCGCAATCCGCAATCCTGGCCGCCGGCATCTGCGGCTCCGGCATCATCGAGGCGGTGGCCGAGCTGTTCATGGCGGGGGTGCTGACGCCCGATGGCCGATTCGCGCCGGAGATCGCCAGCCCGCGGC
>DAOUAT010000074.1:0-3078 GCA_034433275.1 Anaerolineae bacterium
CACCTCGATGAGATGATCAATGAGCTGACGCGTGCCGGCTTTGTTTTCCACGTTGATGCACGGGACCTTCACGCCCGCGGGCGCGCTGCGGAACAGCAGCAGCAAGGGATAGCCGCGGGCGTGCAGCCGGGCGATCTCGGCATCGGGCACGCAATCGGTGAAGATCAGGAGCCCATCGGCGTTGTGCTCACCCAGCGGCAGCCCGGCCATCTGGCCGTTGCGCCATACGCGCGGGTGGGCATGGATGAGCAGGTCGTAGCCGTTTTCGCGCACCCCGGTCTCGAGCCCTTGCAGGAGGGAGGCGAAGAACGCACCGCTGATCTGGGGCAGGTACAGGCCGATGGTGGCAGTGCGCCGGCCGGCCAGCGAGCGGGCCGCCGCGCTGGGCACGTATTCCAACGTCTCGATGGCCTGCCAGACCTGCCGCGCCGTCTCCTCCGCGACAGGCGCGGAGCTGTTGACCACGCGGCTGACAGTGGAGATGGAGACGTGCGCCAGCCTGGCGACATCCAGGATAGTTGGGCGGCGGTGGGCAGTCTGGCCGAGCGTTTGGGGCGGCATTGCTCACAATTCCGGCGCTGTCGTTGGATAGAAAGCGTTTTCTGAAAGCGTTTTCACGGGATGGTCTTACTATACAACACCGGGGATGGTTTGTCAATATCCAATTTGGGACGAAATGACGCCAGTTTTGCTCTCAGCATTTCCTCAAGATTGGCACAGCGTGGACACAGGCGGGCTGTGCTATAATCAACGCAAATCTGAGCGAATGTGAAGCGAGTTGCGCCATGGCCACAATCCTGATCGCAGATGATGACCCCAAGCTATTGAAGATGCTCCAGCGCACGCTGGCCTACGAGGGTTTCCGTGTGCTCAGCGCAACCACCGGCGCCGAGGCGCTGAACCAGGTGCAGGCGCACCGGCCCGATGTCGTGGTGCTCGACTGGCTGATGCCGGGGCTGGATGGTCTGGGCGTGCTGGAGCGGTTGCGTGCGGCCGGCGATCAAACACTGGTGCTGATGCTGACCGCGCGCGACGCGGTGGAGCACCGGGTGGCAGGGCTGGAGAGCGGCGCAGATGATTACCTGGTCAAGCCGTTTGCGCCGGCCGAGCTGCTGGCGCGCATCCACGCCCTGCTGCGCCGGCCCGCGGTGACTGCCAAAGATGAGACGCTCCGTTACGCTGACCTGACGCTGAATCCCGCCACGCGCGAGACCAGCCGCGGGGAGCGCCGGTTCGAGCTCACCGCCAAGGAGTTTGACCTGCTGCGCTTTCTGATGCGCCACCCGCGGCAGGTGCTCACCCGCGCGCAGATCTTGCAGGACGTGTGGGGCTACGATTTCGGCGGTGAGGACAACGTGTTGGAAGTGTACATCGGCTACCTGCGCAAGAAGACCGAGGCGGCCGGCGAGCCGCGGTTGATCCAGACGGTGCGCGGGGTCGGTTACGTGCTGCGGGAGGACGTGTGAGGCGCGGCGTTTCGATCCGGCTGCGGCTGACCTTGCTCTACACGGCGATCCTGGCCGTGACGGTGTTCGCGTTCAGCAGTATCCTATACGCGGCGCAAGCGCGCACGACCTACGCTGACATCCGGGAGAACTTGGTGCGCCAAGCGAGTTACTTCCCCGCCGCCGGCAAACCGGATCTGCGCAGCTTCGAGCGGCGAGGCGAACCGGACGGAGTGCTGCCCACGGCCCCGCTTCCGCCGGTCTTGCCGGCCGGCGCGCTGCCCGGCCGCTGGACGCAAACGCGCGACCTGGATGGCACGGTGACCGGGCAGACCTTTGATCTCAGCGGCGTCACGCTGCCGCTCAGCGACAAAGGCCTGGCGGCAGTCCAGGCCGGCGAGGGGTGGTTCGAGGTCGCCACGGTGCAAGATGAGCCGCTGCTGATCTACAGCCAACGCTACACCGGTTTCGACGGCGCGACCGGCATCGTGCAGGTCGCGTTCCCCATCGGCCAACCGGAGGGCTACCTGGCTGCCTTGCGTCTGATCCTGGCCATCGGCAGCAGCCTGGCGGTGCTGGCCGCGTTCGCCCTGGGCTGGGCGCTGGCTGGCGCCGCGCTGCGGCCCATCCAGCGCATCACCCAGACCGCACAGGCCATCGGCGCGGAGCGCGATTTCGGCCGCCGCGTGGCGCACCGCGGCCCGGCCGACGAGGTGGGCCAACTGGCCGTCACCTTCAACGACATGCTGGCCGAGCTCGAATCGGGTTACCGCCAGCTCGAGGCCGCGCTCCAGTCGCAGCGCCGCTTCGTGGCCGACGCCTCGCACGAGCTGCGCACCCCGTTGACCACGGTGCGCGGCAACATCGAACTGCTGCGCCGCGACCCACCGGTTGAGCCAACCGAGCGCGACGAGATCATCTCCGACACCACCGAAGAGGTGGATCGGCTGATCCGGCTGATCAACCAGTTGCTGGCCCTGGCCCGGGCCGACGCCGGCCAGGTGCTCCGCTCTGACCCCATCCCCGTACAGGCGCTGGTCAACGACGTGTGCCGCCAGGCCAAGACGTTGGCCCCACGCCCCGAGCTTCACTGCGATGCGCCCGCGGACGTCATGGTACAGGGTGACCGCGACGCGCTGAAGCAGGTGCTGCTGATCCTGGTGGACAACGCGCTGATCCACACCCCCGCGGGCACGCCCGTGACCCTGACCGCGTCCCTCGACCCCGGACGTCGCAGCTCGCTGCGTCCCGCCCCTGCCGATGCGGAGGAGACGCACGTCACCTTCACCGTCCGCGACCGCGGCCCTGGCATCCCGACGGACCAATTGCCGCACATTTTTGAGCGCTTTTACCGCGGGCAGGCCTCGCGGACCGGCCGCGGCGCGGGGCTGGGGCTGGCGATTGCGAAGGAATTGGTGATGGCGCAGGGCGGCACGATCGCGGTAGCCAGCGCGCCGGGCGAGGGCAGCACGTTCACCATCACCTTACCCCATGCTTGAACCACCCGCCCTCAACACCCAGCGCATCATCGCCTGCCTGCGCGATGCCTACGGGCTGGCCGGCGCGCAGATCGCGTTTTTGCCCCTGGGGGCCGACGCCAACGCGGCCGTCTATCGCGTCATCGCAGCCGATG
>DAOUAT010000075.1:0-35375 GCA_034433275.1 Anaerolineae bacterium
ATCAGAGCGATGGCAGTACACATCGCTGCCGCCAACACGCCGCCGATCACGGCCAGTTTGAAGGTCCCCGGGCTTGTCTTGCGAGACAAGAAAGCGATGACAGACCAAAACACCGCTAATAGGGCCACGATGAGCGTGAGAGTGAACTGTCCAGCCACAGCCTGTTGCTCCTCTTCTTCAACACCGTCCCTGGGCGAGCGAGCGTCACCCGGCTCGCCCGGGGAGCGGTCAGTGGACTAATACTTCAGGTCGATCTGCCGCCGCGTTGCGGCCGATTCAAGGATCGCGTCGCAAACCACCGCGTTGCGGTAGCCATCCTCAAAACTCGCGCCGAAGGGCGCCACATCCTTGTTGTTCACGATGCAGTCCAACAGGTGGTGGATCTCATGGATGAAGGTGTGCTCCCAACCGATGATGTGGCCGTGGGGCCACCAGTTGCTGATCCACGGATGGCAGCCTTCTGTAACCCCCACCTGATGGAAGCCCTGGGTCTCCTTCGGCTTGTCGTCGATCCAGAAGACCTCGATCTCATTCATGCGCTCCAGGTTGAAGTGCATGCTGCCCTTTTCGCCGTTGACTTCGAGGCAGTTGTAGTTCTTGCGGCCCGCGGCAAAACGTGAGCACTCCAGGGTGCCGATGGCGCCGTTGTCGAACTCCATCACCGCCGCGAAGGCATCATCTACCTCCACCTTGCCCATTGTCCCATCGGGATTAGGCCGTTCGGGGATGAACGTCTTTGTCAAGGCGCCCACGCTCTTCATCTCGCCCACCAGGAAGCGGGCCAGGTCAATGATGTGCGAGCCCAGATCACCCAGCGCGCCGGCTCCGGCGGCCTGCTTGTCCAGGCGCCAGATCATCCCGGTGCCGTAGTGGGGCATGATCCATTCCTGCAGATAGACGGCGCGGAAGTGGTAGATGCGTCCCAGTTGTCCGCTCCGGATCAGGTTGAACGCCTGGCGGAGGGCCGGCACGAACCGGTAGTTGTGCGCGACCATGGCCTTGACGCCGGCTTTGTTCACCGCATCGAGCATCGCCTTGGCCTCTTCGGCGTTGCGCGCTAGCGGCTTTTCACAGATGATGTGTTTACCCGCTTGCGCCGCGGCGATGCACGGCTCGGCGTGCGCGTCGTTGGGACCGCCGTTGTCGAAAAGCTGCACGGCCGGATCAGCGAGCATCTCGCGCCAATCGGCGTAGACTTTGCGGTAACCGTAGCGTTTCGCCGCCTCTTGCACGGCCGCGGCGTTGCGGCCGCAGAGCGCCTCCAGCACCGGAACCGCGGGAGGCGGATACATCATGTAGGGGAGCGTCTTGTAAGCGTTCGAGTGTGCCTTGCCCATGAAAGCATAGCCGAGCATGCCGACCCCGATTTCCGGCGCCACACTTTCGGCCTTCGGACCCGCCATGGTCGTGAATGATTGTTCGCCCATATGTCCTCCGTGGTGCGTGGTGAGTGTTGCGTGGTGCGTATGACTATCGGACGACGCGCACCACGCAACACGAGTGCATGATCAGCTCAGCCTTTAGACGCAAAAGCGGCGTCAAAGGCCACCGCCGACGCCGCAAAGTCCTGCTTGCGGATCATCGCCAGAGCCTCGGGGGCGCCCCACTCACGATCCATGCCGCTGTCTTCCCACTCGATCGAGAGCGGACCCTTGTAGCCGAGCCGGTTGAAGGCCCGGATGATCGGGTCCCACTTGACATCACCCCGGCCTGGCGAGACGAAGTCCCACCCACGCCGCGGGTCGCCGAAGTCCAGATGCGACGAGAGAATGCTGTTGCGGCCGTTGAGCTGCACCCGTGAGTCCTTGACATGCACGTGCCAGATGCGGTCAGCGAACTCCTCGATGAAGAACACCGGGTTGATGAACTGATGGATGAAGTGGCTAGGGTCGAAGTTAAACCCGAAGGCCGGGTGGCCCTTCACCGCAGCTATGGCGCGTTGGGTGGTGTAGATATCGTAGGCGATTTCTGTGGGGTGTACTTCCAGCCCGAACTTAACGCCCTCGGCTTGGAAGACGTCCAGAATCGGAATCCAGCGGTCTGCGAAGTCCTGGTAGCCGGCGTTGATGTCGGCCTGGCTGGTGGGCGGGAAGAAGTAGAGCTTGCCCCACACACTGCTGCCCGTGAAGCCGTTGACGGTGCTCACGCCGAACTTCTTGGCGGCGCGGGCGGTGTTTTTCACCTCTTCGGCGCAGCGTTGGCGCACCCCTTCGGGGTCGCCATCGCCCCAGAGGCGCGGGGACAAGATGCTCTTGTGGCGGCCATCGATGGGATCGCAGACGCATTGGCCCACCAGGTGGGTGCTGATGGCGAAGCACTTCAGGTTGTATTTGTTGAGGATATCCCAGCGGCTCTTGATGTAGGCATCGCTCTCCAATGCCTTGTCCACCTCGAAGTGGTCACCCCAGCAAGCGAGCTCAAGCCCATCAAAGCCCCACGCGCTGGCTTTGCGTGCGACATCCTCAAGCGTCAGGTCGGCCCATTGGCCGGTGAAAAGTGTGATCGGTCGTGACATGACTTTGTCTTCTCCTTGGAGCGTGTAGCTCAATGCGTCATTCAGCCAATGTGAACTCCGGCAGCCGGACGATGTCACCGCCGCGCAGGGCTGAATCGTGCGCGCAGATGCCGACGCAGGTCCAGTTGGCCGACTGCACCGCGTTCGGGAACGGGTCGCGATCCTCGACGATGCTGCTAACGAACTCGTTGACCAGGTGGGGGTGCGAACCGCCATGGCCTGCACCCTGGATGAACGACATGTGGGTTTCTCCCTCCAGGTCGTAGACCCCCTTCGTCGTGAAGCGTTGGATCGGCTCCGGCAGCAGCCGGGCATAATCCGGGACCGACACGCGCTTGGCGTTCTCGCCGTAATGGATCACCGGCTCGTCGGCCGCGATCTGCTGCCATTCGAAGCTGGCCTTGCTTCCGTAGACGTCGAAGCTTTCGATATACTCGCGCGCCGTGTTGTAGAGCGAGCGCGTGATCTCGGCGTGTACGTCCGAATCCTTGAGCTTGATGTGCGTGGTCTCGATGGCGAACGGCGAGCCGTAGTGCCGCGCGTACTTGTCGTCGATGCGGCCGGAACCCAGGCACGAGACCCACTCGGCCCGCTTGCCGGTGAGCGCCAGGCAGGGGCCGACACAATGGGTGGCGTAGTGCATCGGCGGCATGCCAGGCCAGTATTTCGGCCAGCTGCCTGCGGCCATCTCCTGGTGGTGCGCCGCGCGCACGAACTGGATGCGGCCCAGCTCGCCCTCCTCCATCAGCTCCTTGACGAAGAGATACTCGCGGGTGAAGACCGTGGTCTCCATCATCGTATACTTCTTGCCGGATTTCTTCTGCGCCTCCACCACCTGCCGGCACTCCTCGATGGTGCGCGCCATCGGGACGGTGGATGCCACGTGCTTGCCTGCGAGCAGCGCATCGATGCTCATCCACGCATGGTCATCAATGGGTGAGTTGATGTGTACCGCATCGACCTCGGGATCGGCGAGCAGCGCGGCAAAGTCGGTGTAGCGCTTGGCGACCCCGAACTTGTCGCCCACCTCGTCCAGGTGCGCCGGGTTGCGCTGACAGATGGCATACATGTTCGTGTAGGGGTGGCGCTGATAGATCGGGATGAATTCCGCGCCGAAACCCATGCCGACGATAGCGACATTGATCTTTCGTGTCATGGTGCTGCCTCCTCGCACGGTTTGCGTGGTGCGTGGTGCGACGAGCCATCGCGCCATTGCGGTGCTCATGGAACACGCATCACGCACCACGTGCTGCGTCACGCCATCAATTTCCTCAGAAACGCCATGCCGTCGCCGGCCAGGCCATCCGCAGTGGGCGCCAACGGGCGCCAGACGGCCGCGGCGCGCGCGATCTCCTTGACCTCGGTGGAGAACGATTCGATGACCAGAGCGCCGCTGAATTTGACCTTCTTGAGCGCGGCGCCGACCTCCGCCCAGGCGACGTGGCCGCTGCCGGGGGTGCCGCGATCGTTCTCGTTGGCGTGAATGTGCCACAGCTTGTCACCCGCCAGCTCGATGGCCTTGCCAAGCTGTTTTTCCTCGATGTTGGCGTGGAAGGTGTCCATCATCAGGCCAACCGCCGGGCTGTTGATCAGATGCAGCAGCTCCAGGGCTTGCTCGGTCAGGTTGATGAAGCTGGTTTCGAACCGATTGAGCGGCTCCAGCGCGAGCCGGATTCCCTTTTTCTCGGCGTAGTCGGCCGCGCTACGCAGGTTCTTGGCGGCCAGAGCCAGGTCTTCCTTGCGCTGCTCCGCCGTGGCCTGCCATTGCCGGCCAACGGCCGCGTAGAGTGGGCCGGCCACCAGCTCGCCGCCCATCCGGGCGGTGCCGTCGATGCAGTGCTTGAGGTAGTCGATGCCGGCCTGCTGGATTTTCTCATCCGGGTGTGATGGATCGCGGCCTGCGCCCATCACCGCGCAGGTGGAGCAGGCCAGCCCGGTGCGGGCGTAGGCCTCAGCAGCCTGGTCATAGTCGACATCGCCCGCACTTTCGATGGGAATTTCCAACAGGTCGAAGCCCAGCGCCTTAGCTTTGTCCAGGAAGTGCAGATCCTTGGTCTGGAAGGGCGATGACCAGAGGAAGGTATTGATGCCGTAGCGGATCATGGCGTCACCTGCACTTTGATCGGATCATCCTTGCGCGCCCGCAGGTTGACGATGGCGGTAGCTGCTTCGGAGAGCGGGACGGCCCTGCTGACCAGCGGCTCCAGGTTGAGCAACCCATTGGCGATCATGGCGATGGTAGTCGGCCAGACACCGGGCGCCAGCCACGAGAAGCGGATTTCCTTATCGGCGGTGTGGGTCGCCAACGCAGGTACGCGAATTACATCGCCCTCGTTAGGCAGGCCAAAGTGTACGATGATCGCGGCGCCGCCGGTGATATCAATTGCCTGCTCGAACGCGTCATTGGAGCTGGTTGGGACGATGGCCCGCTCAGCCAACGCGCCGTGGGTCAGATCGGAGATACCCTTTTTCAGATCTTGGATGTAGTAGGGCGACTTCTCATCTTTGGTGTTGAAAAGGTAGTCCGCCCCCCACTTCCTGGCCTCTTCCAGACGATAGTCGCGGGTGCCGATCATCGCCACCTTGCCGGCGCCGATGGCCTTGGCCATTTGCACCATCATGATGCCGATGGCGCCGGGACCGAAGATGGCTACAAACTGGCCCGGCTCGACGGCCAGTTTTTTCATGCCGTAGACCGCGCACGCCAGCGGTTCGATGAACGCGCCGGCCGCATAGCTGACCGCGTCGTCCAGCTTGAAGAGGCCGGTGTAGCGGGAAAGCGCGTACTCCGCAAAGGCGCCGTCGGCATTCACGCCCGGCACGTACAGGTTGGCGCACAGATTGGTGTGGCCGCTGGCGCAGGCGTAGCAGGCATTGCAGTGCTGCACCGGATTGACGACCACGCGGTCCCCCGGCTTGAACAGTCCCATTGCCTTCGGGATCGCGCCGACCTCGACCACCTCGCCGGTGAACTCGTGACCTAATACGATCGGCATCTTGCCCGTGGGGCTGAGACCGAAGAAGTATGAGATGTCCGAGCCGCAGATGCCGCAATTCTTGACGCGCACCAGCACGTCCGCATCGCCCACCTTCGGAATCGGCAGCTCCGCCATCTCCATCTTGTTGGCTTCGTAGAAGACCTGGGCTTTCATGGTGTTTGGCATTGTGGTTTGCTCCTTGATAGGCTTGTTGACTGGTAGAATGATAGATTGGTGCGCTGATGCCACATCACCCATCTACCAACTCACCATTCCGCCAATCCCCGATTTCTCACCCGTAATTCACGACCAGCTCATCCATAAACTTCTTCGCCGGGCCGGTGGCTTCCAGCGCGCCTTCCCAGAAGCACAGGTCGATCGGCCACCAGGGTTCGTTGTAGCCGGCATCCTTCAGGGCCTGGACGATGGCGGGGAAGTTGAGGATGCCCTTGCCGAACGGCGCGTGGGTCGAAGTGTGGCCGTCGTGCAGGGTCTCGTCGCTGTCAATGAAGTGGACGTGCTTGATCCAGCCCGTCAGCATGTGGGCGAACTGCACCACGCCGCCCGGCAGCGTTTCCTTCTCGCCCATCTGCCGCGCGCCGACCACCGAGCACATGTGCGCATGGCAGGAGTCGAACAGGACGCCGAAATTCTTGTGGCCGACCGCGTAGCACATGCGGACGATCTCGCTCGGCTTGTTGAAGAGGAAGCCGGGCTCGAATTCCCAGATGAAGTCGATGCCGTGGCTGCCGGTGACTTGGGACGCCGCGCGGAACGCGTGCGCCGTCCGCCAGAAACAGGTCTCGTAGTCCATTCCGCCGGGGATCTCGGTGGGTGGAACGATGCTGTCCGTGCGCAGTTTTCTCGTGCCGAGGATCTCGCAGATTTCGACGTGGCGCAACACATTGTCGAGGTAGTCCGGGAGGCTGGCCAGCATGGGCGGAGTCGCCCCCAGGTCAGCGGCGATGCCGGAGACCGCCAGGCCGTGGTCATCCAGCAGCTTCTTCACCGCGCGGACCTTGTTCAGATCCTTGGCTTCGTCCAGCGACAGATGCGGGGCGAAGATGCCCAACTCGACGCCGTCGAAGCGGTACTCTTGGAGCCTCTTTGCCACGATGGGCAGGTCTATCGGCTTGTCCGCATAGCCACCCCAGATGTATGCCCAGGTGCCGACGGAAATCTTCTTCTTAGCCATGAAAAACCTCCTTGTTTTGTAAGTGAGTATCTAGTTTGTCCCTCTAGCGCCCATAGGGTTTGATCATCGGCACGTCCAGATTGATGTCCGGGCCGAAGAACTTGAAGATGATCAAGTCTGCATCGCCGGTGTTCTCGACCAGGATCGGCCGGGTGGCCGCAGCGTGCGAGATCAGCAACTCGTCGCGGCCAAAGTTGAGGCTCTCGACTTCGTAGCCGCCGAAGGCGCCCTTGCCGCGCCAGACCAGGATGTTGTGGACGCCTTTTTCGACGCTGGTGAACTGGCCGCCCGGCTTAACTACCAGACGCTTGCCGCTGAATTTGGTGGTGTTGTAGTAGATCCAGGCTTCTGAGCCGCCGGGCTGCTCGGTCTCTGCAACTGGGACGGGCGGGCAGTGGCGGTTCTCGTAGAAATATGGGTCGCCGCTGAGCTCCCAGTTGATCTGATCCAGGACTGCCTGCTCGCCGCGCGCCGCCCGGTCTTCGGCCGTCACATCCTTGAAAAGCAGCTCCTTGGAGATGAGCGTGCCGGCGTTCACGGCCTGGAGCATGGCGAAGACGTCCGAGTCCTCCTGCAGCTCGATGGTGAGAGCGGTGCCAGGAGCGTGCAGGACGCCGGACGGCAGGTGGAATCCTTCGCCGCGCACGTTCAGGTAAGCCCGTGAGTGTTGCAGGATGAGGTCATCCTTCCATTCCACCAGGTGCTTCAACAGGAGATCCTGCCTGCCCTGCTCGACGATGTAGGGATGGACACCAAAGAAGGTCTCTGGGTGCGGGCCCAGCTCAACATCCTCCGGAAAGTAGTACGCCTCTTCCTTGGAGTTCGCACCGACCAGCCTCGCATCCTTTTCCATTTGATGGATGTGGTACTGGATTCGGGAGCCGAAGTCATAGATCTTCGCCAGGCGGCCCAGCCCCTTGTGTGTCTTGGCGTACTCGGCGCCCATGATCAGGTCGCCGGCGACTTCCACCGCCTCCTTCAAGGTGATGCGCTCCCCTGCAGTGCCGAGGTAGCTGAGCCCTTCGTCGGGCGGGCCGACGCGATTGTCGGCCTTCGTCGTGGACCCGATCCAGCGCTCGGAGATCCAGCCTCGCTCGCCGACTTCGTACTCCTCGTCCTTCAACCCCAGGCGGCGGCCGGGCGGTAGGAAATCCCGCGCCACCCACGCCGGCTCCAGCCGGATGATGCCGTGGCCCTCGATCAGGGTGGTTGCGATGATGTTGCGTTTCACGTTATCGGTCATTCGTTATACCTCCAGGTATTCCGTGTTGCGTGCTGCGTATGGCGTGTTGCCTACCACGCACCACGGACCACGCATCACGTCGCACTACCGCGCCAGCTCTCCAAATCGCGCTGCGATCGCTAGCGCCGGATCGACCGGCACGTGCGCCCGCTTGACGTTTTTCGGGATCGAGATGATTGGCGTTGGTTTGATCGTCTTGCCCTCGAACTGTGGCAACCACTGCTTCTCGGCCTCCAGCATCTCCGTGGCCATGTCGCGGGTCTCTTTCAGCGTGAGCACCGCTGCGGTCAACGGGTCCAGGGCGCACGCATGCACTATCTTTTCCGGATCGCCCTCGATGCCCGCCTCGACCGTCAGCCGCTGCACGTTGATGTTGGTCATGTTGAGGGCCGCGCACTGGGAGGGGAGCTTGCCGACGAAGGTCTTGTGGATGCCCATGCGATCCACGAAGAGCGGGTACTCGGCGCAGCAGTCATCGGGCAGGTTGGAGATCATGCCCTCGTTGATCACGTTGCCGTTCAGCCGGAAGGTCTTGCCGGTCTCCAGCGCCTCGATGATGTATGAGCCGTACTCGACGCTGCGCGGAGGCAGAGCAGTCGGCTGGCCGGCGAGGATTTCCTCGCCCTCGTACTTGGCCGCGACGTATTTGCACCAGTTGTAGTAGGCGCCCGTCTCGCCGCCGAACGCCGGCTCATCGCAGTACAGATCCATCGCCTTCTTGTTCTTGCGGAAGTAGGGCAGATACTCGGACAGGTGGCCTGTGGACTCGGTCATGAAGTAACCAAACTGACGGAACGCCTCTCCGCGTACTTTTTCATTGACATAATACTTTGCCTCTTCAAAGCGAGCGCGCAGCCTGGGGTACAGGTCTTCGCCCTTGTGTGCTAGCTTCAGGAACCAGGCCATGTGATTGATGCCTGCGCACAGGTATTCGATCTCGCTCTTGGGCACGTCAACGTATCCTGAAATGAGATCCAGTGTGGTCTGCACGCCGTGGCAGAGGCCTACAAAGGGCACCTTGGTCGTGCCGAGCGCCCAGCAAATCATCGCCATGGGGTTGACGTAGTTGAGCAGGTAGGCATTGGGGCAGAGCTCTTCCATGTCACGTGCCATGTCAAGGGTGGTCGGTATGCTGCGCAGCGCGCGGAAGATGCCGCCCGGCCCCAGCGTATCGCCGATGCACTGGTCCACGCCATGCTTCAGCGGAATCTTGTAGTCGTACTCGAAACCGGTTACGCCGCCCACCTGATAGGTTGCGATGACGTAGTCGGCCCCCTTGAGCGCCTCGCGGCGGTCGGTAGTGGTCCAGACGCTGGCCTTCAGGCCGTTGTCCTTGATGACGCGCTTGGCAAATGCTTCCACCTGCGAGCTGCGGGTGGTGGTCGGCGCCATGAGTGCGAACTCCGTGCCCTCAATACCGGGTGTGCCCAGGATGTCGAGGATCAGCGTCTGGCAGAAGACGATGCTCCCCGCGCCGATGATTGCGACCTTTGCCATAGGTTAACCTCCCTTGGTTCTACGAGTCGAATAGCGTTCTAGCCCAGGTCTCTCAAATAAGCTCGCATCAGCGGCCCAAGCCGTTGGTAGTGGGCGAACCGCTGGTCATAGAGGCGCTGTCTGCCCGGGTCTGGCTCGAAAGTGCGGTCAGGTCTGACCATGGTCTGAACACCGTCCGCCAGCGACGCGAAGACGCCGCTGCCGACGCCGGCAACGATGGCCGCGCCTAACACGCCTGCTTCGGTAATCTTGGGGCGGGTGAACGGCCGGCCCAAGATGTCGGCCGACAACTGAATCCAGGCGTCTGAACGGCTGCCCCCGCCGACGACGCGTAGATCCGTGATGGTGATGCCTGCTGCGGGCAGCGTTTCCAGGCAGGCGCGCTCATAGAAGGTGACCCCTTCCAGGAGGCCTTTCAGGATCTCGCCGCGCGAGGTGTCCAGCTTCAGACCGGCTAATACGCCGCTGGAATCAGAGATATACTCCGGGGGGCCCGTGGGAGCCCAGTGCGGCAGCGCCATCACGCGACTTGGTGCGTCGGGCAGCTCGGCAATCAGCGTGGTGTAAATGTCGCGGCCGGCCGCCTGTGCGGTAGCGCGCTCGGCGCTGGCAAAGGTGTCCCGGAACCAGCGCAGCAACGATCCGCCATGGTTATAGATGAAGCTGACGAAGTGGTCCGGTACGGCATGATGCTCGGTGTTCAGCCCCTGGCTGATCATCGCGGGCGGATCGGGCCGGCGATGGAATACGGGCATCATGCAGATGTAGGTGCCCATGCCGTACATCGCCTGGCCGGGCGCGATGGCGCCACAACCCACCCCGTTGATACACTGGTCGTGGCCCCCGGCGACGACGGTGACCCCGGGAGAAAGTCCGAGCGTTTCGGCCGCCTGGCGCCCTATTGGGCCCATGACCGTGCCGGTGGCTACCGGTCGGGGCAGTTTGGCGCGATCGAGTCCTGCCAGCGCCAGCAGCTCATCCGACCAATCGGCCGCGTCGAGGTCAAATAGCAGCGTGCGGTTGGCCAGCGAGTAGTCCACGAATGGTTCGACGCCCAGCATAAAGGGCACAAAGCCGCCCCAGAGCAGGAACGTGTCGGTTCGCGCATACAGCTCAGGCTGGTGATCTTTGATCCAGCGCAGTTTGGTCAACGAGTATTGGTCGCCCAGTGTGTTGCCGTTGATGCGGTACAGCCGTTCGTCCGGGAGGGCGGCGCGCCATCCGGGCAGATATTCATTGCCGCGCACATCGAAGTTGAGCAGTGATGGGCCGAGCAACCTCCGATTGTTGGTCACCGGCACCAGCGCCTCACCCATGGATGAAACCGCCAGGGCGCGCACCGGATCACCCGCCGTGGCCGCGACAGCCTGGCGGATCGTCCGTTGAATCTGCTCCCAGACCTGCGTCACCTCCAGCTCTGCCCAGCCTGGCTGTACACGCTGGATATCGTATTCCTCGTAGGCCAAAGCCAGCAGATGCCCTGTCTCGGAGAACACCGCGGCCTTGCAGCCGCTAGTTCCTACGTCAATGCCCAACAGGCTCATACACGTCTCTCTTCTGTAAGAGGCAGCCCCATCAACCCGTGACCGTTCGCCGTTTGCCCGCCACGGCTAAGTGATCGCGCAGCACCCAGGTGGTGCGCCGGTACACCGCTTCCTGCGCGGCGGCTACGCTCCCGGTTTCGCGCCACGTTTGCTCATAAGGCTGGCGTATCTCGGTGCCGACATTGATCTTGGCGATGCCGCGCCGGAACGCTTCCAGCACATCCTCGCGGCGGATGCCAGAACCGCCGTGCAGCACCAATGGAATGCCGGTTGCAGCCGCCAGATCGTCCAGGCGATCAAGCTTCAGCCGCGCTTCCACCTTCTTCTGATCGCGCGCGCCCGCAGCGATGGCGCCGTGAATGTTGCCGATGGCGACCGAAAGCCAGTCGCAGCGGGTCTCGGCGACGAAGCGACGGGCCTCCTCAACATCGGTGAAGCCTTTGCCCGAAGCAAACAACTCCTCGTAGGGCGGCAGCGGGCCCGCCTCATGCCCCATGACTGCGCCCAGTTCAGCTTCGATCGGGACGCCGGCTGCGTGCGCCATATCGACCGCGGCACGCGTGGCTGCGATATTGTCGGTCAGCAGCAGGCGTGAGCCGTCCACCATCACTGATTGATATCCCAACGTGAGCGCGTCGCGGAGGGTCGACAGATAGTCAACGGGCTCGTTGTCCTCGTCAATCACCGGAACGTGGTCCAGATGCAGGCGCACGTAGTCGGGCTGCGCCCATTTGGCGAATTCCTCGGCCACCGCCGCCGGGCTGTGAGCCTGGAATTTGACCCACTCCGGCCGCGCCACAGCGATCAGCGCAAAGGCATCCGCATCGACCACGGCGCGGACGACCGGCTGCAACATGGGCAGGTAGGGGATGTTGAAGGCCGGGATGACTACGCCCGCTCGAAGCGCCGCGGTCATTATTGTCGCTGTATCGGACATCTTGCACAGATCTCCTGGGATCCAGAAAGTGATGTTTAGGACAGGATGCGTTCGCCGCTGGCGGCGTTGAAGAAGTGCAGCCGCTCACGCATGACCTGAAAGCGCACCGTCTCGCCGATGCGCACCGACGCGATGCCTGGAACTGTGCTGACCACCATCTGTCCGCCAATCTTGATGTGTAGTAGCGTCTCCACACCCAACGGCTCCGTCAGGACGATCTCACCTGCGAACAGGCCGGCCGGATCGGGGCGCACGTCCTCGGGACGCACGCCAAGAATGAACTGCTGCGGCAGGCTGGATGGGTCGCGGCACAACTCGCACGCGGGCAGGCGCATCTCGCTGTCGGCCACGATGAGCGTGCCGTTCTCCGTACCCGCACGCAGAAGATTGATCTTGGGCGAGCCGACGAGCTGGGCGACGAATGTGGTCGCGGGCCGGTCGTAGATGTCTTCGGGTGCGCCGACCTGGACGATGCGGCCATGGTTCAACACACCGATGCGGTCGGCCATGGTCAGCGCCTCGATCTGATCGTGGGTAACAAAAAGGGTGGTGCTGCCCTGGGTGCGCTGCAGGTGTGACAATTCGACGCGCAGCGCCTCGCGCAGCTTGGCGTCCAAGTTAGAGAGCGGCTCGTCCATCAGATAGACGCGCGGCTGACGCACGATGGCGCGACCGATGGAGACACGCTGCATCTCACCGCCGGAGAGCTTCGCTGTTTTTCGTTGCAGGAGATGGCTGATCCGGAGCACCTCCGCCGTCTCCGTCACCCGTTGTTTGATCTCAGATTCTCGCACCTTACGGAGTGGAGAGCGCAGTGGGAACGCCAGGTTGTCATAGACTGACATCGTGGGATACAGTGAGTACTGTTGGAAGACGAACGCGACGTCCCGGTCAGCCGGCGGCAACGCATCCACGTATTGTCCATCGAAAGCCACCTCCCCAGCATCCTGCTTGGTGAGTCCAGCGATCACGCGGAGCGTGGTCGTCTTGCCGGCGCCGGTTGGCCCGAGCAGCACGAAGAACTCGGCGTTTCCGACCTCGAAGGTGATGTCATTAAGCGCGGTGATGGCCCCAAAGCGTTTGGTGATGTTCTTCAGTGTGATCTGGCTCATGCCTGCACCTCTTGGACTAGCGCATTTTCGGTCTTGGGATCGAAGAACCGCACCATGTCGGGGTCCACATCGAAGCGAATCTCATCGCCGATGGCATGGATCGCTTCGCGTTGGGCCCTGACGTGCGCTATCGTCTCTTCCGCGCCGTTGCCTGGTCGGCCCTGGGGGGTGATGTGCAGCATCGTGTATGATCCGTGTAGGTCGGAAGCGTAGACTTTGCCGTGAAACTCGCCAGTCGGGCTGATCTGCGCCGCTTCCGGGCGAAAGCCCACGATGACATCTTCGCCCTGCAGACCCGTTGCCAGGGCGGTGCGCCACGGTAGAGGCACGGTGTAGGTGCTGCCGCCGCGCGTGTGAACGGCGCCGTCGGCGTATTTCCCCGGCAAAAGGTTCATGCCCGGGCTGCCGATGAAGTTGGCCACAAAGAGGTTGGCCGGGTTGTGGTATACCTGCGTCGGCGTGCCGATCTGCTGCACCACCGCGGCGGACATGACGACGATGCGGTCGCCCATGGCCATCGCTTCGACCTGGTCATGCGTCACGTAGACAGTGGTGGCCTTTTCGGCCAGGTGCAGACGCTTGATCTCGGCGCGCATGGCCTCGCGGAACTCGGCATCGAGCGCGCCTAATGGCTCATCCATCAAGAAGCACGCCGGTTTGCGCACCAGCGATCGCGCCAACGCGACGCGCTGCTTGTCGCCGCCGCTCAGCGCTCCTGGCTTGCGTTTGAGCAGGTGCTCGATCTCCAGCAGCTTCACGACCTCGTTGATCCGCTGGTTGATCTCCGCATGCCTCATGCCCTGTGACTCCAGCGGAAACACGATGTTCTGGCGCACGGTCATTTGGGGATAAAGGGCAAAGAACTGAAAGACGAAGGCGATATCGCGCTGGCTGGCGCTCAGCCAGGTGACGTCCTTGCCGTCGATGTAGACGCGGCCTTCCGTAACCGCTTCCAGCCCGGAGATCATGCGCAACATAGTCGTCTTGCCGCAGCCCGAAGGCCCGAGCAGGGCGACAAACTCGCCGTCATGGATGGTCAAGTCCATCGGCTTGACCGCCCATGCCTCGCCGAATTTCTTCGCTACTTGTTTGAGTTCTATTTCTGCCATGTCTAGCCTCGCATCGCCCTATCCGCGAATCGCGCCAAAGGTAACGCCGCGCAACAGGTACTTGCGCAGGGCGAATGTGACGACGACTACGGGGATCAGGAAGAGCAGTGATCCCGCCGCGATCGCGTTCCACTCAATGCCCCCAACCCCCTGGATGGTCGCGATGCCGGGCGGCGCAGTTCGGGCCCTGGAGCTGGTCATCATAAGCGAGAACGCAAATTCGTTCCACGCGAAGATCAGGCAGAAGACCGCGGTCGCGGCGATGCCGGTCACACTTTGAGGCAGCACGATCTTGCGGAACGCCTGCAGGCGGCTGTAACCGTCCACCAGGGCAGCCTCCTCATACTCGATCGGGATCTCGTCGATGAACCCCTTGAGCAGCCAGACCGAGAAGGAGAGGTTGAAGACGGTGTAGAGCAGGATCATCCCGATGTGGGTGTCATACATCCCCAAGGCACGGTACATCAGGAAGATCGGGATCGTGACGACGACGGGAGGCAACATACGGGTGCTCAAGATAAAAAAGAGCCAGTCGCCCTTACCTGGAATGTTGTAGCGGCTGAAAGCGTACGCTGAGAGCAACCCAAGCGCCACCGCCAGGAACGTGGAAGTCAACGCAATGATCAGTGAGTTCTTGAGCTGGCCCACGAACTTGCTCGGTCCCAGGATCTTCATGCCGCGGACGAGCGCCTGCTGCTCCCAGAAGCTCAAATCGGTCCGTGCCTGCTCTTTCGCCAACGCGGTCTTGGACTGGAGCATTGTCCGATTGGCGAAAAGGGCGATGAACCCGTCCCACGAGGGCGTGAAGACGACCTTGGGCGGCACAGCCGTCGTATCGGGCCGAGGCTTGATGGCGGTCGTCGCCATCCAAATAACCGGGATGAGCATGATCAACGCTACCAAAATAGCCAGGATCAGCCGCACGGTCGTGCCCGTCTTGGCGCCGGGTGTTACCTGGTCCACGCGCACCGACTCGACAACAGGCGAGCCGGGCCCGTCTTCGGCGAAAGTGCGTTTGCCATTCGCGTTGCTCGCCATAGTTATGCCTCCTTCATCCGATTCAGGTACCAGATATACACGTTGCTCACGCCAATGATTACCACCAGCACGATATAGGCGAGCGCGCTGGCTTGGCCGGTGCGCGCCTGGCCGGTGAATACCATGCGATAAAGAGCGACTGAGACCGTCTCTGTGACGTTGCCCGGACCGCCTCCCGTGAGACCCATCACTAAGTCAAACGCTTTGATGGCCTCGATCGTGCGGAAGAGCACGGCGAGCAGCAACAGCGGCGCGACCGATGGCAGGGTGATGCGCCAGAACTGGCGCCAGGAGCTGGCCCGATCCACCGCCGCCGCCTCGTAAATATAGTCCGGGATGGCCTTGAGGCCGGAGAGGCAGAGCAGCATCACGAACGGGCTCCACATCCAGACATCGGTGATGACCAGCGAGACGAGAGCATGGTTTCTCAGCCAATCGGGAGCCGTGGTGGGATTCCAGAACCCGAGCAGGTAGTTGAAAATGCCGTACAGCGGGTGGTAGATCAGCTTCCAAAACTGCCCCACCACAACCGGTGAGAGCATCATGGGGATCAGGATCAGCGTGGTTAGTAGCCCGCTGGCCTTGAACTTGGCGCGCAGCAGCAGCGCCAGGCCGAAGCCGATCAACGCCTGGAACAGGACCGACAACAGCGCGTACTTGCCGGTGACCGCGAAGGCCGCCCAGATTTTCGGATCGCTGAAAAGGGCGTCGAAGTTGCCCGTCCCGATCCAGAGCGGCGCAGCCTTCCCGCTGTGTGAGTACTGGGTGAAGCTGAGAAAGAGGCTGTAGAACAGCGGGAAGATGTTCCACAGGATCAGCAGCACCAGGGTGGGCATGATAAAGAGCCGTTGGATCGTGCTGTCGCCGATTTGCCGTCGCGTGCGGGCGCGTGGCGGCTGGCCCTGGGCAATTGCGGTGGTATAGCCCATACGATTCCCTCGCTTACGGTAGAGCAGGACGACGTGGGGACGGCCGCCCGTGGTTCCGGGGCAGGGGTTACCCACCGCCCCGGATATTGCTCAGGGCTGACAAACCAGGTTTCTCAACGAAACCTGGTTTGTCAACTGGGTTGCCGGCTACTTCAGGTAGCCGTATTTCTTGAGGATCACCTCGGCCTCTGCGGCGATCTTATCGAGGGCTTCCTGGGCGGTGCCCACACCACCGACGACGTAGTCGCTGAGGATCGCCTGGGACGAGATCATCAGCTCGCCATACTCCGGGATGTTGTAGAAGTCCTTGACCATGCCCATGGTCTCCCCGAAGGCGGCGTTGTAGGGTGTCGCGGCGAGGAACTCAGGGGTAGCCAGGGTCTTCTTGTTGCAGGTGTAGCCGCCGAGCTCAGCCCACTTCATCTGGATGTCGTCCTGGGCGAACCACTTGATGAACTCGAAGGCCGCTGCCTTGCGCTCATCCGAGATGTAGGAGCTGATGCTGGTGCCCTGGCCGCCCAACGAGGCGAACTGGTCGCCGTAGGGGCCGGGGGGGTTCGAGAAGTAGCCGATCTTGTCCCAGTAATCCGGGTTGGCGCCTTCGCTCGACAACGCCGGGAAGAACGCGAAGTAGTTCATGGCGAAGGTGGCTTGCCCGGCGACCATGTAGTTGTTCATCTCGGTAAAGAAGGCGTTCGTGTTGCCGGGCGGGCCGTTCTCGTACAGTTTCTTGTAGGCTTCGAGGGCCTCGACGCACTGCGGCCTGTTCAGGACGCCGTTGACCTTGTAGTTGTCGTCGCGCCAGTAGCAGCCGTAGGTGAAGAGGGCGTTCTGGAAGCCCATGGTGATGGCATCGTAGTCCTTCTGGGTGTAGACGGCCGTGCCGTACATGGGCGGGGTGGCATTCGGCCGATTGAAGAACTCGGCCATATCCAGGAAGACCTTGTAGTCCTTGGGCGGGATGGTGTAGGCGTAGCCGTACTTAGCCTCGAAGGCCTTCATCTCCGCGGGGTTCTCGACGATGTCCTTGCGATAGGCCCAGCCGTTGGCGTCACCCTCGGTCGGGTAGGCGTAATACTTGCCGGAGCCGGGCGGGTACTCGCCGTAGTACTTGAGGGTGGCCTCGGTGACGGTGGACGTGAGGCCGTTGGAGTTGAGGAAGTCGGTCATGTCGACGTAGTGGCCGTTGGAGACGGCGTCGCCGATCCACTGCGAGTCGCCGACGACCATGTCGAAGCCGGTGCCGCGGGCGGCCCACTCAGCCGAGACCTTGTTGTAGTAGGTGCCCCAGGGCTCCTGCACCACAGTGACCTTGATGCCGGTCTCCTGCTCGTACAGGTTGCCGATTTCCTGCAGGAAGTTGGCGGGATCCCACTGCGCCCACCAGATCGTTAACTCCTTGACGCCTCCAGCCGCGGGCTTCGCTGGTTCCGCAGCCTTGGTCGGCTCAGCGACCGCCGGGACCGCTGTCGGCGCGGTCGGTGCCGGGGTCTTGGCGGCGCCGCAGGAAATCAGCGACACGGCCATGCTGAAGACTACCAACAGAAAAACCACTTTCTTGAACATGTTGCTCTCTCCTTTTTGAAAGGTTAACGCCAGGGTCATGCATTGAGATGTTACAGACTGGACTGATTCGTTAGCTGTCGCTTGTCCTCACCTCCTCTCGTCTTTCCAAGATTCCGGCGACCGTGTCGGTCAGGCCATCCATGTCGAACGGGAAGTTTAGATATGTGATCTTGTCGTCGGATTCTGGCTTCGAAGGCTGTTCCGAAATGATCAGCACTGGTACACGCCCCAGATGGTCAAGGAGCGATGCCCTGGATAGGGTGGAGATCGGGTCGTTGATGGGAGGCACCGGGGCAACGATGAGCAGGTCAAAGACCTCCACGACGTGGCCATTTCCCGAGCTGTCTGCCGCACTTGTCTCAAGCCGGATCACGTGTACGTTCGACAGGCAACTGAGCTTTAGCTCGATCGCCGCGTAGAGGGCATCATAATCGCACAGGACATAGACCTGGCTGCTCTTCATGTCTGGCAACATCGTCAACATGCACCGAGCCTCAGACTTGGTGAAGGGAGGGAATTCCGCGTGGCGCGCAAGGCCCAGGAACTCCTATAGCATACCACTTTGGAATTCCAAAGCCGTCACAATGCGGCAGGATGGTGTTCCAAAAACGTTCCAAGAAGGAGGGGCGCGCAGGGTGCTCGGCTATTCTTGAGGCTGCGCCGGCGGGAGGAACAGATAGCCCAGGCCTGGCCGGGTGCGTATGTATTCGGGATGGCGGGGGTCCGGCTCGATTTTGCGGCGCAAGCGATGAATCGCTTGGCGTATCAGTTTGTCTCCTTCCTCGTAGCCAGGGCCCCAGACCTTCTCTGTCAGGTAGTCCGAGACCAGGACGCGACCGGGCTGCTTCACCAGCTCGCAAAGGAGGCGGTATTCGGTGGGCGTGAGCTGGACCTCCTGACCGGTGATGAACACCCGCGATTGGGCGAAGTCAACTCGCAGATCACCGGCCTCGTAGAAGGAGTCGGAAGGCAGACCCTCGGTGAACTCGACACGACGCAAGGCCGCTCGCACCCGCGCCAGCAGCTCAGGCACGCTGAACGGCTTCGTCACATAGTCATCTGCGCCCAGATCCAGGCCCAAGACCTTGTCGGCTTCCTCGGCCATTGCGGTGATCATGATGATAGGCGCGGTGGAAAACTCGCGGATGCGCCGGCAGGCCTCGTAGCCGTTCAGGACGGGCATCTTGATGTCCAGGAGAATCAGATCGGGCTCTGCATCGACGGCCAACTGCACCGCCTGCTGCCCATCGGCAGCGGTGAGCACCTCGTAGCCCCTGGCCTCCAGGTTGGTTTGGATAGCCCAAACATACCTGGGTTCATCCTCAGCGACCAGAATGCGACTCTTTTTCACTGGCTGCCCTCCTGAAGTCACTGCACCGGTAAAGTGAGGCAGAAAACGCTGCCTGCGCCCGGCTGGCTTTCCATCCAAATGCGTCCGCCGTGCGCTTCGACAATTCCCCGGCAGACGGCTAATCCCAGACCCGCGCCCCTCATGCGTCGGGTGAGCTCGTTTTCGACGCGATGAAAGCGATCGAAGACCCTGTCCCATTCCTCGGCCGGGATGCCGATGCCCTCATCGCTGACCGCGAGTAAGATCTGTTGGCCGTCCCGATACGCTTGCACAGTGATCGTCCCGCCATCGGGCGAGTACTTGATCGCGTTGTCCAATAGATTGCGTAACACCTGTTCGACTCGTTTGGCATCCACCGTGGCCATGAGTGGCGCTGGTCGCAGATCACTGACAAGATGGTGCCGGTCCGAGAGGGCCTCCATGGAACTGATGGCATTGCAGATCAACTGCCCCAGGTCGGTGGGCTGCTTGTCCAGATGGAGGCGTCCGCTCTCGATGCGGCCCAAATCCAGCAGGTGCTCCACAATCTTTTCAAGCTTGGTTGTCTCCTCGCTGATGTTGTTGAGGAATTTCTGTTGGGTCTCGCGATCAAAATCAGCGTCATCCATCAACAGGGATGAGGATGAGATTTTGATCAGGCCCAGTGGCGTCCTGAGCTCGTGAGAGACGTTGGCGATTAGCTCTGATCGCAGGCGATCGATCTCACGCAAGATCTTGACCTCGGCCGCTTGCTGAGCCAGCCGGGCATTCTCCACGGCGATGCCGATCTGATGTCCGATGGTGGTGAGAAGCTGCGCCCGATTTGGACTCAAGGCCTGTGCGCTGTGGCTGATGCTGCCCAGGACGCCGAGCACTTTGTCCTTTGATTGGATCGGGACACCGGTCAGGGTAAACGGCACATCAGGCTGAGCAGCCTGGATCTTGTAGCGCACGGCCTCCAGCACATCATCTATCTGGATCATCGGCGCCATCTCGGCTCGCTTGCCCGGTGAGCTCTCGACCAATCTGATCCGTCTGAGCCTGTCGCAGGCTGACTCCGGAATGCCGCGCTGCGCAGCCAGCGTAAGCGTGTGACCGTCGTCGTCCAGCAACTGCACCCAGCCGCCGTCCAGATCCATGACCTTCATGGCTCGATCCAGCGTGGCACTCAGGATTTGATCCAGGCCGCTAGATTGACCGATCGTCGTTGCAATCATGTTGAGCGCGGCCAGGTCCTGATTGCGTCTTTGGATTTCCTCTTCGGCCCGCCTGCGCTCGACGATTTCGGCCTGCAAAGCCTGATTGGCGCTCAAAAGCTCGGCCGTGCGTTCCTGGACGCGCGTCTCGAGCTCATCGTGCGCTTTTCGCAGCGCCTCCTCGGCGCGCTTGCGTTCGGTGATGTCTTCGGAGATGCCCAACAGGTACTGCGGCCGGCCATCAGTATCGAGGATCGGCACTTTGAGCGTGTGCAGTGTGCGGATGCCCCTGTGCCGGGTCTGGATCGGCTCCTCCGGAAAGTCAATGAGCCTTTTCTCAGCCAAGACTTGGCGATCTTGGGCGACGAAGTAGGCGGCCTGTTCCTGTGGGAAAAGGTCATGGTCGGTCTTGCCGACCATCTCTTCGTTGGAGAAACCGACAAGCTCCGCACCGACCTTGTTCCAGCGCACAAACTTGAGATCTTTGGCGTCCTTGACAAAGATCATAATGGGGATGTTCTCGACCACGGAATCCAGGAAAGCCTGGGTGCTCTTGGCTTCTTCCTCGGCGCGCTTGCGCTCGGTGATGTCTTCCGAGATGCCCATCAGATATTGAGGCTTGCCGTCGGCGTCGGGAATCGGCACCTTGAGCGTGTGTAACAGCCTGACGCCCTTGTGGCGGGTGTGAATCGGCTCTTCCGCGATATCCAACAGTCTCCCACCGGTCAAGGCTGCGCGATCTTTTGCGCGGAAGAATTCGGCCTCTTCTTGCGGGAAGTAGTCGTTATCGGCTTTGCCGACGATCACCTCACGCGAGTAACCCACCGTCTGCTCAGCCGCCCGGTTCCAGAGCACCCACTTCAGGTCTTTGGCCTCCTTGACGAAGATCATGATCGGGATGTTCTCTACGACCGAATCCAGGAAGGCCCGCGTCCGGCTGGCCTCTTCCTCGGCATGTTTGCGCTCGGTGATGTCCTCGGAGATGCCGACCAGATACTGCGGCCGGCCCTCGGCATCGAGAATCGGCACCTTGAGCGTGTGCAAGATGCGGATGCCCTTGTGTCGGGTGTGCACCGATTCTTCGGGCGTGTCCACAAGCTTCCCGCTGGTCAGCGCTTCTCGGTCTTTGCCGGTAAAGAAGTCGGCCTCCTCTTTCGGGAAGACGTCATAGTCGGTCTTGCCGATCAGCTCTTCACGTGATAAGCCAATCGTATCTGCGCCGGCCTTGTTCCAACGCACCCATCGCAAATCCCCGGCCTCCTTGACAAAGAACATCATGGGGATGTTCTCGACAACGGAATTCAGGAACGCAGTTGTCTCTTCCAACTGCCTGGCATGCCTTGCCAGCGCTTCTTCGGCCTGCTTGTGTTTGGTGAAGAGGCGGGCGTTTTCGATGGCATTGGCGAGTTGATCGACCATGGTCTGGAGGATGGTGATATCCTCTTCCGTGAAGGCATCCGGTTGAGCGGACTGGATGGTCATGGCCCCGATGGCGCGACCGCGGCTGATGAGCGGCAGAGCCAGCTTGGAACGAGTTGCCGGCAGCAATGGGTTCTTGAGCAAGGCAGCATCTTCACTTACTTCCTGTGCGAGCTGATACTGCCGATTGGCGATGCACCACCCAACCATCGAATCGTCGCCTACCTCGATCCTGCGCTCTTGCGCCACCATCTGCCGGCCAGCCTCGCCGGTGCCTGCCCGCAACACGGCCCACTGGCGCGTGTCATCGTTCTGGTCCATCAGATACAGGCCGACGTAGTACATCCCGAAGCGTTCGCGCGTCAGCTCTACGACCTGGTGGATCAGTTCATTGGGATCGAGAATGCTGCCTGTGACGCGCGAAACCTCAGCCGCCGCTTGGAGCTGAAGGGCGCGGCGGTCGAGCTTGAGGTTCGCCTGGTACAGAAGCTCCTGCACCTGCGCCGCCTCTGCTGCCTGCAGGGAAAGGGCAGGTGCTTGCGGAGCTGTCGGTGATGAAGGGTTCATGACTTGTCCCCCCTATGCCCAAAACATCTCGCCGGCTGGCTCCGCGATCAGCGCCTCTCGCAGCGCAGCGATCCCCTTGCGCAGGCCTTCGTCAATTGACATGAGCGCGTCTTCATGCTCGATAGAAATGACATAATCGTAACCCGTCATGCGCAAGGCGCTGACGATATCCTTCCAGGTCTTGCTGTCGTGGCCGAATCCGATGCTGCGGAAAGTCCAGGAGCGTTCGCCAATGCGGTCATAGGGCTTGTTGTCGTTGCAGCCGTTCACTGCCATGTTGAACGGATCTACATACACATCCTTGCCGTGCATGTGGAAGATGGCCGGCCCCAGCTTGCGGATGGCAGCTACGGGGTCGACGCCATTCCAGAAGAGGTGGCTGGGATCGAAGTTGGCGCCGATCACCGGGCCGGCCGCGTCGCGCAGCCGGAGCAGGGTGTCCACGTTGTAGACCAGCATGCCGGGGTGCATTTCGAGCGCTACCTTGACGCCGTGTTCAACCGCGAATGTTGCTGCGTGATGCCAGTAGGGGGTCGCGACCTCTTCCCACTGATATCTGAGCATTTCCGTGAATTCGGGCGGCCAGGGACAGGTGATCCAGTTGATGCCGGCATCCTGTGGGGCGCCGCCGGGACAGCCGGAGAATGTATTGACCACCGGCACACCCAGGAGCTCTGCCAGATGCACCGCCTTGCGAAAGTCACGGTCAGCCTTCTCCGCCACAGCGCGGTTCGGATGGAGCGGATTATCATGACAGCTCAGCGCACTGATGATCAGCCCGCGGCGACGAATCTGGTCCAGGTATGCCTGGCGTTCGCTGGCGCTCTCCAACAACTGATCCACCGGGCAATGGGGGATGCCGGCCAAACCGCCCGCGCCAAGCTCTACTGCAGTCACGCCGGCGGCAACTGCTCGATCGAGCGCTTCGCTGAAGCTTAGCTTGCCCCAGAGGGCGGTGAACACACCGATGCGCATGGAGACCTCCTTGGCTCGTGATGCGTGTTGCCTGATGTCTGGCGCCTATCAAGTCAAAACGGATGCTCATTCACATAGATCTCAATGACGGTCCTGTCGGGGATGCCGTGACGCCCTCCCGGCTGCGTGGCCTTAATCCCGGCTGCCACCGTGGCAACTGAGATGGCGCGAGGGATATCACAGCCTCGCGCCAGCGCCGCCGCATACGCGCCGTGAAACACATCGCCGCAGCCGGTGGTATCCGCCACCTGTACACGGCAAGCCGGGTGGTGGCGCACCTCACCGTCGTTTTGGGCAATGCGTGGGTCATCTCTTCGGCCTGTGGCGGGGTGACTCCTGCGTTCGAGGCGAGGATTGTGCGCTCGCCCGTCTGTTGGTCGACCAGGATGGTGGAGTGAAATGGCCGCGCCCCCGCCTCGCGCCGCACTGGGCTGCAATCCACCCCTTCGGTCTCAAGTTGTGCGAGTGTGTAGCGGGAGAGATCATCGTCGTCCAGGACGCCCATGAAGGCTGCGCGAACACCCAGCCGCGCGGCAGCGACCAGGGCGGCGCCGGCAAGCCCGCCGCCCTGTCGCTGTTCACTGGCGATGTAGAGCTTGCTGCCTGGCGCCGGGAAGCCATCCAGGTAGATCAGATCGTCCACCGCCACGGCGCCAATCCCCAGCACATCCCAGCGCGGGAGCATCCCTGCCTCACTTCGTTTGGGACAGCGGCAACCCCTGGGCGGCCAGTGCCTGGCGCGGGTCGCGGCCATCGTGGATCACGGCCTTGAACGCCAACACTGCGGCCGTGATCGCCTCGAAGCCCCAAATGTTGCGACCGATGGTACCGCCGCGCGCCCCACTGGCGACCACCTCGGATAGCATCTGGAGCGCCGCCAGGAGGCTAGCCGCCTTCGGGCCGCCGGCAGCCACCACAGGCACCGGGCAGTCGGCCACGATCTGGCGGTAACTGGCGACGGTCCCGCAATAGGGCGCCTTGACCACATCGGCCCCGGCTTCCACCGCGCAGTGTACGGCCCAGGCAATATCCTCCGGCTCAAACGATACCTCGGGCCGGCCATTGCGAAAGGTGCGCGGATAGATGTGGCAGATCACCGGCATCTCGAAGCGGGCGGCTGCGGCGACGGCCTCGCTTAGTCCTCGCAGGTGCTGGGCTTCAGTGGCGCCCCGAATGAAGAGAGCAAAGGCATAGGCGTCGGCGCCCAAGCGCACGGCATCCTCCGGCGACGCGAACACCTCCCACGCCGTATCGTCCACGCACGCCAGCACGCCCTGCAAGATAAACGGGATCACGCCGGCAAACGGCGTCCAGGCCGAAGTCGCGATCCCCTTGTGCATGGTCACCGCGTCCGGCCGGCCGGCTACGATAGCCTCCAGGGTGGAAGCCAGATGGAGCAACCCCGGCGGCAGGCCATCGCCATATCCGATGAAATGATCGACAGCGACGGATAAGAAACGACGCTGTGGATGGCTGAAAAGACGATTTAGACGGACAAGTTTGCCTGTGTTCACGATGCGATCCTTGATGCAGTAGGTTGTGGAAGCACAGCAGTTCTGGGTGTTCTTCGAGCCAAAGCGACGGCGAGGAGACCCAGAAGGAGCGAGATTGGCAGCACAGCCAGCGCCGCGGCAAATGATACGGTATTTGTCAATGTGGACATGAGCAGCGGGACCACGATGCCGCCAACCGGGATGGCGATCTTGATCGCGCCAAGGACTGTGCCGGTCATTTCGCGGAAGGTCAGGCCGGCATGGGTCAACATCAGGGGTAGAAGGGAGGAGAGGGATATCCCTGCGAAGAACGCGGTGACGTAGGTGAGCCGGCCGATGTCTATGAAGTAGAGCACCGTGAAGCAAGGTACGGCCAGCCCGAAGAGCGCCATCGTGTAGCGCAGCACGTGCTTCGGTTTGACCAGAAAGCCGATGATCAGCCGGCCGGCGGCCATTCCTGCAAGGAGGACGACCAGCCCAAGCTTCGCCGCGATTGGACCGTACCCGCGCGCCTCGGCCAGAAAGGTCGAGAGGATCCCGATGGTTCCCAATTCAGCGCCAACAGCCAGGACCGCGGCGACAAACAGCAGCGCGAGGATCGGCTCGTGGGCCAGGACGTTCATCTTCTCCCGCAGGGTGGAGTGCGTCTGCGACCGCCGCGGCAAGGATCCCAGCCCAAACACAATCGCCAGCGCCAGGATGATGATCCCTGACTGCACGACTGCGGCGCGCCAGTTGACCTCAAGGAAGATCAGGTACAAAGCGATCGCCAGCGCCCCGATGGTGACGAAGGTATGATTGATGTTGATGAAGAGCGCGGCGCGTGCCTCGTAGAGATCGACCAGCAGCGCATCGGTGGCGCCCTCGTATGCGCCCATCCCGATCCCAGACGCCAACATGATGGCGAGATTGATCCAAAAAAGCGGGCTGACGTAGAACGCCAGGAAGGATGTGGCCAGGATCAGACTGCCGACGAACAAGATCGTGGTCTTTGGGTGAGTATCGGACAGGGCGCCCGCTACCGTCACTGAAACGGCAAGTCCGAGGTTTTGAGCCGCAATCAGGAGGCCGATTTGTGCGGCGGTCAACCCGATGTCGCGCGCGGCTGCGCCAACCAGTGCGCTGCCCACCCCCATAAACAGCATGGCCAGGAAGGATGCTGCGGCGATGACTTTGATGTTTCGGATCATGCTCGGCTCCAAGGACCGCGAGGGGAGATATTAATGCTACCCTCACTCTACACTCTGTCAGACCTCTTGTCAAAGGTTGATACCAGGGCCGTTTAGAGAATTCGCCAGCATGAGGTAGAATCTGGGGGCGCCCGGCAAAGCTGCGCGACATGGAGGAGCAGGACATGAATGCGTTTCAGCGGTTTTCGTGTTTCATGCGCGGGGAAAGAGTTGATCGCCCGCTCAACTTCGACATTTTCATGACTTTCGCGGCGCACGCAATCCGACAGCCGCTGTCGCGCTACTACCTGGACTATCGCGTCCTTTGCGAAGCGAATCTGGCGGTGCAACAGGCCTTCGATCTCGATATCGTCCAGGCGATTTCGGATCCCTATCGTGAAACCGCCGATTTCGGCGCCCAGATCGAATTTCCGGAGGATGGCCTGCCGCTGTGTCGGACGCCTCTGTTGGGCGAGACTACCGCCCTGGCCGAGCTCAAAAGGCCCGCGCCGCACACAGGCCGCCGGATGAGCGATCGGCTGGCTGCTGTCCGTCTTTTTCACGAACGAATCGGGGGCGAGGCGCCGATCATGGGTTGGGTGGAGGGCGCCTTGGCCCAGGCCGCAGACCTGCGCGGGGTCAGCACTTTGCTTTTCGATCTTTGCGAACGGCCCGATTGGGTGCTTGAGCTGCTCGAAATCTGCGCGGAGGTGGAGATCGCCTTCGCGCGGGCCCAGGTGCAAGCCGGCGCGGATATCATCGGCCTGGGCGATGCCATCGCTTCGCAGATTTCGCCCAGGATGTACCAGCAGTTCGCTCTGCCCTATGAGCAGCGCATTTTCGCCGCGGTGCATGAGATGGGCGCGACGGCCCGGTTGCACATCTGCGGCAACATCACCCGGCACTTGCCATTCGTCGCCCAGAGCGGCGCCGATATTGTCGATATTGACTGGATGGTTGATCTGCGTCAGGCGGCAGCCGTTCTGGGGCCCGCTATCGTCGTCTGCGGCAACATGGATCCCATTGAGGTGATGCTGCGAGGCAAGCCCGATCAGGTGCGCCTGGCAACGCTGGACGCCCTGGCGCGCGGTGGCCGGCGCTGTATCAGTGCGGCCGGCTGCGAGATACCGGACGGCGCCCCGGTCGAGAATCTCCTGGCCCAGGCGCGGGCGCTGCGAGAAGCGGCGGCAGTTGACATCCTTTGATATTTTCTCAAGCCTCTGATATCATGAGCGTGACGGGGAGCATCACTCCCCCAGATCACGCTGCCCGTGACGCCATCCGTCACGGCTCATTGCCCCCAAAAGGATGCACACGATGTCCAACCGAAAGTCGACTTTTGCCCTGTTCTTGGGCAACCGGGGATTCTTCCCTGCCTCATTGATCGCGGACGCGCGCGCTGAGCTGATCGCGGCGCTCGAAGGCCTGGGGCACGAAGTCCTCGCCTTGGATGCGGCAGCCACGCGTCATGGCGCCGTCGAGACGATCCAGGAAGCTGCGAAGTTCGCGGCGTTCCTTGCTGAAAACCGCGGCCGTTATGATGGCGTCATTCTTTCGCTGCCCAACTTTGGCGACGAGAACGGCGGTGTGGCTGCGCTCCGGGACGCAGGCGTGCCCATCTTCATCCAGGCATATCCGGATGATATGGACAAGATGGGCCCCGAGCTGCGCCGTGACTCGTTCTGCGGCAAGCTGTCCATGATGGACGTTTTCTTCCAGAACGATCTGAAATTCACTGCCCTGCGGCCACACGTGGTCAGCCCTAGTAGCCCGCGGTTCGCGGTGAACATCGATCACTTTGACCGTGTCTGTCGCGTGGTGAAGGGGCTGCGCCGGATGCGGGTGGGCGCGATAGGCGCTCGTACGACCCCGTTCAAGACGGTGCGCGTCGATGAGGTTGCGCTCCAGCGCCGCGGCATTACTGTGGAGACAATAGACCTGGCGAACGTTCTGGCTCGCATGCGTAAGGTGGCGCCCGACGGCGCCACCTACAAGGACAAGGCTGCTCGCCTGAATGCTTACGTATCGTTCAACGCCGTGCCCGCCGGGGCCATGGATAACTTGGTGCGTTTGGGTGTGGTGCTGGATGAGGTCGTCGATGAGTTCCAGCTCGATGCCTACGCCATTCGCTGTTGGCAGGAGCTCCAGGATGAGCTCAACATCTCGCCTTGCGTCCTGTTGGGCGAAATGAGCGATCGCGGGGTGGCCGGCGCATGTGAGGTCGATGTTGCCAATGCGGTCGTGATGCACGCCCTGGGGCTGGCATCGGACAGCGCCGTGACTCTGCTCGACTGGAACAACAATTATGAGGAGGAAGATGACAAGTGCATCCTCTTCCATTGCGGACCGGCCCCCAGATCACTCATGGAGGATGGCGCACGCGTCAGCGATCATCTGATCATCGGCCCAGGCTGTGGCTTCGGGTGCAACGTGGGCCGCCTCAAGCCGACCGAATTCACCTTCGGGAGCATGATGACGTTCAACGGTGAGGCACGCGTTTATCTGGGTGAGGGCCGACTCACCACAGACCCAATTCCGCCCGACTTCTTTGGCGTGGCGGGCGTGGCGCAGTTCCAAAGGCTCCAGGATGTGCTGATGTATATCGGCGAGAACGGCTTCCGCCATCACGTGGCCGCCACTCCGGGCAATGTCGTCGCGCCCGTGGCCGAGGCGTTGGAGAAGTATCTGGGCTTCAAGGTCGCACTGCCCCAACGATAACAGGAGCGTGAGACTCCCTTTGGCTGGGCGTCCTGGGTTGCGAAGCAGCCCAAGACGCCCAGTTTTTGGGTTTTTCGCTGCGCCTCAGAGCGGCCCAAACAGCGCTTCCCAGGGGCGCACTTGAGAGATGAGAATGCGATTGAAGGCTTCCACCAGGAACGCCCTCGGCAGGCTCTCTGTGATGGGCGCCAGGCCGCGCGCCTGCATCTCGGCTGGATCAATTACCACGCCGCTCATTTTGCCGATGACCGTGTTGAGGAAGCGCACGCGGCGGTGAACAGCCGCTTGTTCGGCAGGGGGAATCGCCGTGAAGACGGCCTCAGCCAGGATTTCAGCCGCGTGGTTGTGATTCTCGGCCGCATAGACGACCGCGCGCGGCCCACCCTGGGCGAGCTTTCGCCGGAGGCCAGACGCCAAGATGCTGTGGAGACTGCCCGCGCCCGGTGTAGTGTAGAACTTCACGCTGGGGACGGCGACGCCGATCTCGGCAGCATCGGCCACCGCGGTAACCAGAAGGTCCCGATCGGCAACATCGGCGGGCTGCGCGATCTCCACCGGGCCGATGCAGGCCTGCTGGATCCGGTCGGAGTGTGCGATATTGATACAGAAGCTGGCGCCCGCGCTGCGCAGAGCCTGCACGACCTCCGGCAGCACCTCGGCTACCACCAGACGGGCGAATCCGCCGGACTGATAAGCCTCGCAGAGGAACAATCCGGCCTGGATGGCGCCGAAGCCAAAGCCCACATACGTGCGGTTGCCCGTCAGGGCCATAGGGCATCCTTCGGGCCGATCCATAGGCCGTGCTGACTGGCGAAGCGCCAGCAAGGCCGCGCGTCTTCAGCGAAAAAGACTGGCTCCGACCTGCGGCGCGGCCAGCCCGCCGCGATACGCGCCCAGGTCTCCTCCCAAGTGCGGATTCCCGAGAGCGCGTCAGCGGCTTCCACATTGCACGCGCCGACCGCCACGGCCGCGGTCAGGGCTTCCTCGGGGGCCAGGCCGCGCAGGAGCGCGCTCAGGAACCCGGCGACCGTCGCGTCGCCTGAGCCGGTAGTGCCTACCACCTCCACCTGGAAGCAGGGCGCCCATAATTCGCGATCAGCCCAGGCAAGCCGGTCGGCCGGCTGCCCGCGGCCCAATGTCGTCAGCGCCTCGCATCCCGCGGTTCGCAGGTAGGCGCCATGCTCGCCGAGCTTGATGAGCACGATGTGCGCCCCCCACTCCAGGAGCTGGCTCGCCAAGTCATCCAGGATTCCAGCCGTGATCGGCATCGCGCCCGCAGCCCGCGCCCGAGCATAGATCTCCGGGCGCAGCATGAAGAGAGTCTCTTCGATGCTGGGTGCGATGATGTCCACCAGGGGTAAGATGGCCCGGAGGATGGCCGCCCAATTCGCGCGGCCCGCGGGTGACTGCGGGTCAGGCAGAGCCAAATCCAGGGATGTTGTGCAACCGGCAGCCTTGACCCGGGCGAAGAGCTCAGTCAGCTCGCGGCCGCCATCCTCAAACATCGACTGCATCAGCGGGGGATAGCCGAAGTGGAAGAGACGAGCCTGGGCGATCAGGTCGTAACGAATATCCCCGGCGAGAAAGTGGTCATTGGCGCCGGTGTGGTGTAGGAAGATCCGATCGACCCCGGGCACGTTCACCACCACGGTGTAGGAGGATGTGACCGCCGGATCGATCACCATGCCGTTGGCCAGCCCGGGCCCGTGGGCCGTTACGATACGCCGGATTGCCATTCCGAACAAGTCATCGCCGATCTTGCCCATGAGGCGGGTCGCGCTGCCCAACTTGTGCAGCACCAGCCCTGTGTTCGAGACGGCTCCACCGGTGGAAAGCAGCGCGGGGCCCACCACACTCAACGTGCCCGGTGTCAACAGTGCTGCCAGACCTCCCGGGCCAGGGGGAATCTGCGGGATGATGTCCAGGCAAAGGTGCCCGGCTACGATGACGTCGAAAGCGGAATCTGTGTGCACGTCGTTGATCTCCCCTCCGAACTTGATGGAGGGTAGGTTATGCGAGATCGCCACGGAACGCAAGTCGCGCGCGGGGGGCAGCAGGCAGCATTTTCAGGGACGTTTTGCCAGCGTATAGCCTTCTATGGCATAATCGTGCGGGAAACAAAAACGTCGCAGACCATCTGCCTGCGACGTGACGATGGGCGGGGAGGGACTCGAACCCACGACCTCACGGATGTGAACCGTGAGGTCGCATTTCCCCATCCCCGACCTCACGGCTTGCCGATTTGCGTAGCCGTGTGGTCTGGTTTTCCTCTTGAACCGTGTGGTCTCCGATCGCTCTCTGAAGGCTGTCGCACAGCCGTGTTTTCAATACCGAGTACAGCCTAATTATAACATGCGGCGGTCCGCCTCCCAAGTTGACCGCGCGGCTCGCTACCGTGCGTATCAATCTCAACGGCCCTGCAACAAGCGACGCGGATTCGACTTCCGTGTGTAGCACAGCGACAGGATTGATTCGCCATTTGCGCTGTGATATAAGATGTGTTATGATTCGATAAATCGAGATGGGATTTAGTAAGAATGGCCGATAATCTTACCGCAATTTCTGTTGCCCGGATGTTGCACGAGCAGGAACTGTTCTACTTTTCGTCGCGCACGCTCGCTGATCTGCTCGGCCGCGACCTTTCCCAGATACATCCACTCGTGCGCCAGTTGGTGCGGGCTGGTCTTGTTGCCGAGATCGAAAACGGCAAGTATTTGCTCCTCGGCTTTGAGCCTGAGCGCGTCCTCGCGAATCCGCTCTTCATCGGGTCCCACTTGGTGACGCCTGGATACGTGTCCTATTGGTCGGCCTTGCACACTTACGGCTTCACGGAGCAGGTGCCGCTCATAGTGTACGTGGCGACTACAAGGAAGAAGCCGCCCGTCGAATACGCCGGACAGCGATTCCGCTTCGTAACGATCCACCCGCGCAAGTTCTTCGGCTACCGCCGGGAACCGGTGGGTGGGTTGCCGGTTTTGATCGCCGACGAGGCCAAGGCGCTCATTGACAGCTTGAGCGAGCCGGAATATGCCGGCGGGATCACGGAGGTGGCGAAAGCCCTGCGAGCGGCGATCGACACGGTCGACCTCCATACCTTGGTCGAATACACCAATCGGCTCGGCGACAAGACGCTGGGGTCGCGCCTCGGTTATCTGCTTGGCCTTCTTGGTCGAGAGGTCGCCCCTTGCGATGGGGTGCCCGCGCCCGTGCCCGAAACAGCGGGGCATACTATAGATGGGCCGGCGACGCCGCAACTTATCCGCTCTACCTCGTCGGTTAGGCTAGATCCTGGCCGAACGCGGCAAGGTCGGCGCGACGCGCTATGGCGAATTGACATCAACGTGCCGCTTGAAGAGCTTAGGGGGGAGGGTATCGGCTGATGCTGACTCGCACACAAATCCAACGTCTGGCGCAGCGCAATCACATTGGGATGCAGGCCCAGGAGCGCGACTATCTCCAGCATCTGCTGCTGATGCTGTTCTATGCCCGCTCACAGGCGCTCATCTTCAAGGGCGGCACCGCATTGCGCCTGGTGTACCGAGGAGCCCGCTATTCGGAGGATTTGGACTTTAGCGCCTTGATCAGCGGGGAGCCTGTTGCTGCGCCGGTCCATATTGCCGACGGTATGTATGCCGCGTTGCGCGGCCTATGGCAGGCGGTCGTGGCCGACTTGCGCGATTTCGGCGCCGAGGGTGAGATTCGCAACGTTTGGGAGGGTGAGGTTGGGTTCAGCTTCGACGTGAGCTACCAGGGGCCGCTGTACGATGGTCGCGACCGCAGCAAGGGGAAGGTACGTGTCGACGTCAGTTTGCGCGGGGAGCCATCGGCTACCCGGCGCGAGCTGGTGCGTTCGGAGTATGACGACGTGCGGCCGTTTGTCGTCACTGTGCTCAGTCCGGAACATCTGCTTGCGGAGAAGGTGCGGGCCTTGCTGGTGCGGGCGAAACCGCGTGATCTTTATGACGTCTGGCTCATGGTCGAGCAGGGGATCCATCTGGACGCCGATCTGATCCGGCAGAAGCTAAGACTTTACGAGATGGCCTTGTTGCCAGAGGTGGTTGAAGCGGCGTTGGCGCGCGCACGACGGGATTGGGAACGCGATCTGCGTCCGCTTCTGGGGCAGTATGTGGAATCGGATGTAACCGACCGCGCCGCGGCGATACTGCTCCGGCTGGCCGCGTCGGCGAGCGAGGGTGATGGCCCTGCTGGCGGCCGCGGAGGATGATCATGGCGCGCAAACTGGATCAGATTCTCGTCATAGACGTCGAAGCTACCTGTTGGGAGGGCAACCCGCCGCGGGGTCAGACCAGCGAGATCATCGAGATCGGTCTGTGCGTGCTCGATGTGCCGACCCTCACGCGCGCCGAGCAGCGCACTATCCTCGTGCGGCCCGTAGGCTCGAGGGTAAGCGCCTACTGCACGCAGTTGACTACGCTGACCCAGGCCGATGTGGATGGTGGTATGCCGCTGGCTGTGGCCTGTCAGGCCCTTGTTCACGAGTATCAGGCGCCGACGCGGCTGTGGGCCAGTTACGGCGACTACGATCGCAAGCAGTTTGAGCGCAACTGCGCTGAGTTCGGCATCCCGTATCCGTTTGGGCCAACGCACCTCAACGTCAAGACGTTGGCGGCCGTCGTCTACGGCTGGTCGCGCGAAGTGGGGATGAGTGAGGCGCTCAAGCGGATGGGGTTGCCGCTGGAAGGCACGCATCACCGGGGCGGGGATGATGCCTGGAATATCGCTGCGATATTGAGTCGTGTGCTTCGCTCAAGTCGTGTGGGGTGATGCGGCGTCACCCGGTCAGCAGCGACCAGGGGACGGCCACGATCTTTTCGTTCAGACGCCGGATCTGCTGGCCGCCGTGCAACAGAATGCCGCCCACGGCCTGGGGGTGCTCGCCCAGGAATTTGACCAACCCCGCCGCATGCCGGTAGCCCGGTGTATCGGTCATCTTGACTTCGATGCCGACGACCCGGCGGCCGTGCTCGACCACAAAATCCACCTCGTCGCCGGTCTGCGTGCGCCAAAAGTGGAGCCGGCCGCGCGGCGTCAGCAGGCTGCAGCTCACGCGCAGATGTTGATAGATCAGTGTCTCGAAGAACGCGCCCAACTCGCGCGCTTTGGCCAACTCATTCGCGCTGAAATAGCCCGCCAGGAAGACCGCCAACCCCACATCGGCCCAGAAGACGCGCGGCGACTTCAATAACCGCGTCGTGTGACTCCCCAGGTAGGTCGGCACACGCTCGAACAGGTGGGTGGCTTCCAGGAGATTCAGATAGCGGTGGATTGTCGGCTGTGAGAGACCGGCGTCGCGTGCGACATCCGACTGGTTGAGCAATTGGCCCGTGCGCAACGCCAGCAGCGCCATGACCCGCCGGAAGTCCACCAGCGACTCCACCTGCGACATCTGCCGCAGATCGCGCTCCAGGTAGGTGGCCACGTAGCCTTCCCACCAGCGGAGGTAATCCGCCGGGGCCGTGAGCGCCAACAGCGCGGGCATAAAGCCGCGCTGCATCAACGGTAGCGGGTCAGGCAACGCCTCCGGCAGGACACCTTCTTCCGGCCAGCGGTCAGCCAGGACATCGGCCAGCAGCGCAGGTGGCGGCTGCCCATGCAACTCCCCCAGCGTTAACGGGTCGAGCGTCAGATAGACCGCGCGGCCGGCCAGGCTTTCGCTGACATTGCCCAAGAGGAGCAGGTTGGCCGACCCGGACAGGATGAACCGGCAGCGGCCGGGGTGCTCATCCACGGCGCGCTTGATGGCCGGCAGCAGTTCGGGCGCTTTCTGCACCTCATCCAGCACCACCTCGTGCGCGCCGGCCCACAGGCTGGCAGGGTTCTCGCGCACTTGGCGCAGCGTGTCGAAGTCATCCATGGTGTGATAGCGCCAGCCCGCGAACGGCTCGGCTCGCCGCAGGGTCGTGCTCTTGCCGACCTGCCGCGCGCCGGTTAGCACGACGACCGGATGTGCCTCACACGCTGCCTGCAATAGCGGCGTCAACCAACGCCGATAATAGAGCGGCGGGTCTGAATGAAAGTTATTCATGTCCTGAATGATAACGCAACAAGGCCGGCATGTCAAGCCACAAAGCGCCAGGTTCGATCATCTCAAACCAACCCCGCTTTACGTAACCGCTCCTGAAAGGCCGGACGACTGGTGTACTGCGCCTGTAAGGCTGCCAATCTGGCCTGGAATTCCGGCAGCCGATCCTGGAAGATGGCCAGGTCGTGCAGCTTGACCAGCAGCGCTGTCGCCTCATCATAGGGCCGCGCCTTCTTTTCTTCGATCAATGTCTGGACATCGCGCCAGGCCTGCGTAGCGCGGGGCGCAAAATCCTGCAGGTCTTTGATCCGCCGGGCCTCCGCCTCGGCCCTTTGGCGACGGTCCTCTGCCTGGCGCAGCCGCTCAGCGGTCTCGCGCAGCTCGGCCCAGGTGCGCCGCGCCGCGGCTGCCTGTGGCCTGGCGGGCGGCCCGGCCAATTCCTGCAAGCGCCGATTGAGCTTCAGCGCCAGCAGCGGCTCGCCCTCGGCCAACCGGCGCAGGAACGCGTCGCACTCGGGCCGCGGCAGGCGGGCGATGAGCGCGTCCAGCGCGGGCGCCGGCGCGGGGCGGAGCGGCTCGCTGGCCTGGCTGGCCGACTGCACCAGGAACGGATCCAACTGGAAGAAACGGGCAAACTCCGCCAGCGGCGCGGATAGCTCCTTCAGTCCCGGCGGGACCGGCGGCTCCAGCTCCTCGTCAATATCGTTGGCCGCGGCGGCCAGCAGCCAGGCCAGGTAGAGCGCGCGGTAGTCGCCATTCAGAATGTCATCGCGCAGCGGCGCCAGCGCCGAGAGACGCGCCT
>DAOUAT010000076.1:0-15052 GCA_034433275.1 Anaerolineae bacterium
GTGGTGAGCGTATTGAACATCAAGGTCTCACCCAGGTAGACGTTGACGTTTTCGGCCTGATCGTATTGAAGATAGCACGTGCTGTAAGTCGTCTGCCCGGCGGCCGTATAGAAACGATCCGCCGTGATCCGCAGCCCATAGTTCCAATCGTAGGCTTCCTCGAGCCGTACATCCATGAAATCGTAATACGGACTGACCGCATACCATTCGACGTACCCAAACTTGTTGCTGTACGAACCGCTCCTATAGTGACCCAGCATGCGCGGATAGCTCGTATCACCTGGCCGGCTCAGGTTTTCCATCCATAACGGGAAGCCCGGGTACTCTTTGACGAACCCAGGGGCGTTCGGATCGAGAGAATCACGCCACAGGCCAGCCCACCAGATGTAAGCATTAAGGATGCGTTCCTCAACGGTCGCCCGATCCAGCACCGGCCCGGGTTGAGGCGGTGGGGCCGGTGGCACGTTCAGCACCAGTGGCAAAAAGACGCGCGGGATCAGCGGCCCTGGTGTAGCCAACGGCGATGTGAATGTTTGACGCAGATCGTCCGAGCGCGTGAAGGAGACGAGAGATACTTTTATCTCGTTCTGTGGTGTAGGCGTAGGCAGCGGCGAAATGAACGTTCCACCATCGTCAGCGTCAGGATTCCCGCTGACCTTGAGTACGTAGTCTTCTTTCTGCGCATCCCATTCGTAGATGTTCATTTGCAGCCGCTCAGCGTTGGCCTCGAACAAGCTGCGCAGAGCCAGACGGTCCATGTTTTCAAGCTCACCGAGGGGCAGGCGCAGTTTTTCGTTGAGCAGATGTAACCGTAAACTGGTGACATCGGTCTGGTCCACCGAAACATTGCGTTCGGCCAACAAGCGTTCTACGTCTTCGTTTTCGGCCGCGGTCGGCGCAGTCGCGCTCTGGAGTTCTTCAGTGAGCGTCAATGCTGGGCCACTTTCGCGTACCCGGACGGTAGGATCGGCCGGCAACGGTGCGCCTGGCTCGATGATGGTGATAGGTGTTTCCTCTAGCGTGCTCTCTCCCGGTGGCCCCTGCGCCTGCTGCGCGGGGCCAACGGATGTTACTACCAACACCAACGTCAAGACAAGGAACAGGCCGTGAGAAAAAAGCTTGGTTGTTTTCATGTGCGACTCCTCTCGGTTCAAGATTTCTACCGCGCGTTAGCGCGGCTCCAGGCCGACCAGGCCACCTGCAAATCAGCGTCCGGTGCAACGGGCACGGCGATAGTGAATGTGGTTGCAGTGCGCGCCGCGATGTGCGGTCCAGCAGCCGCATATGGGGTCAGGGTAATAATCTCTGGCGTCTGGTCGAGGCCGTGCGTCACGACGACCTGCGTTGCGCCAGCCAGGATCGTCGCTGTGCCTTTGCTGTGAAAGCGTCCGCCCGATGTGAATCCGCCAAGCGCCGCAAAGGTGTCGGGGTTTAGCAGCGCATCCTCAATCATGGCGTTACCGATCGTGACCCCCGTGCCAGCGTTGGCGCCATTCAAGCCCCACTCACCGTTTTCCAACGTGTACAGGTTGCCGATGATGATGTTGTTGTTCTCAACGCCTTCAAAGCCGACGCCTTTGGCGCAGCGCTGGGCGACGAGCTCGTCAATGACTACGCCTTTGATATAGCCGCTGAAGCGCAGGCCCCAGTTGGCGTTGAGCCAGGTATACAGACGAACGAAGTGCACCTTATCCACGTAGGTGATGGGCAAAACGCTTGGGTTGCCCTCCAGATGGACCCCATCACCGCCCGAGCTAGCCCAGACCGTATTGAAGAAGAGGCGTTCAACCTGGCCACTCATCCAAATGCCTGTGCCACGCGGGTTGTCTATGATCACGTTGCCGAACCATACCTCGTATGCGCCGGGCAAATCCATGCCCCAGTACATGTCGAGGATCTCGATTGCCAGAAATGAATTTCCACCCTGCGTGCCGGACGTGCCGATGCGCAGGCCTGGGCCGGTCGCCCAGTTGTCTGGCGCTGGGCCCTTGATCCATACATGTCCAAAATGGTTATCGTGGCATGCGGTTTCCAGATTGATGCCCCGGCCCCGCACTTGCATCCAGATATCCGTGTAATAGTTCTCGTGCGTGCCGCCGGCCGTGCCGGAGATGTTGATCCCGTGGTACGTGTTCCAGATAACAATGCGCTCGAAGTAGGCGAATGCCATATCGTCAATCACAATCGCCGGTTGCGTCGTGGTGCGCGCAGCCTCGTCCTCAATCGTCAGCGTGCCGTGAAATGCCACCCGATCCCGGCTCAGGATGCTCCAAACGGCATTGTCGCCGGCCGGGATAAAAATCACGCCGGCCGCCAACCAAATAGTTTGACGCTGGTTGGGCGTCAGCGGGCCGTTGACTGTATACCGACCCGGCCGAAACGCGATGGACGAGTCCGGGCCGGCGCTGTTCAGCGCATGTTGGATGATGGCTCGATAGTCGCTGCTCCGTGCTTCGGTCGCGCCTGTCAGTCCATTGACGACCGTGCAGATGCCACCGCCCTCATGGATGATGTAGTTGTACATCAGGCCGCCGGCGCCGGCATCGCCCACCACCAGCGTGATGCTGCCGCCGAAGGCGCCACTGCCGCTGCTGAGTTCAGCCAGGTCAATGCGACGGAGGAGATCGGCTTTAGGCATTGACATCCTCCAACGCGTACTGCACACCGGTCAACTTGTACAATATGCCTGGATACAGACCAGACGTCGTGTCCAGATCGTAGACCTGCCACGTTTGCGCGCCGTTTACGTAGGCTGTCGGCAAGCTGATCTCCTGATCGCTCCAAGCGAGCTTGGGCGTCGCGCCCTTGACGTTCGTGTACCATAGCCAGCGCCATTTGCGCACGTTGTGCAACGCGCCGTTGTTTAGCGCCGCTTGTGCCACCGGGTTGTAAGCTGTGGTCAGGTTGCGGACCGCCAGCAGATCGGCGCTTATGGCCTGTACTGGGTTTGCGCCGCTGTTCCCCGTGATGTAGTTGCCGTGCTGCCACTCAGGCAACGCGTGCCAGCCGGGCAACCCCGGTGTGCTGGCCGGCAGTTCCACCAGGTGATTGGTGCGCCATTTCTTTTCCAGGTCCCAATACGTGCTGGCCTGCCCCGTAACCACGACCCGGTAAGGCTGGCCGTAGGCCAACCCTGGCAGAAGCGTAGCCAGGTCGAGCAGTCCGGTAAACGTGTATGCACCTGAGCCATAGATATTTTGATACCACCGGATCACGGGTGGATTATACGGCGGCGTCGGCGCCGGGTCTTGGTCAACGCGACACAGGAGCAAGGCAGTATTATTGACATAAAGCCGCATCTCGCTCCACTTGCCGCCCCCGGGATTGGGGTAGTTGCTCGAGTTGTAGGGCTGCTGAATGAACAAGTCGTAATAGAGATACCGGCAGCGATGGTAAACGCGCCCGGTCGCATCCACCGGGTTCTCGCCCTGCGGCGTCGCGGGCCAGGCCGGCCGTGGCGTATACAGATCGGTACGTAGCTGATTGGCATACGTGCTGAGGGCCTGCCATTCAGCCGCGCTGGGCGTGGTCCCATCAGCAAAGCTGGCCAGCGTTGGATACGTCTGCGTCAACCGCTCGGCCAAATCTTGCACCTCAAACCCGGCGCCCCCCTGCACATACACCCCGTAAAAACCTCCGACTGTCAAACCAAGACTGCTCAAATTGACAGTGCCGCTGTGCGTGCCATTGCCGGAGCAGGACGCTACCGCGGTACCGTTGTAGTACACGATCGCGCTGCCCCCATCCCAACAGCGGATCCGCCAGTACAACGTGTTCCAATAGTGCCGGATCGCGCCATAGAACACATGGCTCCACCCCGCGGCGATCGTGTAGTTACCCCGAAAGCAAAACTGATTGCCTGTCCACACGTCGTGCAGCAACTGCACGCTCCGGGCCAGGCCGTTCAAGTGCCCGGCGGCGCTCACGACTTGGCCGTGAGCGAACGCCGGTGGCGTGAACCATAATCCCATCGCCGCCTCTCAATACCAGGCGCGGCCGGCCGCGCCCAGGGCAGTCTCGCCGATGACGAAGTAATCGGCGTAGGGGGACAACTGCTCCGCGTCCAGCAGCTGCAGCGTCTGGCGATAGCCGTGGTCGGCGGCACAGCGCCAGCTCAGGCCGATCACGAAGCCTTCCCGGTAGGCGACGACGCAGCGCAAACTCAGCCCATCCAGCAATGCCTTGAAGCCGGTCCCACCGCCGTTAGCCGCGTACGGTTGTAGATAGGCCTGCACCTGGCTGGCGCCGGTCGGCGCGCTGCATTCTGTACTAAAAGCCACCCAGTTGCCTGCATCGGCCGACGCAGCGATCAGATTATCCTGCAGTACATTGTCGCCACTGTCCAGGAACCGGAGACCTACGTCAACACCTTGCGCTGCGCTGAACACGCTCCAGAGCTGTTTGCACCAACCCGTGAGACCGTAAATGTCACCCGGGTTGCACGGCACAGCCGTGGAGAGAATCAACGCGTACGCATTCGTGCCAGCCGGCGTGAAATCGGCCAGCAGCGCATAATTACCGTTCACGGCGTCATAACTAGACGTTCGAGTTACCAACGGGCCGTAGGCCGCAATCGCCCAGCCAGTCGTAGCGTTCTCGAACGACGTATTCGCCAGCAGCTCGGGCGCTGGCGCAATGGAGGCCCAACGGATCCGGTCGCCGAGTTCGATCTGCGGCAATCCAGGCAGGTCGGTCAGGGTGGCGATGCGGGCAAGCCGTTGATGGCGACCAGCCAAAAACTGCGCCTGGGTCACCGCTTGCACCCACGTCTGCATGTACATGTTGCCGCGCAGATTACGGTTGCGCAGCCAGGGGGTCGGCGGAACTACGGCCTGCACAGTGACCTGTTCTGTGGGGCCGCCGAGCAGCGGATAACCACGGATCTGCAAGAAGATCACGCTGGCGGCCAGGGTGGCATGGTTATTACTCAAGCGCACCGTGCAGCGTTGCGCAAAGCGCTGTTCCGCCGGCAAACTCACCGTTACGCTGCCGGCCATATCCACCCCACCGATACTGACGATCTTGTAATCGCTCGCCGCCAACGCGCTGTATTGTAAACAGGGATGGCTGAACCGGGCCTCGAATTCCAGGGTTTCGCCTGGTCGAATCACTTTGTTCTCTTCAAGGGTGTACAAGACCGTCTCGGCGCCGACGTAGCGGCCGGCCCACTCCACCGTGACGCTGGTTGCCAGTGCGTCAGGGCTGGGCTGTTCGTGCCAGTCGTGGTAGAGCGCATCAAGCACAAGATCTGGCGTTGTCTTGCGGGCCCAGTATTGCACCGACTCATAACGCAGCCGGCCGAGCTGGTCGAAGTAAATGCGCGCGCCTTCGGCGCGCGCGACCTCCCACATCTCCTCGACGATACTCTCGTCATCGAGCCACCCCCAGGGCACCACGAAGCTGGAGGTGTCCAGCACGCGCGCACCGGCCGGTACGCCAGCCAGATCAGCATAATCGGCAATGAGTTGATCCGCGCGCCGCTGCGCGCTGACAGCACAACTGGTTTTGTGCTGCATGTACGCGTAGCCCAGGTCGCGACACTGCAACGTCAGCTTGGCTCCCGGCGTCCAGTTGTAGATCACGCCGGTGAAGACGCACACCAACTCTTCAACGATGATGTTGCCGCCGAAGGCCCGAAAGCCAACCTCGAGCCTGACTTGCTTGCCAAACAAGCCGCCCGGTCCGCCGATGTACGCCGCGAGTGGCCCAGCCTCGGCAAACCGTCCGAAGTTTTGCAGGATCACCGTCGCATCGCCCACGTCGCCGGGCGGCGTCAGCTCGTCGCCCGGCGCGCCGAAGCGCAGATTACCCATGTGTGATTCCAGATAATCACTTTCATCGGTCCAGGTTGCGCCATCCCATTGCACGTAAACGCGCGTTACGAGCTGCCGCCCCTGTTGCTGCGCTGTTTCGGCGAACCACGTGCTCACGCTTTGCATCAGGCAGGTCCTTCGCTGCTGTAGTACGCTTCATCGAACGAGGCCGTCAGGTTGCAGCGTGGCACATCGTTCGTGTCGTAGATTTGCGCTTCCTGCCAGGCGCCCAGCCGTGGCCAAACCTGGAACTGGCTGCCATCTGGCAATTCGAGCCAGGAGCACGTTGCGCTGAATAGGGCCATGCGCCAGGCGCCGCGTACTAGCTCGCGCTCCGCCTGGGTCAACAACGACCAGCGCAGGGTCCACCGCCGCGCGACCCCCATGACATCTAGTTGCAGCCGGCCGCGCGCCGAGCGATACGCATCGCCGCAGGGTACATCCTCGCTCGAGATACCGTCTTTGTCTGGATTGGGCAGGGTGACGTTGCCCAAGCGCGTCGTTGGACTCATGCCGCGCTCCTTCGGCCGCTGCCATCACGGCGTATGATCTCGGCCACCTCCGGCGCGATGATGGCGGCCAATTCCCCGCGCACGTTGCCCACACCCTCCTTGACCGCGGCCACGAAGCCCTTAGCCACCGTGCTCCCCACGCCGCGGCCGATCAGCTCAAAGTCTTGGTACATGCCGAAGAACTGGGCCGCCCACGCCTGCATCACAGCAACCCCCACATTGACAGCCACGACCCGTTCGGTGAACGCACGCGTCAACGTCTCGGCCGCCAGTACGCCAGCCGTGACGAGTTGCGCCGCCGGCAGTTCGACTGGCAGTTCCGGGGTCAGTTCCTGGGCCAGCGGCGCCTGGACGAAGGAGACAGGCACCATAAGCGTCGGCTGACCGAGCAGCAGTTCTTCCACCAACTGCGCGCCGGTGTTCGTCATGGCGAACTGTGCCTGGAGGGTCACCACGAGCGCGTCTAATTCAAGCTGTGACACCATCTGGCCAGCATAGTCCACGCCCGGTTTAAGCCGCAGGCCGGCCGGCAGCCACAGCGCTGGCTCTCCTGCCAGCACCGCGTCGATCAGCTCCGCGCTGGCCGTCGGCGCCGCCGTCAACTGCAGCGCCAGCGGTACGCTCGGTCGGATATCGGCGAGCGCGGCGGACAGCTGGGCAACCTGCTCGGTCTTACCGGGCAGCGTGACCTGCGCCGGCAGCAGCAGGGGCCCGACCGTATCGGCCAGCACACGGTTGGCATCCGCTGCCACCGTGAAGCTGGTCGTGAGAGCCACCGTCGGCGCGGCCGCGGTCACCGCCGTCGCGATGTTGGCCTGCAGCACCTCCGTCGCCGGGAAGGTCAGATCCACCGGTACGCGCAGTGGCTCAACTCGTAGCGGATAAACCGGCTGCACCGGCGCAGCCAGGGCAGGGTTGCCGTCCAGCAGGGCGCTCAGCAGGCCCACGTTGGCGTCGGGCAGCGCGACAAAGGTCACCCCGGCCATTACGGGCTCTGGCGGGGTCACGGCCAGCGCGGTCGCCAAAGCGCTTTCAACGGCATCGCGTGGCGGAAACGCCAGATCAGCCGGTACTGTGAACGCCGGTTGCCCCTCCAGCACCCGCGTGGTCAATTGCTCCTGCACGCCGGTCGGGTAGTCGAACTGAATCGCAACGGCCAATACCGGCAGCCGCTCAGGTAACTGGGGGGCCAGTGGGACCGCTAAGGCCGGCGCACCGGCCAGCAGCTCGGCCAGCACGCGCGGCGAGGCATCGTCCGGCAGGACAAAGGCCACTGGCGCCGCCACGGTCGGCGTGTTGCCACTCAGCAGGTCGGCCAATCGGCGTTCAAGCGCTGCCCGATCAGGAAACGTCAGTGTCAATGCGATGGGCAGGCTATCGCCACCGGCCAATAGCTCGCCACGTAGCAGCGCCGCCGCGCCTTCAGGCACGTCGAAGGTAGTTGCCACGGTGATGCTGGGCGCGATAGCGTTGAGCAGGCCTTCCACCGCCTGCACCTGGGCGTCTCGGCTGCCCAGGTCGAACTGCACGGGCACGACGATTGCTGGCGTGGTCGCGGGATATTGCACCTCGGCCGGTAGCTGCAACGCCGGCGCGCCGCCCAGCACGGCCGCCGCCACATCAGCGCCCGCGTTGGGGCCGATCACCGGCTGCACCGGCATGGTCAGCGTGGCCGTCAACGTCGTCAGCGCCGCCAGCCGGGCCGCCAACTCGTCACGATCAGTCAGCGTGACATCGGCCGGGATGGTCAGTGCATCTGTGCCGGCGAGCAGATCCACCAACACTTGGTCGCGCGCCCCGGCCTGGACAACGAAACTGGTGGCGACGGCCAGTTGCGCACCGCCCGGTCCCCCGGCCAACGCCGCGTCCAACGCGCCGCGTTGCTCGGCGGCTGTGGGATAGCGGAAGGCGATAGGCACGTCAAGTTCTGGCGCGGCGGTCGGATAGACCAGTTCAACCGGCACCGGCAACTGGCCGGCCGCGCCGAGCAGCGCCGCCAGGAGTCTGCTGCGCGCTTCAACATCGGTGACAAAGCTGACCGCGGCCGGCACGCTGGGCGCCAGCAGCGCTAATTGCTCGGTCAGGTCGCGCTGCGTCGTGCCCAGGTCGGGATAGGTAAACGCCAACGGCACGTCCAGTGCCGTCCGGCCGGCCAGCAAGCTGGCGATCACGCGTTCATCGGCATCCGCCTCAGCGGTGAAGCGAGCCTCGACCGCGATCCGGGGGGCCTGGTTCAGGAGCGCAGCTTGCACCTGCCGTTCCTGCTCAGCCTGGCCCGGATAGGTAAAGGTAATGGGCACGTTGAATTCGGGTGGCTGCGCCGGCAACGTGAGGGCCACCGGGATCGGAAATGCTGGCTCCCCGGCCAGCAGCGCGGCCAACATGCGTGGCGCGGCGTCCGTAGCCACCTCAAACGTAACATGCGCGGTGAGCGGCGGTACGTCAAAATCGAGCTGACCGGCCAGGGCCGCATTGATCTCCGGGATATTCGGATATTGCAGGACCACTGGCACCATCAGCGCGGCCGCGCCCGTCAACAGGTCGCTTCGCACGGCGGCGGTGGCGTTCGGCTCCACCGCGAAGCCAACCGGCACAGTGAGAGCCGGCGGCGTGAACTCGAGCGCCTGCGCCGCGTCTTGGCGGGCGGTGTCAGGCGTCGGGAAGACCAGGACGGCCGGCACCTCCAACGCTGGCTTACCCTGCAAAAACTGCTCCAGAAACGACTCACGCGCGCCGGCGGCTACGATCAGGCTGGTTTCTACCGTTGCCAACAACCGATCCAGGCCTAACGCCGCCACGATGCTGTCCTGGGCTGTGGTCTCTCCTTGCAGCGCCAGGGTGATGGGGATGGGCAGCGCGGGCGTTGTGCCGACGATCTGCGTGACCAGGTCACGGCTGGCGTCAGCCGGCAGTTGTAACGCCGCTGGCATGGTGATCACCGGCAGCACCGCCGGCAAGCTCAGGCTGACCGGCACAGCCAGCGCCGGTTGGCCCGCCAGCAGCGCCGCCAGTAATTTGCTGCGGGCCTCGTTTTCCAGGGTCAAATTGACGACTGCCGTCACAGTCGGCTGCACGTCGAGCGCCGCCGCCAGCTCTTGACTCAACGCGTCCTTATCGGGGTAACTGAAGACGACTGGCACAGTCAGATTGTTTTTGCCGCTCAACAGGTCGCCGACCATCTGCCCAGCCGCGCCCGCGGGCACGGCGAAAGTTGTGCCCACAGCCACCTGCGGCTGCGCTTTCTTGACCGTATCCTCCGCTTCCGTGGCAACGTCGCCGGCGGTCATCCGCAATGTCGCCGGCACTTCCAACGCCGGCTTGCCCTGCAGCAGGTCGCTGACCAACTGCTTCTTAGCGCCGGCCTGGGGCGTGAACAGCGCATCAATCGTCAACTTCGGCGCTTGTAGCCCCAGCAACTCGGCCACTTTCTGCTTGCGCTGCTCCTCGCTCATCCCCTTGAGCAGCCCGGCCGCCTCCAACTTTTCGACGGCGATGTCAATGGTGAGCTTCTTCCCCGCCTCCCGATCCAGATCGCGGCGGAAGTTTGCGATGAACGCGTCCCAGTTGATCAGGTCCGGCCGCGCCAGGTCCACCACATCGGCTTTGGTCTGCGCGGCCCAGGCTTTCAACTCAGCCTCGGAACCGGCCAGGATGTCAGGCGGGATCTTCAGCAAGCCGGCCCAATCCGGGTGGGCCTGGAGTTCGTTGAACCCGCCCTGGATCACCGCATCCAGCCGCCGGGCCGCCTCCAGCGCCTTGTCTTCGTACTTGCCGGCCGCGGTCAGCGCCATGTCGGCCGGCGATACCTCCAGACCGGTTTTCAAGGACCGTTCAATCGCACTGGACAATTCGCCGGCGCTGCTGAACATGCGGCTGTTATGTTGGGCGGCCGCCCGTTCAACCTCTTGGTAATGCTCCTGGGTGGCTTGGGCAACGTCGCGGTAGCCATTGACGATGATCGCCTTTTGCAGGTTCATCCCGAACTCGTCAATGTCGCCCATCTGCGTCCAGTGCTGGGTAAAGTCCGCCCGCATCCGGTCGCGAAAGCGCCGGATCTCGTCGGCCGGCAGGACGCCTGACAGCGAAAGCGCGATCTGATCCAACTCGTTGAGCGCGCTTTCGTAACCAGACACCTTCACATCTACTGTCACGCCCTGGTCGGCCTGAGCCTGCACCTGCGCCAACACCTGCTCGAACAGCCCTAGCTGCGCGGCGGCGACCTGTGCGTCCGGCGGGAGCTTGCCGAACGACTTGGCCAGGTCAGCGATACCCGCGTTGGGCCCCAGGGTCGCCTCGGCCAGCAGTTGCAGCGCCACGACGTTGTTATCCATTGCCAGCAGGGCGCGTAGTTGGCCTAACTGCCAGGCGTCGGTCGCATCCAACGCGCGCAGCGTCGCCTGGCGGCTGGCCTCCAGCGCTTCATCGTTGGTTTGCAGCGCGTTCAGCCAGGCGCGCAGCGCCGCCGTATCGGCCCACAGCGTCTCGCCAAACTTGGGCAGCGGCACGTTCATTTGTGTGCGCACCGCATCCAATTTGCCGGTCAGCCCGCCCAGCTGCTCCATCAGCGCCGACGGCCCGGCCTGCGCGCTTCTGAATTCGTTCAGCGCCTTGGTATACGGCGCCATCGCATCGGCTAATGCCTGCTGCGCAGCCGCGGCCTGTTTGGCCGCGTCCGCCTGGCGCAATTGTTCCTCGGTGTAGCCCTTGGCCGCCAGGATCGCCCGCTCGGCCAGCGCGATCTGTTCGCTGTACCAGCGGCTCGCCGCCTGGCTGGGCAGCTCGCCGGGTTGCAGCTCGACCCGGCCTGACTCTTGGAAGCGGGCCAGCTCGGCGGCAAACCGCTTTGCCTCCTCCGTCTTGCCCAGGAAATTCAGCTCGTCGATGCGCGTCTGCAATTCCCGGGCGCCAACGCCCGTGGCTGTGACCTGCCGCGCAATCTCGGCCAATCCCGCCAACCACATGGGCAGGCCGGTGTCAACGACCACGTCGCCGATGGCAACCTTCAGGTCTTTCCACGCGGCCGGCAGATTTTGCATCATGTCGGCTGCTGTGACGCTCTCCAGGCCCATCTGCTTGATGAACTCGGTGCCTTGTTCCAGCACGATGTTGGCCATGGCCGCGCGCTGCTCGGTCGCCGAGAGCATCTCCACGGTCTTCCCCTGCCGGGCAGCGTACTCCTCCAGCGCCCGGCCAGTCTTGATGTAGATCTCGGCGTTATCAATCAGCATGGGGCTGGCCTTAGCGATGCCTTTGGTCAGCGTCTCGAAGACGTAGCCCACATCTTGCCCGGTGGTTTGCGCCGCGCCGCGCGCAATCTCGAACAACCCGGGCAGCACGTTGGCGAATTCGCTGCCGCCGGCCAGCAGGGCCCGGTTGGCCGCGATCATCAGCGTGACCTCGTCCACCGTGCCCCGGCTGGCCTTGCGCAGCTCGCGCAGCAGCGTATCACTGCTGACGCCAGCATTCGCCGCCAGATTGCGGAATGAGCGTTCCACCGTCTCGGCTGCGGCGCTGCCCTGCGCCAGTTCCAGCGCAATCTGGCCCGTCTTCAACATCCCCATGACGACTGCTGAGCCGGCCACCGCGGTGTAGAGGCCACCAAAGCTCTTGGTCAACGCCTCCACGCCTTTGACCATGCCCGTGACGCCGCTGCCGCTTTCCCGCAGCGCCGTATCCAATTGGCGCAGCGGGGCAACGGAGACGCGCGGCTCGACCGGTGCGCTGGCCTGCCGGCGCAGGTTGGCCAGCCGGGTTTCGACCTGCTGGATGCGCTGCCCGGCCGCCGTTGCGCCAGCGGCGAACGCCGGCCCGAGGCGCGTGTCAGCCGTGGCGCCCAAGGCGTCCACTGCCTGCCGCGCCGAGTCGGCCTTGCGCTGCATCGCCGCCAATGGCGTGCTAAACAGGTCCTGTAGGACGATCCTCCCAGCCAATTCGTACATGCGGATCGTTCCTCCGTGCGATCTCTTTCAATACCTGGCGCGGGACACGTGGCCCCAGGCGCCCGGCCGGCGCTGCGTGCTCGGCCGCCGGTTGGTCGTCGTGTAACGCTTCGACCAGGGCTAACACCTGCGCGGCATTGGCCCTGGCCGGCGCTGCCGGGAACGGCCACACATTGCAGCGCGCCGCCAGCATCAGCTTGACTTTGCTGGCGGCTCCGAGGCGAAAGGGATGTTCTCGATGACCTGCATCACCAGCCACACCGCACTGCGGGCAGCATTCTTGACCTTCATCGAGAACTTTTCCCACGCCCGTTTCACCGCCGGGTCGTACACATCAAACACTTGCGCGCCCGCCGCATCTACCAGCAAGCGCAGCGTCAGATACCGATCACGCGCCACCAGCGCGCGTTCATCAGCGAGCTCGTCGGCTAGCGTGCGCTCGGCCACCATCTTCTGCAGCCGCGCCAACCGAGCCAACAGATTGCGCTGTTCCAGTGAGCCATGCGGCACGCCCTTCAGGCGTTCCTGGGTTGCCCGCAGCAGCGTCTCGAACATGTCACGTTCGTCGGGCGAGCAGGGCAAACCGCGTACGTCCTGCGCTTCGGGCGCCGCCAACGCGCGGCGGCGGGCGATGTTCTGGATGTTTATGGCGTCATCATATTCTTCCGTGCTGGGATGGCGGATCCCCCAACGCGTGCCGTCTACCGTGAACCAGACTGGTTCACCGGCCAGCGCAGACGTCAGGGCATCGGCCTCCTGCTCCAGTTCATCCAGCGTATCTGCCGTCATGGCTCACCTCACACACTTACACGCCGGCCGCGGGGATGATGTAGTAATCATCGCACGCGCCGGTGATCTCCGCGATGCGCACGTCACCTTCCGCATCCAGCGTCATCGTCAGCTTGGAACCGCGGAAGCGATTCACATACTCCGTGAATAACGTCGCGGCCCCGGTGTTCGTGCTGGCATAGTTTTCCACCTTGAAGTCGGTGATGATCGTCGGGTCGAGCTTGATTACCTCGCTGCCGATCCACCCCCCGACAGGGCGGATCACGCCCAGCACGCGCGCCAACTCCTCGATGTCATTTTCCACATACACCGTGATGTTCACCGAGGTGCTGACCGTGCTGGCCACTTTGACCGAAGACCGGTCGCCGATGCGCTTGTACTCGCGTTCATCGGCCGACTGGTCGGGGGTCAATACGCGACCCTGGTCGAGGACCGTCCAATTGGCCTCGCCGGGCCTCTTGTTGAAAATCATGCTGAGATACTGCTGACGCACATCCAGCGCACTATTGAAAGCTGGCCTGGTCATTTCTTATGCCTCCACGCTCCAGGCTGCATTGAGCAGCAGCCACATCGCATGAGCCTCGTCCTGGACATCCGTTTGCGGCTCATGCCGGACACCATCACCTAGTCGCAAGTCAATCTGCGAGCCATCCACCTGACAAAAACCCTGTTCAGCTGCCCAGACCGCACAGCGCTGCAGCAGGGTCGCCAGCTCCGGTTCATGGCGGGCGAAGAGCCAGATCCGGAACTGTACACCCTGCCGGGCCGTGCGCTGGCCAACGCGGGCCGGCGCCCCAGGCTGCCAGGTGAACAACTCGACCGCCGCACAGGGCACGGACGCCGTACTGCGCCCCCACACCGGGAACCCCTGCCCGACAGCTACCGCTAACGCCGTCGTCAGTTGATTGACGACAGCCGCATACACAGCGCCAATGGTTGCGGCCATCAGACGCCTCCTCGGCGCGCCAACGTCACGCGCGCCCACTCACCGCCGTTGCCGGCCGCCGCGTGGCTCACATCCTTGACGGTGTACCACGCGCCGTCCAGCTCCACCGCGTGCGCCGTGCGCACCGTTGGCGCATCCGCGGCCAGCACCAGCACCTCCAGCGTCCCGGCCGCGATGATGCCCGCGGCGATCAGCACGCGGGTGTCTGGTGCAGGGCTGGCTGGCACCGTCGGGATGTAGGTCATGTCCCAGTACGCCTCCGGCCCCTCCAGGATGTACCCCGACCCGTTGCGGATCACGTCCGCCGTCGGGTCGTACGCGTAGCCGGCCGGCAGCGTCCAGGCGCTGATCGGCTTGACTACCGCCAGCTGCGGCTGGCCGTAGCGCCGCCACGCCTGGCAGAAGATACGTGGGATCATCTGCGCCAAAGGCAACATCGCTACCCCACCGCCACGACCGGCTCGTGCGCACCGACCGCCAATTCAGCCACCGGCCGGGCCATCACCAACGCCTGCAGCGCGTGCAGCCCGTGCCGAAACTCCGTTACGTCATCCGGGTGGCGCGGCGGCAGCAGCAGGAAGGCATTCCACGCCGCCACCAGGTGTTCCAGCACCGTAACTTCCTCAGCGGTCAAGAGCGCCCGCAGCGCCCGTCCGTCCCCCATGCAGCACCTCATGCACCATGATCGCGCCGGCGCTCAGCGCCAGCACATCGCGCAGCGCCGCCCCCAGGCGATTGCCCCGGCTCAGGCGCAGCGCCGCCGCCGTCCACACACTGACGCACCACAAACACGTCAGGCCCTTGGCCAACGATGTCGTGGCGACGCGCGTCGGTGTCGGCCCCGCCGGTCCCTGCACGGCCACCCAGCGCACCCCGGCCCGATGGCGCAGCCGGGCGAACAGGTCAGCTGGCCCCTCCTCATGCACCAACAAATGCGCCAGCCGCCAGGCGGCCAAGGCCGTGAGGCAGAACTCCTTCATGGCATCCGCCGATAGAAGCGGGTGAAGCTGTTGGGGCCATAGGCCGTGTCCGCCAGCAACTCCGCCAGCAGGT
>DAOUAT010000077.1:0-4777 GCA_034433275.1 Anaerolineae bacterium
AGCTTCAGGCCGAACGCCATGTTGTCGTACACGCTCATGTGCGGGTAGAGCGCATAGCTCTGGAACACCATCGCGATGTCGCGATCCTTGGGCGGCACATCGTTGACGACGCGGTCCCCGATCAGGATCCGGCCATCGCTGATCTCCTCCAGGCCGGCCAACATGCGCAGGCTGGTGCTCTTGCCGCAGCCCGACGGACCGACGAAAACGATGAATTCCTTGTCGGCCACTTCGATGTTCAGGTCATTGACGGCGACAACATCGCCGAATCGCTTGTAAACATGCTCAAAGGTGATGCTTGCCATGAGATAGATTTCCTCCTTAACTGCGATGCCCAAAAGGGAAAGAGGTTGCTTGCTACGGATTTACCGGCTGAAACACCCGCACATAGTCCACCTGGTACTGCGTGGGAAAGGCGGTGTCAAGACCGATGACGCCGCCCAGTGTGCCGCCCACCGCCAGGTTCAGGATGATGAAGAACGGCTGGTCGAAGACCCACTCGCGACCGCTCAGATCAGCCGCGGTCAGGGTAAAGTAGTCGGCGTCGTCATAGAACCACGTGATCTGGCCGGGCTGCCATTCGATGGCATAGGTGTGGAAGTCGTCGGCGATGTCGTACGTCTGCCGGTTCCATCGGCTCAGCCCCAACGCGCCCGAATAGCCCGGCCCGTGCGCCGTGCCGATGATCAGATCCGGCTCTTTGCCGACATATTCCATGATGTCAATCTCGCCGCAGTCGGGCCAGTTCGAGCCGTTGAAGCTGGCGCCGAGCATCCAGAACGCCGGCCACAGCCCTGCGCCAGGCGGGACCTTGATGCGCGCCTCGATCCGGCCATATTGGAACTCTTGCAGCCCCTGGGTCTTCAGCCGGGCCGAGGTGTAGTACGAATTTTCGTATTTCTCCTGGCGAGCCTCGATGATCAGTAGGCCCTTTTCGATGCGGGCGTTCTCGGAGCGATTGGTGTAGAACTGCGCCTCGCCGTTGCCCCAGCCCCAGCCGCCGATGTCGTACGTCCAGTTGGCTTTGTTGATCGCCCGGCCGTCGAATTCATCGTGCCAGACCAGCTTCATGCCTGCCGGCACGGGGATGGTCGGCTTGGCTGTACAGGATGTCAGCAACAGGATCATTATCAGCAGCAAGATCGTGCCCGGAGTCCTCTTCATCTTGCGGTGTCCTTTTTCAGAGCAAGCCCGCCGGTGGTTGGAAGCCGACCGGCTCAGAAGATGCTGGCCAGTTCGAAACCGGCTGAACCACCACGTCGCCCGGCCAACCGGTCTCGACCGGTTTTCACCTGCTGAACCGACGGGTTTCAACCCGCGGTGGGCTGGGGCGACCGTGGCGGGTCGCGCCGCTACCCCTTCACCGCGCCTGCCGTCAGGCCCGACACGATGTAGCGCTGCAGCACCAGGAAGATGATCAGCATCGGCAGCGTCATGATCAGCACCGCGGCCGCCAGGGTGGGCCAGTTGCTGCCGTAGACGCCCTGGAACACGATCATGCCGCGCGTGATGGGATAGTAATCCTTGTTGGTCAGGTAGATGGTCGGCAGGATCAGCTCGTTCCAGATGCCGATGGCATGGAGCACCGCCACGGTGGCAATCGCCGGCTGGATCAGCGGGAAAACCACGGTGGTCACGAAGCGGAAGTAGCCGCAACCGTCAATCGCAGCCGCCTCGTCCATCTCCTTGGGGAGGGTCTTGATGTAGTTCACCAGGATGACGATGCCGATGGGGTTCACCAGGAACAGCAGGATGTAGCCGACCGGGTTATTGTACAGCCCCAACGTCAGCATCAACTGGAATTGGGGAATCAACGCAACGGGCAGGAACAGCGCGATCACAAACAGGGTGAGCAACAACTTGGCGCCTTTGACGTACCCGCGCGAGATCGGAAACGCCACGAACACCGCGGTCACGATGTAAATGACCGTCGCCGAGACCGCGTAGATCACAGTATTGGTCAGGTAGCGGGGGAAGTTGGCCCTGGTCCACGCCTCAGAGAAATTCTTGAAGTTTAGCGTCGAGGGCAGGGCGGTCGCGTTCTTCATGAAGTCCGGCATGGTCTTCAGGGACGTGATAACCAGCATGAGCAGAGGGCCCAGGTAGATGATCGCGAAGATCACCAGGACCACGTAGGAGACGATGCGCCCCCAATCGATCGGCTTCGCGGGGGCCGACTTTCTGGCGGTTGATGTGGACGCAAGGGTCGTGTTCATCCCATGATCCTTTCTTCTCTGCGCCGCAGCAGGGTCTGGACGGTCATGCCGATCACCAGAACCAGGAAGAACAGCACGATCGAGGCCGCTGCAGCATAGCCTTGCCGGAACGCGCTGGTAACGCTCCCGGAGGTCTGACCGAAACCTTGCGCAAAGATCAGGTAGCCCAAGACCTGGGTCCCGTTCCGATAGCCGAGGAGGACGAGGAACAGTTGCCACGCCTGCAGCGAACCGATGATGTTCAGCAGCAGGTTGGTATTTGCCACGGGCGTCAGCAGGGGCCAGACAACGTTCCTGAAAACACCCCACGAGCTGGCGCCATCAATCTTCGCCGCCTCGTACAGCTCACCGGGGATGGTCTGCAGGCCGGAGATGAAGATCATCATCGTGACGCCCATGTTGGCCCAGATCTGCACGACGATGACCCAGGCGAATGCCTGACTGGCCTGCCCGCCGAAGAATTCCGAGCTCAGCCCGAACAATCCCAACAGCTGCGCCATCGGGCCGCCCAGCGGGTAGAGGAAGAGTGACCAGATCAGGCCCTGAATCACCGCACCCAGGATCACGGGCATGAAGTAGATGGTGCGGAAAAAATTGACGCCCCGCAGCTTCTGATTGACGAGCACCGCGATGAGCAACCCCAAGCAGAACTGGATCGTCGTCACGGCGACGCAGAAGATCAACGTCCGCCAGAGCGCGCTGTAGTTATCGAGCGACGCCTGGCCCATGAAGAGGAACTCACGGTAGTTCGCCAGCCCCACCCAGTTGATATCCGCCCCCCTGATGCCGGTTGCGTCGGTGAAGGAATAGACGGCAGTGGCGAGCGATGGCCCCAGGCTGATCAACAGGTAGAAGAAGATCCCTGGCAGGAGCAACAGGTAGGGGAGCCACCTGGACCTGCCGCGACCGAAGTGATAGTTCATGGCGTGCCTCCATACGCTATGATTATGTGGGCTTCTCGTCCGGGGGACGAGAAGCCCACAACGGGGAAGGCAAGGTTATGTTGAGTGTCTACTTGTTCGCATCCAGCCCAGATTGCAGGTCGGCCTGAACTTTGTCCGCCAGTTGCTGCGGATCGTCATACTCGCCAAACGGCTTGAAATATGAGGCCCACGGATTGGCGTACTGGCCGGCGCCCTTCGGCGCGATCCAGTATTGTTCGAGACCCACGCGGAAGTTGGCGAGATACGGCGCGACTTCCGCGCCGATCTTGGTTTCCAGTTTGGCGCCCGGCTGGGTGGGGATGAAGCCGACCGCATTGGCGAACGCCTGGTAGTTGGCCGGAACGGAGAATTCGGCCAGGTAATTGATGGCCGCTTCCTTGTTGGCGGTCTTGGCCGCGATGGCCCAGCCTTGGTCGTACTTGCCGAACAGGTACTTGTTGTCATCCGCGTTGTCGCTGCCGGGGAAGGGGATGTAGCCCCACTGGAACGCCGGCTCGGCCGCGTCAATGGCGGACGCGTACCAGGTGCCGCCGGGGAACATGGCCACCGCGCCGGAGGCGAAGCGCCCAGGGGCCGCGTCGCCCGCAATGCCGCTGGCGCCGGCTTCCATCATGTTCTGGGTGTAGACCTTCATCTTCTGCCACATCTCGAGGGCTTTGGCATCGTTCCACTTGATGCTGCCGGTCCACAGCCCCTCAACCAGGGCTTCCTGGTCAGGGTAGAGCGCGCCGGTCAGGCCGTAGGCGCCCACGAAGATAGGCCAGCCGTCCTTGCCGCCGGCGGTCATGCAGGGGATTTTGGCCGCTTTGAAGGTCTCGCAAGCCGCCACAAGCTCACCCCAGGTGGTGGGGACTTTGACGTTGTTGGCCGCGAACATGTCTTTGTTGTAGTAGATGCCGCTGTAAGACACGCGGCCCAGGTTAATCGAGTAGACCTTGCCGTTGTGAGAACCGGCGTCCTTGATCGTGGCCTCATCGTAGTTCTTGACGAACGGCTGGTCGGAGATGTCCAGCAGCAAGCCAGCCTCAATCAAGGTCTGCCAGTTGGGTGGGGTGACGTTCTTCATGTAGGGCTGGGCCGCGTTGGCGAAGCCGAAGATGTCAATGACATCTACGTCGTTGGCGGTCAAGCGGGTCTGGGTGACGGTGCTCAGGTCATTGGCGTTCACGACTGCCATATCCACGGTGACATTGGGATACTTGGTCTGGAACTGTTTGTTGAAGGCTTCCATGAACTCGACCATCGGGGGATTCTGGTGGACGAGGACTTTCAGGGTCACCTTCGCCGCCGCGGGCGCCGGAGCGGAGCCGGAGGCGGCCGGGGCCGGCGTCGCTGCGCCACCGCCACAGGCGGCCAGCAGCATGGTCAACATCAGGAGTGCTACGAGGATCAGGGCTTTCTTGGACATGACGATCTTCTCCTTAGTGAAGGATTGGTTGGAATGGAGCGAAACGTTGGGTGTGTGATTCTGGACTTGCCGTGTCTGTTCGCTGTATCACCTCCTCAAGAAGAATCTGGAAGCGGTACCAGTGCCCGCCAAAAAAGAGAGGCCGCTTGCCGGCGCGCTATCACTCTACAGCTTCGTTGTCGCAATTGACCGCGGACGGATCGGCGCCG
>DAOUAT010000078.1:0-16719 GCA_034433275.1 Anaerolineae bacterium
GCCTGCTGGATATCCACATTCCCCCCGCTGATCACGACGCCGACGCGGCCGGAGACCGGGTAGCGGTGGTTGAAGACCGCGGCCAGGCCCAGCACGCCGGTCGGCTCCACCACCAGCTTCATGCGCGTCCAGACAAAGTACATGGCCCGGATCAGATCATCGTCCTCGACGGTGATCATGTCATCCACGTGCTGTCGCACCAGGGGGAAGGTGTACCGGCCAAGATAGGGCGTGCGCGCACCGTCGGCGATGGTGGTGGGGTTGTGGACCGTCTGGAGCACGCCGGTCTTGAACGAGCGCGTGGCGTCGTCCCCGGCGGCCGGCTCCACGCCGATCACCCGGCAGCCGGGCGCCAGCGCCTTGGCTGCCACCGCGCACCCGCTGAGCAGTCCCGCGCCGCCGCAGGGCACGAACAGGGTGTCCAGCGGCCCGGCATCCTGGAAGAGCTCCAGCGCAGCCGTGCCCTGGCCCGCGATGATGTGGGGATGGTCATAGGGCGGCACCAGCGTGTAGCCGTGTTCGGCTGCCAGCCGGCCGGAGATCGCCTCGCGCGTGTCGGTCGCGGGGTCATAGAGAACGACCTCTGCGCCGTAGTCGCGTGTGGCAGCCAGCTTCATGGCCGGCGCGTCCTGGGGCATCACGATGGTCGCCTTGATCCCCAGCAGGCGACACACCAACGCCAACGCCTGCGCATGGTTGCCCGAGGAATGGGTGATCACCCCGCGCGCCCGCTCCGTGGCGCTCAGCCGGCTGACCGCGTTGTACGCGCCGCGGAACTTGAACGCGCCCACGCGCTGCAAGTTCTCGCACTTCTGGAACACCTGCGCGCCGCAAGCTTCATCCAGCAGCCGGGAGGTGGCGACCGGCGTACGATGCGCGACGCCGGCGATGCGCTCGGCCGCGGCGAGGATGTCGTCAAATGTGACCATGGGGCCCTTCTATGCAATACTCACCCGCGACCCGTGCGCCGTCTTCACCACATCAATGCGGGCCGGGAACAGGTCTTTGAGTTCCTCGATGTGCGTAATCACGATGATGCGTTCAAAGTCGTGCTGGATGGAGTTTATGGCTTCCACCACCAGCGAGCGGCCCTGCGCGTCCTGTGACCCGAAGCCCTCGTCAATGATCAGCGTTTGGAGCTGCGCGCCGGCGCGGCGGGCCAGCAGCCGGCTGATCGCGATGCGCAGCGCCAGGTTGGCGCGAAACGCCTCACCGCCGCTGTACATCTCGTAGGGCCTCGGCCCCAGCTCGTCGGCGATGATGATGTCCAGCGTCTCGGCCACGCCGCCCGTGACCTTTTCGCGTTGGGTTTCCAGGCGCAGGCTCATGCGGTTGTCGCTCATCCGGCCCAGCAGGCGGTTCGCCTCGGCCTCCACCTCGGGGATGGCGCTTTCGATGATCATCGCCTGCAAGCCCTTTTTGCCGAACGCGTCGCGCAGCTCGGTGTAGAGGCTGATCTCGCTGTTGAGCGCGTCCAACTCCCCGCGCAGCGTCTCCCGGCGGACGGTCAGGGCAGCCAGCGCGTCGAGCTGCTGCATGGCTGCGCCCTCCTGCTGTCGCGCGCGACGCTCGGAAGCGGCCGCCTGATCCACCGCGGCGTCTGCACGAGCCAGGTCGGCCTCCAGCCGGGGTAAGTCCGCGACCGCGGCCTCCAGGGCCTGGCGTTGCGCCTGGTCCTCGGCCAGCTCGGCCGCGCGGCGGGTAAGCTGGGCTGCCAGCGTTTCGACGCGGCTCCGGGCCTCCCCAACGCCCTCCAGGGCTGGGAGCAGTTGCCGCTGATAGCGCGCATCAAAGAGGAGCCAGCGTTCCACCTCAGCGCGCACGGCTGTGTGACCGGCCGCGTCGTAGCCGACCGCGGCCATCTCGGCCTGTAACGAGGCCAGGATCGCCCGTTCGGCCGGCGCATAATCGCCGCTGGCCAATCGCTCGTCCAGCACGGCCATCTGCTCCGCCAAGCGGGTCTGCGCTTCGGCCGCGGCCAGGCCCTCGGCGACTACGGTTTCCGCCTGGGCGGCCTGGCGCTGGCGAGCATCCCGCGCCCGTAGCGCGCGCGCCAGGTCGGCGTCTTCGGCTTCCAACGCGGCCTTGCGCTCGCCCAACGCCTTCAGCTCGGCGCCGATGGCTTTGTAACGTTCGGCCAACGCCTGGCGCTCGGCGGCCAGGTCGGCCAACATCTGAGCGCGGTGTTCGGGGCCTAACGGTTGCTGGCACAGCGGGCAGGCGGCCGCTTCGGTGGTCGCCAGCATGTCAATCTTATCGCGCGTCGCCTGGCCTTCGGCCTTCAACCTGTCACCTTCGACCTTCAGCCCCGCGGCCGTTTCCCCGCTCGCACGCAGCTCGGCCGCGATAGCGTCGCGGCGGGCCTGCTGCTCGGCCATGTGCGCCAGGACGGCTTGCGCCTCGGCCAGGTTCGCGGCCTGCGCTTGCCCCATGGCGACTTTTCGCCCCTGGTCGGCATGGCGGTCGGCGAGGCGGCCCTGCTCGCCCCGCAGCTCGGCGCGGGCCGCGTCCACCGCGCGCTGGGCCAGGCCCAGCCGCTCCTGCAGTCGCGTATGGGCCAGCAGGCGCTCGTTCCAGGCCGCATCACCTCGCCGGGCATCGGTCAGCGCGGCCCAACCGGCCTCGATCTCGGCGCGCTGCGCCAGCACGGCTTCGATGTCCCCCGCCTTCGTCCTGGCTGCGGCCAGTTGAGCGCGCAGGTCGGCCAGGTCGCGTTCGGCCCGCGCCAGCCGGACGCGCAGATCGGCCAACGCGCGCGCCTGAGCGCGGAGACCCTCAGCCTGCACGCGCAACGCGGCCTGGACCTGCTCGGCCGCGCGTAGCGCAGTTGTCGCCTCCGCCACGGTGCGCCGGGCCAGGGCCAGTTGCGCCTCGTATTCGGCGCGGCGGCCCAGGTCCAGGTCAATGGCCCGCAGCTCCGCGCCGATGCCGATGCTCCGCTCTTTGCGCGTCTGGATCTCCTCCTTGGCCCGCGCCTCGTAGAGGTCGTAGCGGCTCAGCCCCAGGATATCGGCCAGGATCTGCTTGCGCTCGCCCGCGGTTTTCAGGGTAAAAGAGTCGGCCTTGCCCTGGAGGAGGAACGCGGAGTTGATGAAGGTGTCGTAGTCCAGCCGCAGCGTGCGGATGATCAACGCCTGGCGCTCCAACAGGCCACCCTCGTCGAGGAGTTGCCAGTCACCACCTACCCCCCCCTGCCCCCCTCCCTGCGAGGGAAGGGGGAGCAGACTCCCCCTCTCCTGGTAGGAGAGGGGGCTGGGGGGTGAGGTATTCCAGACATAAAAATGCAAATCGCTCTGCCCGCGGCCCTTCTTGCTCCGCTGCCGCCAGGCGCGATAGCGCTGCCCGCCCAGGTCGAACTCCAGCTCGACCCACATCTCGGTCTCGCCCAGGGCGATCAACTCGTCGTCGCGCCGCGCCCGCGCCCGGCCCCACAGCGCCCAGGTCATGGCGTCTAACAGCGCTGACTTGCCGTGGCCGTTGTCGCCGGCCAGACAGGCCAGGTGGATGCCGGAGAAGTCGAGGGTCTGCTCCTCGCGGTAGCACATGAAATTGGAGAGGCGGAGTTTCAGTGGGATCATAGGGTGGATACCAGGGGCAATCGCCGAATCCGCAACCGTCCCTCCTGAGCAGTCACCACGGCGCCAGATTCGAGCTCCTTGCTCCAAAGCTGAAGAATGGTTCGCAACAGGCCAGTCAACGCCTCACTGCGCAGGCCCTCGATGCGTATGCGAATTACTGAGGGGGCCACTGCACCCGATAGCGCCAGTAAAGCGTGAAAGTCGGCATCCAAAGTCACAACAACGAAGCCGGTTTTGCGGCCAAACTCGAGTATATGGGCATCGTTTGCAGAAGCATAGCCAATGTCACCCACGTGAACGGCCTCGATTCCGGCTTCGCTCAGCAGGCTAACAGCAGTTCGCGGGAGACCCTGGTCAAGCAACAGCTTCATACTGCAAGGGAACCATCACAATGCGGTCATCAAAATAGGTCGCGGCATAGATCAACGCCTGTCGAATATCTTCCTCCTGGAGTTCCGGATACTCCCGAAAAAGCTCATCACGATCCGGATACAACGCCACCAGTTCGATGACACGTTTGACCGTGAGCCGCAAATTTCTAATGCACGGCTGCCCATTCATGCGGGCCGGATTAATTGTGATACGATCTAGCCTGGTCATAACTTACTCCCTCCCATGCGTGTAAGCCGGTTTGTTCTCAGCCACTGCATAGTGCCCGACAAGCACCTCGGCGGGGATGCCTATCCTATCACATCTCCCCATCGCATTACGATTCTACGCGCACAAACCCATTTGGTCAACATTCGATTCTCAGGAACCGTACGAGGCGCCTATGGGGCGCCTGGTACACAAGAACCTAAAACCCCTGCAACTGGCTCAAGTCCGCGATCCCGTCCGCCAACGCCGCGATCCGCTGCACCAGCCCCAACCGCGCCTGTCGTACGGCCGGCTCCTCCGCCATCACCAGCACATCGGTGAAGAACCGGTTGATCGGTCCCTGCAGGTCGCGCAGTACACTGCCCAACATTGATACATCCGCCGATTCGCTGATTCGCTGATTCGCTGATTCGCTCGCCGCATACAACCCCCGCGTCGCCGGCTCGCCGTAACGCTCCGGCGCCATCGGGTAGACCTCCGGCAGGTTGCGCACGATGCGCTTGCAGCGCGCGTAGGCGGTGAGGATGTCGCCCCAGTCGGGCGCCTGCGTCAGCGCGGCCAGATGGCGCGCGGCCTGGGCGGCCCGCGCCGGATCGTGCGCCTGCTCGGCCAGCACGGCGCTCACCACGTCGTGTGGCAGCCCCTGGTCGCGTAACCAGACGTACAACCGGTCGCGGATGAACGCCAGCACGTCCGCCAGCACTTGCGGGCTTACGGGCACGGGCATCTCGGCCGCGGTCGCCGCCAGCGCGGGGCGCAGGTCGAACGGCTGCGCCAGGCCGGCCAGCGCCTGCACCAGGCCCAGCGCGTCGCGGCGCAGCCCGAACGGATCGGCCGTGCTGGTGGGCGCCAGGCCGACCGCGAACAGGCCCACCAGCGAGTCCAGCCGGTTGGCGAGGCCCAGCAGCAGGCCGGGTTTGGTAGCCGGCAGGCTGTCGCCCTGGCTGCGCGGCAGGTAGTGCTCGAAGATCGCCTGCGCCACGGCCTCCGGCTCGCCCGATAGCTTCGCGTACTCGCGGCCCATAATGCCCTGCAGCGAGGTCAGCTCCACCACCATCTGCGTCGCCAGGTCGCTCTTGAACAGCGCGGCCGCGCGCTCGGCCGCCGCCAGCTCCGCCTCGCCCAACCCCAGCATTGGGGCCAGCACCGGCGTCAGCTTTTGCACGCGCGCCACCTTGTCCAACATCGAGCCCAGCTTCTCCTGGAAGGTCAGCGTCGCCAGGCGGGGCGTGAAATCCGCCAGCTTACGGCCCGTGTCAGTCCGGAAGAAGTAATCGGCATCTGCGTAGCGCGCCAGCAGCACCCCATCGTTGCCGGCCTGCACCACGGCCAGGTAGTCGGAGGGGCCGTTGCGGACGGCGATGAAGTGGGGCAGCATCTTGCCCGCCGCATCAACCACCGGGAAATAGCGCTGGTGCTTCTTCATCACCGTGATCAGCACCTCTTTGGGCAGGCGGAGGTAGTCGGCTGCGAAATTGCCGCGCAGCGCGGTCGGCTGCTCCACCAGATCGGTGACCTCGTCCAATAGCGCCGGGTCATCGGGCACCGCGCCGCCGACCTCAGCGGCCAACGCGGCCACCTGACGAGCGACCTCGGCGCGGCGCGCTTCACGATCCACGATGATGTGCTGGCCGGCCAGCAGCGGCAGGTAGGCGTCCGCGCGGGTCACTTCCAACTCGGGCGAGCCGGCCGCGCGGGGGCCACGCGTCGTGCGGCCGGCGGTCAACCCCGCGTAGTCGAAGGGCAACACCGTCTCGCCCAGCAACGACACGAACCAGCGGATCGGCCGCGAAAACGCCACGTTGGTGCTGTTCCAACGCATCGTCTTGCCGATCTTAATGCCCGCCACCAGGCCGGGCAGCGCCGCGACCAGCACCTCGGCTGTGGGCCGGCCCACCTTGCGCACCACCGCGTACACATAGCGGCCCGCGCCCTCCTGGCGGACCTCCAGCGCCTCCACCGGCACGCCGTTCTTGCGCGCAAACCCGACGGCCGCGGCGGTCGCCGCGCCCGCGGCATCGAACGCGCGCTCGGCCGGCGGCCCCTTGACCACGGTCTCCTCGTCGGCCTGGCCCGGCGCGAGATCGCGCACCAGGGCCACCAGCCGCCGCGGCGTGCCCGACACGAAGATCTCGCCGTGCGGCAGCCGCAGGTCAGCCAGCAGCTTCGGGGCAGCGACCTTCAGTTGGTTAATGGCATCCACCAGGTCGTGGCCGGGCAGCTCCTCTGTGCCGATCTCCAGCAGGTAGGTCTGTGACACGGAGATAGGGGGCGGGGAAGACACGGAGACGATAGGTGTCTCCATGTCTCCGCGTCTCCGCGTCTCCTCCAGCCACGGGTACTCCTCATGTTGCCGCTGCTCCACATACGCCAGCGACACCTGCCGCGCCAGATCGCGCATGCGGGCAAAGAAGTAGGCGCGCTCAGTGACGCCGATAGCCCCGCGCGCATCCAGCAGGTTGAAGGTGTGCGAACACCGCAGCACGTAATCGTGCGCGGGGATCACCAGCCGGTGCGCCAGGCAGCTCTTGGCTTCCGCCTCGAACAGATCGTACATCGCCTTGAGCCGCGTCACGTCCGCGATCTCGAAATCGTACTTGCAGTGCTCGATCTCCGGCAGCTTCAACACATCGCCGTAGGTGCGCCGGCCGTCCCAATCAATCTGCCAGACCTCCTTGACCCCTTGCAGGTACATCACGATGCGCTCGAGGCCGTAGGTGTACTCCACCGGGATCGGGTCGAGCATGACGCCGCCGGACTGCTGGAAGTAGGTGTACTGGGTGATCTCCAGCCCATCGAGCCACACTTCCCAGCCCAGGCCCCACGCGCCCAGCGCGGGCGACTCCCAGTTGTCCTCCACGAAACGGATATCGTGCTGGTTCCGGTCAATGCCGATGGCTGCCAGGCTCCGTAGATAGAGTTCCTGGGAATCTTCGGGCGCCGGCTTTAGGATCACCTGGAACTGGGTGTGCATCTGCATCCGGTTGGGGTTCTCGGCGTAGCGGCCATCGTCCGGCCGATAGCTGGGCTCCACATAGGCCACGTTCCACGGCTCAGGGCCGAGCACGCGCAGCACGGTGCCCGGGTTGGCCGTCCCCGCGCCCACCTTCTCGCTATACGGCTGCCAGACCAGGCAGCCCTGTTCGGCCCAGTACTCCTGGAGCCGCATGATCACCTGTTGAAACGACAACGGCTTGGACATAGTTACCACCTCGCAGAAAAAGAAAACCGGCGCTTGGTCAAGGCCGGCTCATCAGACATGGTTGCTGTGATACGGGACACATCGGACCCCAGGCGCGTTCAACTGCCCTCACGGCAGCAGCCCTGGCGGCCCGGCTCGGCCTTGGGCGTGGGCAAGCAGGCCGCAGCGCGCCGGGGGCGATCCCCCTGCGCCTGCGGCCCGGTACCCGAGCCAGGCCGGCCTGAATGTGCAAGCAAGACAATGTTACAAAACATTCTCCGAAACCCTCGGCCACATGATACCCGCCTGGGCGGATTTCGTCAAACACTGCGGATCATTCTGGCCTAGCCGATCCGCGCCAACAATTCGCTCAGATCGCCATAATCATAAGGCGGACGCTTGCGAACAGCCAACACCCAGACCCACTAAGCAACGTCATCAACGGCGTAGATGATACGCCAGTTGCGAATCTTCAGACGCCGCGGCTGAAAAGGCTCTTGTGGCCAGTCCAATTCTTTGCTTCCTGGCGGCCGCGGATCAGACACCATGTCACGCATAGCTTGTTTGAGCACCTGACGCACATTGCCAGGGGTCGCATTCGTCTCCGCAGCCGCCTGAGGATCAATCCAGACCTTATAACTCATCGAAGACCGACTCCAGGGGCAGTGCCCCGGATGCCTCAGGGCCAGCTCGTAGGCGCGCCAGGTTTGCGCGGATAATCTGACGATCCTCGAGATCTTCGAGCCACTCGATCAGCCCGCTCCAGTCATCCGCGTCGATCACGGCCAAGCGGTGACCGGATGGAGCCTCAACGAACTGCACATTGGTGAATACGTCAGACAAAGTCAGTCCAGACATGATCAAACCGTCTCCTATCCACCAGAAAAGGCCACAAGTCTCAATAGGATTCTATATCAAGACCCTTGTGGTGACAAGAAGAAGCACCATGGTCAAGGCGGACTGCTCGCCCAAGCGACAGGCCCGGGTGAACAGTTCCCTCTACTTCATTACCCGACAAATCGCCGTAGTATAAGGGCCTCGTGTCCGCCTGCGTCGCTTCTCGGCCCGCCAGGACGCCCACAAGGGGCTACGCTACGCCTGTCGGGTAATGAGCTGCTCTACAAAAAATGTGGCGCAAGTTGTCAACTTGCACCACATTTTACATCTATGAGGCGACATCCTACTGCCGGTCGAGCGCGATGGGGTCGAGCTCAACCAGGTCGGGATCGTCCTCGGCGATCTCCAGCGCGTCATCCTCGGCGATGCGCTGGTAGCCCTTGGCGCCAACAAGCGCGCTGTAGACCTCGCCGCGTGGCAGGGGGTTGTTGATCGTGAATACGCCATTGGCGTTGGTAATGCCGTAGGCCAGCACGGTGTCGGCTTTGCCCTTGCTGGTGTCGTTGTCGAAGTCATCTATCGTCAGGCCGGCGTACAGAAAGACCACGGTGGCGCCCTGGATGGGCCGCCTCGTGCTGTAGTCAATCACCGTGCCGGTGATGATGACCCCTTGCCTGGCGGTCGCCGCTGGCTTCTGCGGGGTCACCCGCGCGGCGGGCTGGCCGACCACGAACTGGGCCTCTTGCGTCAGGTTGCCGCGCAGGAAGACCTGCAGATTGTACGTGCCGTCGGACAGGCCGTCTTTGCCCTTCAGATACAGGTCCAGCACGCCGGAGGCGCCGAAGTTCCATTTCAGGTTTGGTTGCCCGGTCACATCTACGCCATCAAGCTGCCACATGTAGCCCCAGGCCGTGTTGTTGCGCATGTCGTTATAGGGCAGGCCCGCATGAACCTCGGTGACCCTGCTGCTGAACCGGGTGGCCGCGCCGGTGACGCCGGTCTTGTCGTTGAAGCCCGTGCCGAAGCTGATGGCGCCGAAGTTTTGCCCGCTGGGCACGGTTGCCGGCATGGTGGGCGCCTGGCCCAGGCTTGCCGCGCTGCCGCCCGCCTTCATGGCCTGGTTGATGTAGGGCACGGCCATGTTGGTCGGCCGCACCAGGTAGATCACGTTGCCGCTCTTATCTTGCAGCCGGGCCGTGGGGATGCCGACCAGCTGCCCCTGGTCGTTGACGGCCGAGCCGCCGCTGTTGCCCTGGTTCACCAGCACGTCGGTCTTAAACCAATCGAACTGGTTGTCGCCATCCTCGTCCAGAAAGCCGGAGATCTTGCCTTCGGTCGCGGTCACCGTGTCACCCGCGATGCCGGGATAGCCGATGACGAAGACCTCGTCCAGGGTTTCCACCGTGTCCGAATCTGCCAGGGGGATGGAGACCACCGGCAGCGTGGCGGGCAGCTTCTGCTTGCTGTTGTAATACGCCACGACTTTCAGCACCGAGATATCGAGCACGGCATCGGCAGCCAGCACTTGCGCGATGTAGGTGGGGACGGGCAGCTGCCGCGGGTCATTGGTGATCGCGATGATCGAAAGCCCCTTTTTGTTGTATAGGTCGCCCGGCCGTAGCCCTAGCGACTCCAGCTCCCGATCCCTATCGCCCGACTTCACGTAACCGACGCAGTGAAAGTTGGACAGGATGTAGCCTTCCTGGTTCAGCATGGTGCCCGAGCACAGGCTGCCGCCGTTGGGGTCGGCGTCGAAGGGGGTCATCAGCTTAACCGAGGCGCGCAGCACTTGCTGGCGGGTGGGTTTGTCCAGCGCCTGAGCCGGGTGCGCGCTGCCCACCAGCCCTAACACAATGGTGAGCAGCACGGCTGCCGTCAGGATGATCGTTCGTCCTCTCATCGTTCCCTCCTCTACTTCAACACCAACGAGCTGAGAATCCGGCGCAGCGTCCCGACCTGCCGGTCAAAGTCCTCTGTGCCGGCCACCAGGCTGATTACGGTCACGATATCGCCCTGGCGCAGCAGGATATCTTCCCCGCGCGCAACCAGGGGGATGCTGTTCGGTGTGCTCATGGCCGGCTCGGCCACATAGGCGTAGTCGAGCTTAACCGCATCCTGGCCCTGCACGGTGGTTGGTTCGATGGTGAACACCTTGTAGCCCAGCAACGCCTCGCTTTGCCGGTTGCTCCACTTCAAGGCCAGGTCGCCCAGGGTTGGGGCCGACGTGCTGACCTCGGTGACGGGCATCTGCTGCACGCGCACACGGGCGGGGAACAGGCCGGCTTCCATGCCCTCGCCCACGTTGGCCACATCGAAAGCATCCTCGGCCGGCAAGACGGTCCACCCGGCCGGGTAGCGCAGGGTGACGTTGCCTTGTTGCAGCGTTTCCTGCCGGCCCACCACGATGGTGCGAGTGAGCAGACCAGTCGCCAACATCACAGCCACCAGGAGCCAAACCAACCATTCCGGCTCTTCGGCACGAGTCAATCGGCGGATACCTTTGAGCGTTTCGGTCGTCATCGTCTCATCTCCCCTCATGCCTTCGCCAGGACGGCCCGGTTGCTGCGCTGGATGATCGCGAACAACACGATGAAAGTCGCGGCCGCAATGGCCGCAGTCAGGATCAAGCCATTCAGCGGCGTCACCCGCAGCCCTGAGCGCGTGATCTCGCCGATGGCGGCGGTCACCACGCCGTTGAGCAGCGCGGCCAGCGCCAGGCCCACCGGCAGCCAGAACGGCCCCCGGTTCTCGAACTTGGCGCGGCCCAGGAAGTAGCCCGTGACGCCGGCAAAGCTGGCGTGCGCCAGGGCGGTCACCGCCACCCGCACCGCGCCGACCCCCAGGTCCACCCCGCCGTTGCCGATGACGTACGCGATGTTGAGCATGGTCGCGTAGCCCAGCCCGGCCGCCGCGCCGTAGATGATGCCATCAATGCGCTCGTCGTATTCCTGGCTGCCGAAGACGCTGTAGCGCACGGCCGCGTACTTCAGGAACTCCTGGATGATGCCCACGATGAACACGCCGGCCACCAGCTTCAACAGGAGGCTGCCGCTGGCCCATTCGTTGACACGGAAGAGGTCGTTGATCAGCGGCTGGCCGACCGCGCTGGCCAACAGCGCGCCCAGGACGAACACCCCGAGCAGATATTGCTTGGGCTCGGGCTCCAGGCGATCCTGGAGGTAAAAGACCGCCAGCCAGACGGCTGCGGGCACCAGGGCCAAGACCAAGCTGACGATCAACAGCCCTGGCCCGCTCAGGGCGCCACCCAGTCCCGGCGCCAGGGCGGTGACACCGAAGACGAAGAGCACCAGGCCCACGATTAGGGCCAGGGTGGCGCCCCACATCCCCCGCCGGTCGCGGCCGACCCGCGCATAGTGGCGCGCACAATAGGCGCGCCCGCCCAGGGTCTTGGCCGACCCTTCGATGGGCGTTTGGCAGACACAGCAAATAGGGTTGGACATGTAGCAGATCCTCCTCTGGATTAACGACCTGGAGTCGAGGCTTCAGCCGGTCACTCCCGCGGAGCGCCAGACCGCCTGAAGGCTCGATTGCGGGATGGTGTGATGGGAGTCGAGGCTTTAGCCGGTCACTCCCACCGAGCGCCAGACCGCCTGAAGGCTCGATTCCGGGATGGTGTGATGGGAGTCGAGGCTTCAGCCGGTCACTCCCACTGAGCGCCAGACCGCCTGAAGGCTCGATTCCGGATACATCTGATCTCAGATGTGCGATCCATCGTCCACCGGTGGGGCGGCGGGCTTCACGCCGACCTGACCGGCCGACCGATGGCGACGCTCCAACCGCCGGCGCTCGAGCTCGCGCAGCTCCATGCGCACCCGGCGGCCGCCATCGGGCAAGGAATACTCGGCGCGCAGCGCCTGGCGCAGCCAGCGTTCGGCCTCGGCCAACTCATCCCGTTGGATCAATAAGCAGCCCAGGTTGGCCGCGGCCAGCGCACTATCAGGCTGGCGGCGCAGCTCCTGGCGTAATCGGGCTTCCTGGTCGGTCACTTTGTCTTCGCTGCCGAGCAGTTTGCCCACATCGAAGACCATGTCGAACAGCAGGTTGCCCAGCGTCTCCCCATCGCCGGTTTCGGCCCGATGGCGCACGACCGCGCGCGCGCGGGGCACGATCATGTCCAGCTCCCGCACGATTTGCACGTGCAGCCGCGCCTCGCTGGCCTGCCCGGGGTCAACGTGCAGGACGACAGTCTCGCCGCCATCTACGATCGCGTTGATGAGCCGCTCATCACCGGCGCATTCCAATGAACGCACCAGGATCGGCCAGGTGTCGTTGTTGGTGACGCGCAGTGCGTTCTCCTCCAGTAGCGCGTCAAGCCGCTCGGAGTGGATCAAGGTTTGCGAAGTCAGCGCGAGTTCCTGTGGCTGCGGGTATTGGACATTGAGCACTTCCAGGAAATCCGCAGAATAATCCTTGAAGATACCCACGTGTTCGTGGACTTCCTCGCCTTCGAGCACCTCGACCACCACGCGGCGGCCGATGTAGCGCTCCAACAGTGGGTCATAGATGCCGCCTACGCTGCCCAGCACTTTGCCGCCCAGGTTCTTCAACGCGCTGCTGCCATCCGCGGCGATGTAGCGTCCCCCGGTCTTCGTCACCCGGCCCAGCAGGATGGCGAAGACCTCGTTGAGCGAGTCGGTGGCCGTGCTCAGGAAGTTGCGCGCTACACGGCGGAAACGCCGCAGCGGACCGGGATGGAACGATTTCTCGATATCCTTGGCGCGTCTGCGCCGGCCCCACTCCGATAGGCTATCCTCGTAGCGGTATAGCGCCTGGATGGTGCTGTAGTCGCTGTTATAGATCAGGTAAGTGGTCTCGATGTGCTTGTCGTCCTGGACGCTGTCCAGGTACGACAACTCCATGCCCGTCGGTTCCAGCTTCATCACCCCCCAGACCAGCTTGTCGTCGGTGAACTCCACCGTGATATGGAAGTGATCCCACGATTTCAGACAGCGATCGCGCGCTCGGGAGCGCACATAAGCGCCGAGCAGGGTGAAGGCGAAGATCAGGAGGATGGTGAAGAGCAGCGAGAGATCCATAGGGCTTGTTGGCCTTACTTGAGCCTTTCCTTGATGCGCGCGACGACATAATCGTTGGTGGTGTGTTGACCGGTGGCCGCCTTGGAATAGATCAGATCACCGTTCACAGTCACTTCGTAACGGCCGTTGCCCGATGGCAGCAGGGTGATCGCCTCGATGGGGTGTTTCCCGCCGACAATCGGCTTGAGTGCCGTGATGAGTGCTTCCGCCAAACTGGCGGCTCGCGGGGTGTAGTTTCAAGCCACACAGAATTCAATGGTGATGCGCATGATGAAGATCGGTCCTTTCCGAAAGCTACTCAGGCCATTCGACATCGGCCTGAACAATGGCGCCCGGCCGCGTCGCGTTCACCAAAACGTCCAGCGCTGCCCGGATGACGGCGTGTTGCGTTGTGCTGTCGCGTGCTGGCCCTAACGGCGCCCCATACGGGAAACGCACGAACAGCGCGCGCGGCGCCTTGACATTCTCAATGATGTCACGATTCATGACCACGCACACCGTTGAAATGTTGGTGGCTTCCAGCGCCCTGGCGATCAGTCCCACGGACTGCTGACAGATCGGTCAACACGGTGTCAGGAAGGCCGCGTCCACCCTTTCGGCGCGCAGGCGGCGGGCCACCTGGGGCGCGGTTTCGGCCACCAGTTGTCGCGGCTCGGGCAGATAGCCCATAAAGCTGTATGCCCACGGGTGCAGCCGGCCGACGACCCCTTCGGCCACCAGTTGATTGAAGTGTGCGATGGGCAACGCGACACTGCCGTCGGCCGCGACGTACTGATGGTTGTAGTGCGTGTGCGCGATGACCAGGCGATCGGCCGGCGTGTCCACGTGGATCTCGCGAAAGCCAGGATCACCCAGGTCGTTCCAGGCATCAAACGGCGTCTGGGTGTCTTGGCGATACATGCCACAGGTGCTAACCAGCGCTATCGTCGCTTCGCCCAGCGATCGAGCCAGGGGCGTCCACGGTGTTTCGCTGTTCAGCATCCAGGTGAAGCCTGGATACCATCTTTCACGGATGCGCGCCTGGACAGCTTCCAGTTTGCTGGTGAGCATACAACAACACCCCTCAATGCGGCGGCTGCTTGGCTTGCGCGAACTGCGCCTCGAGCTCAGCACGACGCTCTGCGGCCGCGCGGCGGCCTTCTTCGATCACCTGTTGCGCGCGATCACGCACGGTGTGCTGCAAATCCTCCCCAGATTGCGGGGCTAACAACAGGCCGGCTGCGCCTCCGACCAGTGCACCTAGCGCCAAACCGCCGAGGAATCTAAAGAATGAACCCATGCTGACCTCCTTGTTGAGACTGGTGTAACGACTTGCACGCAACTATAGCACGAAACAGGCAGGGCACAAAGCGGTCGCCGTTACAGTACAGCGACCAGATAGGCTTCTCCCCGGCTGAACCCCAGCCCCTCGTAATAGCGCCGGGTGCCGATAGCCGAGATCACCGCCAGACGGTCGAAGCCTGCGGCGCGGGCCTGCGCCTTTGCCCCCATGATGAGGCGGCGGCCCAGACCCAGGTGCTGCGCCTCGCCCGCGCTCTCCGCGCCGATGCCCAGCGCAGGGCCGTACACGTGTACCTCACGCAGCAGCGCCGCGCCAGTTAGCTCCGGCAACACCCGCCAGATCTCGCGGGTGTCAGCGGAAGGATCGGTCGGCGCCAGCGGCAACGACAGACGCAGGAAACCAGCCAGGGCGCCATCGCCGGTTTCGTAGCTCAGAAAAAGCTCCCGGGTGGCATCGGTGTCGTAGGCATGGGTCACGGCCTGCAGGTCGGTCTCGGCCACGGCCGCGCCTCGCACCTCGCGGCAACGGATGCAGCCGCAGCGCCGGCCGGTGGCGGCCAGGTGTTCGTGTACCAGTTGTCGCAGGTTCGAGCGCTTGCTGCCGGCCACGATGTCATCAGCCGGGATGTCGCGAAAGACGCGGTTGATGCGGCAATAGGGCGGGATGGTGGTTTTGCAGTCGGCCACCAGCGCGATCAATTCATCGTCGGTGTAGGGCTGATACTCGCCCGCTTGCCACCGGTCGTAGAGCTCGGTGCCCGCGATGATCGAACAGGGGTAGATCTTGAGCTCGTCGGGGCGCAGGGCCGGATCGGCCCACAGCCGCGCGAAATCGGCCCGGTCGGATTCGGGGGTTGCGCCGAGCAGGTTGGGCATCCAGTGCAGGTGCAGCTTGAAGCCGGCCGCGCGTAGCCGGCGCACCGCTCGGCGCACGGCCTCGACATCGTGCCCGCGCTGGTTCAACGCCAGCAACCGGTCGTCCAGGCTCTGCACGCCGAGTTGCACTTTGGTGACCCCCAGGCGACGCAGGTGCGCGACCTCGGCCGGCGTCACCCAGTCGGGCCGCGTTTCGATCACCAGCCCCACGTTGCGGTGCGCCGCGGTCTCGTTGCGCGCCTGGGCCGCGGCCAGCGAGCTTGAGAGCATCTCATTTTCAGAGCAGATCACTGGAATCGAGGCTTCAACCGGTTGCTCACTGCCGCCAGTCAAACCGCCTGAAGGCTCGATTCCAAGGCTTGTTTCTGGCGCGAAATGCTTCCGTGAGCTCAGTCCATGGGGTGGCTCCGCCTCTCCAAGCGCCCGCCCTTCATCCTCGTTCATCGCCTCCAGGCAGCGGCCGACGAACCACTCCCGGTACACCTTCGGATACGCGCTCCACGTGCCGCCGAGGATCAGCAGCTCCACCTTGTCGGCCGTGTGGCCCATGGCCTTGAACGTTGCCAGCCGCGTGCGCACCTGGAGGTAAGGATCGAAGCCGCACTGCGCGGCCCGCCGTGCGCCCGGCTCGTCGGGCAGGTAGCTCTTGGGCATGCCGTCCGCGTCGGGGCAGAAGATACAGCGACCGGGACAGCCGGCCGGCTCGGTGAGCACCGTCACGGGCGCGACGCCGGACGACGTGCGGATCGGCTTCATCTGCAGGCGGCGCAGCACGTGGCGCTCGAACGGCAGCTCGCCCGCGACCGTGAGTTCACGGTAAGCGGCCACCAGCTCGATCTTGGCGAAATAGCTGCCCTCCGGTCCGGCGGGTGCGGCCTTGCCCCCGCGCGGGTGCTGTGCTAAGATGCGCGGCAGGGAATCGGCATCCCACTTGTCTGCGTCGCGCACCGCGGTGAAGATCGCCAGCAGCGCGTCGCGGTGTTGGGCGACGTCGAAATCGTGGCCGCGCGGCCGCCAGGAGGATCGGGACTCTGTGTCAACCATGCGTACGGAAACCTGTCGCGCCCTGCTCGATTTGAACCGGGCTTTTTATGCAAAGTTTGCCGGGGACTTCGCGGCCACCCGCCGCGGCTGGCCCCTCGGCTTCACGCGTATTCTACCCTATCTCAGCCCGGCTGCCAACGTGCTCGATGTGGGCTGCGGCAACGGCCGTCTGCTGGCGTTTCTGCGCGCCGAGGGGTGGCGCGGGGCCTATGTGGGCGTGGACAGCAGCGCGGGCCTGCTGGCTGAAGCGGAAGCGTTGGGGCTGGCC
>DAOUAT010000079.1:0-16635 GCA_034433275.1 Anaerolineae bacterium
ACGTTGCCGGCGAACAGGCGTCGGTTTGGGAGCTTTTTGATCACCTGGACGCGCTGCAGGCGGAGATGACCGAAATCGTGCAGAAGAATGTCGCTGCGCAACAGGCAGATGAGCGGGCCGCACGCGCTGCGTTCCACCGACAACTGGCCGCGGAAAGCGTGCCCGAAGTCAAGCCATTCCAAGAGGCGCTTGCCGACGCGATCGAGTCGGGCGATCTGGAAGCCGAAGCAGAGGCGTTGCAAGACGCCGGCGGCATCTATGCCGAGCGCGGCCTGCCCCAACGGGCGCTGACCTACTACCAGTTGGCGCTCGACTCGTACCTGGAACGCGCAGATCGTGAGGGCGAACGCGTGGCCCGGTACAACCTGGCGGAGGTGTTCAAGGCCCTTGGGCAGTTGAAAGATGCAGAGGAACAGTTACGTCACGTTGTCGCGCTGGACGAGGCCATTGACAGCCCTGACCTGGACGAGGACCAGCGTGAGTTAGCGGAGTTGCACGCACAAACCACAATACCTTGAGGTGTTTCATGTCCTTCCAAGACCTGATTCGCAACCGTTACAGCGTCCGCGCCTACAAGCCGGACGCGGTCCCCGATGACCTGCTGGCGCAGGTGCTGGAGGCCGGCCGGCTGGCGCCGACCGCGGCCAACAAGCAGCCGTTCCGCGTCATCGTGATCCACACGGCCGGCCGCGCGGCCGAATTGCGGCGCATCTACCACCGCGAGTGGTTCACCCAGGCGCCGCTGATCTTGTGCGTCTGCACCGTGCGGGCCGAGGCGTGGCAGCGGGCGATGTACGATGGCAAGAGCCACGCGGACGTGGACGCCACCATCGCGATGGACCACATGATCCTGGCCGCGGCCGAGCTAGGGCTGGGCACGTGCTGGATCGCAGCGTTCAACCCGGCCGCGGCGCGCGAGATCCTGGCCCTGCCGGACGAGGTCGAGCCGGTGCTCTTCACGCCGCTGGGCTTCCCGGCCGATGAGCTCCGCCCCAAGGAGCGCCGGCCGCTGGCGGAGTTGGTGCGGTACGAGCGGTGGTGAGGAGCCCCAGGGTGCTCAGGCAGGAATCGAGGCTTTAGCCGGTCTCTTGCGTTAACCACTCAACCGGCTGAAGCCTCGACTCCAGGCCTGGGTGCTTTTTTTGAGTGAGCACATATGCGACCAACTTTACACAACTACATGACCTTCGCGGCCGAGACCGCGTACCTGGCCGGCCGGCTGACGCTGGGCTACTTCAACGCCGGGGTGCGGCCCGACTTCAAGGCCGATGACTCCCCCGTCACCGTGGCCGACCGGCAGGCCGAGGAGCTGATCCGTGGCCGCATCGAGCAGGCGTATCCGAGTCACGCCATCGTCGGCGAGGAGTTCGGCGCCAGCGAGGGGCAAGGGGCCAGCCACCGCTGGTTCGTTGACCCCATTGATGGCACCAAGGCGTTCATTCGCGGGGTGCCGCTGTACGGGGTGCTGATCGGGCTGGAGATCGAGGGCCGGCCCGAGGTGGGCGCGGCGTACTACCCCGGCACCGACGAGCTGCTGGTCGCGGCGACGGGCGAAGGGTGCTGGTGGAACGGCCGCCGCGCCCGCGTCTCGCAGGCGGCCGACCTGAGCCGGGCCTACGTCTCGTGCAGCGATCCGGGCGGCTTTGCGGCGTATGGCCGCTCGGCCGAGTGGGAGCGGTTGATGCGGCGCACGTATCATCGCATCGGCTGGAGCGACGCCTACGGCTATTTGTTGGTCGCCACCGGCCGGATCGAGATCATGCTGGACCCCATCATGAACGCATGGGACTGCGGGCCCTTCCCCGCGATCCTGGGCGAGGCCGGGGGGTATTTCGGGGACTGGCAGGGCAACGTGACGCTCCACGCGGGCGAGGGGCTGGCGACCACACGGGCGCTGCTGCCGCAAGTGTTAGCGGCGATGCGGGGGGAATAATCATCACCCTCCGTTGGCCGGGAACACGATGTCCTCTTTGCCCGCCAGCTTATCCTGGATGCGCCGCACGACGATCCCCAGGTGCCGCGGCTTGTGGACGAAGTCCAGGTCGTTGGTGTGAATGGTCAGCACGGGGCACAGGTCGAAGGTCTGCAGCCACTCGTCATAGAACGATTCCAGCAAGCTCAAATAGTCCCCGGTGATGCCGCTTTCCATGCTGCGGCCGCGGCCGTGGATTCGTTCCAGCAGCAGCGGCACCGGCGCCTTCAGGTAGAGCAGCAGGTCGGGCCTGGGCAGGCCGGACACCACCAGGTCGAACAGCGCCCGATAGGCCCGGTAGTCGCGCTCGCTCAGGTTGCCCATGTGGTGCAGCGCGCGGGCGAAGATGTACGCGTCTTCGTAGATGCTCCGGTCGGCGATGGCTGACTCAGGGGCGTTGGCCAGCGCCAGGTGCAGTTGGGCGCGATGGCCCAGGAAGAAGACCTGCAGGTGGAAGGACCACTGGCGCATGTCCGCGTAGAAGTCCGGCAGGTAGGGGTTGTCGGCCACCGACTCGAAGGCGGTGCGCCAGCCCAGCCGCGCGCCGATGCGCTCGGTGATCGAGGTCTTGCCTGTGCCGATGTTGCCGGCGACGACGATGAATCGCTTGGTCACGCTGTGCTCCTGGTGGGGGTGCTGACGGGGTTTCGGTTGTGGCGTGAGGATAAACCAAAATGGGGCAATTTGCCAAATTGCCCCACTGATAAACTCTATCGCAAGGAATGCGCGGCGTAATACGCCATCGCGTCCCGCATGAAGTCGGCCAGGCCGATGCGGTACTTGTCGTAGGTCGCCCGGAACTCCGGGTGATCGGCATAGTGCTGGCCCAGGCCCTCGAACACCTCGGCCGAGCAGGGGTAGAAGCGCTCGATCCACGCGTGCTGCCGCGCGATGGTCACCTGCACCTCCGGGTCGCCAGGGTCACGGCCCATCAGCTCGGCCATGCGCCGCGATATGGCATCCCCCTCGGCCTTCACGTCGTTCCACTGCGCCTTGTCCATGGCGCGCACGCGACGGTTCGACTCGGCCACCAGCACCGGGTCGTAGCGCTCATCCACTTCCCGCTTCCAGCGGTCAACCTGCTCCTTGGGGAACCCCTCGTAGAGTTCATCATCCGTCAAGCTCATATCCACCTCCGTCAGTTTTGCGATCGTGCGATCGATCGTGGTCAGAAGCGCGCCGAGCCGTCCAAGCTGCGACTGCACCATCAGCCGGTGCTGCTGCAACGCCGCCACCTGGTCGAATCCCGGATCGTCCAGGATCGCCCGGATCTCGGCCAGGGGCAGATCCAGTTCCCGGAAAAACAGGATCTGCTGGAGGCGCAGCAGATCGGCCTGGCCGTAGAGCCGGTAGCCGGCTTCGGTGCGGGCCGACGGCGCCAGCAGGCTGATCTGGTCGTAGTGGTGCAGCGTGCGGACGCTGACCCCGGCCATCTCGGCAAGCTGGCGCACGGTGTAGTTCCGGGCAGTGCGCTTCATGGGCGGAAGCATACACTATGACGTAACGTGAGGGTCAAGAGATTAAGCTTAAAATTTGAGCCTTTACAGCAACTTGGCCGACAGCGTGATCTCCGGGCCGGCCAGGGCCTTGGAGACCGGGCAGCCCTTCTTGGCGTCCTGCGCCAACTGCTGGAACTTTTCCTCGTCAATGCCGGGCACTTCGGCCTCGGTTTCCAACTCGATCAGGTTGATCGTGGGCCCCGCGCCCAGGTGGACCTTGGCGGTGGTGCGGATGGTGGGCACGAAGCCCTCCTTGCTCAGCAGGGCGGACAGAAACATGGAGAAGCAGCCGGCGTGCGCGGCGCCGATCAGCTCTTCCGGGTTGGTGCCCGGCCCCGATTCAAAGCGTGAAGCAAAGGTGAACGGCCCCTCGTATGCGCCGCTGCCCAACTTCATCGTGCCGGCGCCTTCTTTCAACGTGCCTTTCCATGCCGCGGTCGAAGCTCGAACTGTCATGGGATCCTTCCTTTCGTGATGTTCAGGTTGTGTGCGCTGGTGCGCACAGGTGAGTAATGATGAGAAGAGTATAACACCGCGTCATGGGCGGGGACAGTATCAGCTATTCCCAAATGGGTGCCTTCAAAGTCAGTTATGACCTGAGAGCGGAGCATCCTGAGCGGAGGGCTGGCATCCTGAGCGAAGCACCACAGTGCGACGTCGAAGGACGCAGCCCGTAGTCGAAGGATGCGGCTTTGCGCAAAGCCGCATCCTTCGACTGGTCACTGCTCGTTAAGCGCCTTGACTTGCAGACCCGCTCAGGATGCTCGCTTATTTTCAGTCCAAGGGACAGCGCACCCACGTAACATCGGCGTGGCTGATGCGGATCGTGCCGTCGTCGGCGATGAAGCGATCCACGGCATCCGGCGGGAAGCTGATCAGGTCGAACGGCGCGGCTCGCGCCAGCCCGGCTAGCGCGTCCTCGACGATGGCCGCCAGCGGCGCCAGCCGCGTGTCCCATTTCGCCAGCGCGAAGTGGGTGCGCCGATAGCGCCGCGCCAGCGAACGGATCTTGGCCGTCGTCACGTCGCCGGCCTCGCCCCAGAAGCGCGGCTCCCCCCGGTCGTCCAGGCTCACCAGGTCCGGCTTGTAGGGTCGCCAATGGCGATCTCGACAGTCAGGTCCGGGTACTGCGGCAGGTAGAGCGCCCACAACAGCGCCTTCATGACCACGTGCGTGCTGCTCTCGACCGGCTTCTTCACGAACACCACCTGGCGGCCGTGAGCCCGCAGCGTCCATTTGCGGCGCAGGAGCAGGTCTTCGGTCATGGCATCTGCCCCAGGATCCACCCTTCCACCCGGCGCACGGTTTCGTCGTTGGGCTCGCCGGGCGGCCGGCGGCCCAGCACGACGTTCAGCATCCCGAACAGGCCCACGGTGGCATCGAACGGGTCGTCGCCGTCGGGCCGGGGACCGAAGCCGGTTTCGATGGCCTTCACTAATTCCGGTTCCAGCTCGACGCCGGCCGCGGCCGCCCACGCCAGCAGGGGCGGAGCCTGGGCGATCCGGTCAGCCGGCCGGCGCTTGCTCCAGCGCTTGCCGCCGTCGGTCAGCCCCAGGTGATGATAACATTCGGCCGGGTAGGTCTCGGCGGCCACGATCCAGCCGGGCCGCAGCAGCGCATGCAGCGGCCCGGCGAAAGGCCACAGCGCCAGGGGCGGATCGCCGGCGAGCAGCGCGGGGGCCAGCACCTCGCGCCAGCCGACAATGGCGGCCTTGCCCGATTGGTTCGCGCCCAGCGTCCAGAACAAGGGCGACGCCGACCCGCGGCCGAAGGTCAGCCGGTCGCACCGCCGCCACAACTCGTCGCTGCCGCCCAGCCCCAGGCCATCCAGCAGGTGATGGCGCCGTGCACCGCCCGGCCGCCGCGGGTAGAAGGGCCGGCGCAGACTGATCTCGGCCGGCTGCTCGGCGGGGGTGTAGAAGTCGGCCCACCCACCCTGGCCGAAGCCGGGCAACGCGACCAGGAAGTCGCGGATACCCGCGTGTCCGGCGTAGGCCGCGGGCAGGCCGATGGGGAAATCGAGGCCGAGCAGCACCGCGCCGCCCTCGGCCTCGGCCGCCAGCCGGGACAGCAGGCAATTCAACGCGCCGGCCGGTTGTGGCGCCAGCGCCCGGTAACGGCCATCCGGCAGCAGCCGCGCTCGAGCCAGCCAGCGCTTAACCGGCGCGCTGCCCCAATCGGCATGGGCGATCAGTGCGGGTTTGGTGTCCATCGTGTTGCGTACTGCACACTGCGCAGAGGGTGCGTTTCGGTTCTGGGGCGAGAGCAGCCTGAGCGGAGCCGGTGGGACCTATCACCGGCGTAGTCGAAGGCTGCGGCCTGTTTAAGCCGCTGCGCACCCTTCGACTGCGGGCGGCGGCCCTCCGCTCAGGGTGCTCCGCCACGGTCTGCCCGGAACGTCAAATGCGCCCCTGCGTATGTGTAGACTACTGGCGCAGTTCCCTGAGTTCCCTTGTTTCCCCAAAGTTCCCTTACTTCCCCTGGGTTCCCTCAGTTCCGTTTGTGCCCTCAGTTCCCTTCATTCCTTGTCAGCTCACTCTCCCGCACCGTGCGATAGTCCGCGCGCAACGCAGCCAGCTCGGCCGCGGTCACCGGCTGATCGCCGTAGTGGACGCGCATGTAGGCCGCAGTGATGCGTTCGAGGGCGGGTTCGTGGCCGGGGAAGACGCGGTGCAGGGTGGCCAGGTAGTCGTCGGGCGGCTGGGTCGCGGGCCGGGGCTGGCCCTGCCGGCCGGCCAGGCGGCACAGGTTGGCGTAAATGTTCTGCACCGACACCGCGGCCAGGAGCTGCCGGCTCAGGCCGAACCGCCGCAGCAGCCGGGAAGCGTTGCGCAGCGCGGCCAGCCCGCGGCCCAAGATACCGCCGCCCAGGGTGACGGTCTCCGCGCCTTCGTCTTCGGCCTACGCGCGCGCACCCACGCGTCCCACCCGTTCCAGGTAGAGCAGCAGCAGCACGATCAGCGCCAGGACCGCCAGCACGATCCCGATGGCGATCAGGGCGTCAATCAACAGCGGACCCAACCACGCGGACGTTTGCTCCAGCGGGTTCGCCTGCTCTCCAAGGGCTGGCACAAGGTCGATCTCCGGCAGGCTGTCTTGACCGCCCAGCATGCGAATTACGAATTGCTCAAACCAGAGGAGGGCGGGGTTCAAAAGTTGGGTCAACCAGAAGAGCAGCGCTAGAAACAGCGGCCTGAGAAGCGCCCACAGCGGGTCGAACAGGCGCAGAAACGCGCGCACCCCTGCGGGGGTGTAAGCCTGCGCCACCACCCCAATGAGCCCAACCGTCCCGCCGATGGCCAGGAGCACCGGGAGCAGGCGCCGCGCTGTCATCGTTGCCCCTGCGCTCTGCGCCTCTGATGCCTTCTCTGAGATGCGGGCCAACGCGACCGCTGTCAGCCCCAAGACGAAATAGGTCAGCAGCAGTGGCAGCAAATTCACCCCGCGCACCGCCGTGCAGACCGCGCCGCCGATGAACAGCAGCAGCATCCCGGACCGGAACGCGACCCCCACGCTGAAGAAACTCAGATCGCGGCTGGTGGCCACGGTTGCCCGCTGCCAGAGGAGCAGGTTGAAGCCGATCAGCGCCAACGCGGGCGGGACAAGACCGGCCCGATAGTTGGCGGTCTCGCTGATCGTGCGGCCGATCCAGCCCAGGCTGGCCCCCAGCCAGTCGGGATAGAGCACCACGCGCACCAGCAGCAGGCCGGTGGCGATCATCGCGCCCAGCGCCACGACATCGTAGAGGGGCGATTTGACTCCGGCCCGGCTCAACAGCTCCAACGCCAGCATCCACGCCAGCAGCGCGCCGAACAAGATGGCGAAGGAGGCCAATGGCGCGGGCGCGGCGCGGTAGGCCAGCAGCAAGAGCGGCAGCAGCCAGGCGGCCTCCATGCCGGCCAGGCAGAGGTAGATCAGGGCGACGCGTCGGTTAGTGAGTAACATGGCTCTAGTTTGTCATGCTGAACGCAGTGAAGCATCTGCGCCGCGAGATTCTTCGGGGCTGCGGCCCCTCAGAATGACACTCGTAAAGGCGCGATAATATCCTCCACCAAGTGCGGCAGGTGGTAGATGGTGACGCCAGGCAGCTCGGCCGCGGGCGGTCGCTCCGCCAGGGTGAACAGCACCACACGGCGGCCGGCGCGGTGCAGATCGGCCAGCGCGGCCAGCAGCCCCTCGTGCGCGATGGCGCTCACCACCAACAGGGTGGCGCCCCAGGGCAGGCGTGGGGCTTCGCGCAGCAACAACTCCTCGATGGGCCGGGAGGCAAACGCGGTGACCGCGGCCAACAGCTCCAGGATGCGCACCAACTGCTCGGGGCTGCGGCCGGGCAGCAGGCGCAGCGGCTGGTCAGAGCCGGGCAGCACGCCGTTGGCGATCAGGCCTACCGGCAGACGTTGCTCCGCGCAGACCGCGGCCAGGCTGCCGGCCACGCTGACGGCCCGCTCCATCAATTCGGGGATGTGGCCCAGCCAGTGGCGCTCCAGGGTCGCCACGTTCAGGAAAATCAACATTTGCGGCTCCTGGCTGGGCTCGTAGACACGGCTGAGCAGGGCGTGCGCGGCCTCGCGCGTGGCCTGATGCCGGGCGGTGGCCTTCCAATGGACGCGTTTCAAGCCGTCGGCCGGCTGCCAGGGTCGGATGCCGGCCGTGCGCAGCGGATCTTCCACCAGCCTGGCATCGGCCGGCCGCGCCCCGAACGGGTTCTTGGCCGGCAGGCCCAGCTCGGCCACGGGATAGAGCCGCGGATAGATGATCAACCGCTGCTGGTCGGGCAGCTTGCCCTTACGGTTGAACATGCCGAAACCGTCGCCGGTGGTGAGCGCCGCCGGACCGTAGGTGAAGTAGCCGCGCTGGGTACACTGAATCGTGAAGCGCCGGGTGAGCCGGCCAAAGATGCCGACGTTCCAAAAGCTGAGGAACTCACCCAGGTTGGTCACCGGGTTCAGCCTGACCGCCGCGGCATCGTCCGGGCCGGGTGTGTGCGGGCCGGCCCCGGCGCTGACGATGGGCAGCATTGCCGGGAGAGTGTCGAGCACGTGGAGCCAGGGGATAGGCAAGAACTTGGCGTTGCGGACGGTTAGCGTGAGCGTCACCGTTTCGCCCAGGAAGGCGCGCGTTTCGCTCAACTCGCGGGTATAGTGAACCCCGAACAGGCTGAGCGCGTTCCAGGCCCAGGCCACGGCCGGCACGACGAACAGGCACAGCGCGCCGGCCAGCAGGAACCGGCTGTTCGCCGCCAGGCCGATTAACGTCAGGATGACCCCCAGCAGCGGCCAGACATCGGTGAACTGGGTGTCTTTGCTCAGATCAATGTAGCGTTTGCCTTGCAGCTCGTTGTAGACGCGGCCGAACCAGCCGCGCGGCGTTTCACCCTGCGGCCGATATCGCCGCTCCACATCCTGGCGGAGCTCTTCTTCAAGGCCTTGTTGCATGTGCGGACTCAGATCAATACATCTGTTCTGCGACGAAGACGGGCGAAGCGCAACATACCAGAGAAGCGAATACTTGTCAATTAAGAAGTAAGACGACCGAACGCGAAATCCGACTGACTGAGGTGGCCTGAAGGTCATGACTGAGAACGGCTGGTTCGCCGCGCGGCCCTCGGGCACCGAAGGCGTGTACAAGATCTACGCGGAAAGCTTCCTGGGCGAGGAGCACCTGCGGCGCATCCAGGCTGAGGCGCAAACCATCGTCGCGGCTGCATTTCGAGCCGGTGACGCTTAGGGCCTACACATGCCTGACACCGCGCAAAAACATGTGCGGAGACGGGCCTCAATGCCTCCACAGCGCAACCAACAGCCCTCCACCGATGATCAAACCGCCGCCGAGGAGCTGTCCGGACATCAAGCGCTCGCCCAGGAACAACGCGGCCAACAGCGCCCCGAACATCGGCAGCATGTTGTAGAACGCCATCGCGCCCGACGGCCCCACGCGACGCACCCCTTCGTTCCACGCCAGGAACGCCAGGCAGGTTGAGAACACCCCGATGTAGAGCACTGCCAGCAGCAGTGAACCGTTCAGCACCGGTGGCGCCTGTCGCCATTCCAGGATGGCCGCGGGCAGCAGAAACGGCAGCGCAAACCAGATCGAAAAGGTAGTGGCCCAAACCGCCGAGCGTTCGCGCGTGACGACCCGGCTCATGATCGAATAGAGACCCCACATCGCCACGTTGCCCAGCATGATCAGGTCACCGAGGTTCAAGGCCAGGCCGTTCAACCCATCCGCCTGGCCCCCGCCCACCACCAGGGTGACGCCCAGCAGTGAAACAATCGCGCCGGCGAGCTGGCCCGGCGTCAGGCGATCACGGAGAAGCCAGGCCGCCAGTAGCGCGGTCATCAGCGGCCCCGTGCCGTTGATCAGCGACGTGCTGGTGGCGGTGGTGTAGTGCAGCGCCAGGTAGAGCGTCACCGGGCAGCCTACCATCCCCAGCAGCGCCATCCCCAACAACCAGGGCCACCGCCGACCGGGCCGCTGCTCAACCGCCGGTTGGCGGCGCAATAGCGGCAGGAAGGCGACCCCCGCCACCACCATCCGCGCGGCGGCCAGCGTGAACGGGCCGATCGCGTCCCGTAAGGCGCGGCCCAACACCATGTTCCCGGCCCAGAATAGTGTGGCCAGGATGACGAGAACATATGCCCAGCGTGTATCGTGACGCACGTGCAGCCGTGCCTTTCTGAGGGGAAAATCGGCGGACCAAGCTTTCGGCGGGAGTATAGCACATGACCGGTGTTTGCGCCCATCTGCTTACGCCATTATAATACCTCGGCTCGGCTCACCGGTCAGAGTTGACCTCCCTGTCCAGCACTGCGATTCCCTGCGCTCAGGCGCGTACATCAAGAAAGGTGCTGTCACTCATGAAAATCGTCGTTGAACCATTGGTCCCAGCCGCCCGCAAACCCTTTTCGGCGGATTTAGGCTTCGGCCGGAACTTCTCTGACCACATGTTCAGCCAGCGTTACACGCCCGAACAGGGCTGGCACGATACCCGGATCGGCCCGTTTCAATCATTAACGCTCAGCCCGGCGTCTATCGTGCTGCACTACGGCCAGAGCATCTTCGAAGGACTGAAAGCCTATCGGCGGCCGGATGGCCGCATCAACCTGTTCCGGCCCTGGGAGAACGCGGCGCGCTTCAACCGGTCGGCACAGCGCATGGCGATGGTCCAGGTAGACCCCGAGGAGCACGTCGAAGCGATGGTCGCATTGGTAAGCCTGGAGCGGGAGTGGGTCCCGGCGCAGGACGGCGCGTCGCTGTACATCCGGCCGACCCTGATTGCAACCGACATTGACCTGGGCGTCCATGCCAGCCGGAGCTATCTGCACTATATCATCGTGGGGCCGGTGGGACCTTATTTCGCGACCGGTTTCAACCCTGTTGCGGTGTACATCTCGCGCGACCACGTACGCGCAGTGCGCGGCGGCACCGGCGAAGCCAAGACCGGCGGCAACTACGCGGCCAGCCTCTATGTGGGAGAAAAAGTGCGGGCCCTGGGTTACCAGCAGGTGCTGTGGCTGGACGCGGTGGAGCGGCGCTACATCGAAGAGGTCGGCGCCATGAACATCGCGTTCGTGTACGACGGGACGCACATCGCCACGCCCGCGCTCTCCGGCAGCATCCTGCCCGGCATCACGCGGGATTCGGTGTTGAGGCTGGCGCCCGCCTTGGGCTATTCGGTGAGCGAGGAACGCATCGAAGTGGACCGGATCCTGACGGACATCCGGGACGGTCGGATCACCGAGATATTCGGGATCGGCACTGCGGCCGTGATTGCGCCGGTGGGCCAGCTCGGCACGGAGGATGAGGCGGTCATCATCAACGGCAATCGGCCGGGACCGGTGGCGCAACGCCTGTACAAGGCGCTGACCGATATCCAATATGGCCGCGCGATGGATCCGTATGGCTGGACGCTCACCCTGGATCTGTAACACAAGCCGCTGGCTTGTGCCTTCGAGTTCCCCTGGCACAGGCCGGAGTCGAGGCTTCAGCCGGTCTCTCACGTTAACCATCCAACCGGCTAAAGCCTCGATTCCGGGAGCTTGGATCGCAACCTACCAGATCCCCCGCAGCTTCCAAACATCCAACGACTTCACCCGCACCGGCCCACCCCGGCTCACCAGGCGGACGCCCACGCTATCCGGCCGTGTCGGGTAGATGCGGGTTGCCAGGTTGGTGCGGCCACCTTCCGCGAAGACTTCGATGGTCGAACGGTCGAGGAAGATGCGCAGCGTCACCGGCCCATCGGCGGCCTTGAGCGGTGCGCTGGCCGAGACCCGATCGCACCTGTCATCCAGGCTGGCGTGCTCCCGGACGATGGCGATCTGCCGGTCAGCCTGATGCACCAGGATCGACGTGTATTCCGCGCCGTCGGGGGAGCAGCGCACCTGCAGCTCGACTTCGGCGCCCGCGCCCGGCTCGATCTGCGCGGCGATCTCCAGGCAGTCCCCTGCGATCTCCGGCGCCCAGGGCGCTGCGCCCAGCGCGATCTCCTGGTAATGCCGGCCCTCGTCGCGCAACGCCTGCAACTCGGCCGCCGGGGCCAGGGTCAGGCAGCCGTCCGCGGCCAGCGAAACGACCAGCGGCAGCGACAGCGCGCCAGCCCAGCCGGCCTCCCGCCGCGCGTCCTCGTTTCGGCCCTCGTTCAGCCAACCCAACAACAGGTGGTTACCGTCGGCCCGACGCATGGCTTGCGGCGCGTAGAAATCACCGCCCGTGCCCGGATGCCCCAGGACACCCTGTCGCTCGACTGCGAAGCCATCCGGCCCCAGCACGCCGGTAACGTAGAACGGGTACATCAGACGCCAGGATGGATCCTGCGTGGAGATGATCAACGCCTGCCGGCTGCCGAAGTCGAGCAGGTTGGGGCACTCCCACATCGCGCCCGTGGAGAAAGGCTCCGCCCGGCTGATGTCGCCCCGCAGGATCGGCCCTTCATACGCCCAGCGCCGCAGATCAGCGGAGCGATACAACAGCACCACGCCGCCGACGTCGCCATCGCGCGTGCCGATCACCATGCGCCAGCCGTCGCCAACGCGCCACACGAACGGATCTCGGAAATCACCGCCCGCGGCTAGATCGGCCGGCGGCCCGGCGATCACCGGATTGCCGGCGTACTTCTGCCATGTCAGCAGGCCGTCAGCGCTGGTGGCGAGATGCACGGCCTGGGGGTGGACGCCCGTGTAGACCAGCGTGGGCGTGCCGTCGTCGTCGACCGCGCAGCCGGACCAGCAGCCGCCCGCGTCTGTCCCGCCCGGCGTGGGCGCCAGCGCGATGGGCAGGTCGCGCCAGTGGACGAGATCATCGCTGACCGCGTGGCCCCAGTGGATCGAGCCATGCACCGGCGCGTGCGGGTTGTGCTGGTAGAACAGATGATACTGCCCGCGCCACTGGATCAAGCCGTTGGGGTCGTTCAGCCAGTTGGTCGGCGGCGTGAAGTGGTATTGGGGACGGTGGGGGTCGGCCTTCGCTCGTTGCCGGATGGCAGATACAGGCATTGCCGAATGATGCATGGCACGTCCTTTCGCCGCAGCCAGATCTATCACCACAAAGACACCAAGACACAAATGGCCCAGAAGCTTTGCGTCATGGTGTCTTCGTGGTCAGAAGTGGGTTTACGCCTTCTTGACCCGCAGCACGAACCCATTCTTGCCGGTCACGATGACCCGTTCGCCGGCCGCGATGGGGCCCGATTCTGATTCCGCGCGCCACAGCTCGCCGCTGGCCAGCACGATACCGGAGGGATCCAACGATTGGCGCACCTCGGCCGCCGCGCCGATCATCCCCTCCATGCCGGTAGTCGGCTGACGTCGCTGCGCGGTCAACGCCTTGGTGATGGCGAACGCGAAGAACGCGGCTGTAGCCAGCGCCGAACCGATGATCGGCGCCCAGGGCACGTTCACATCCGTGTTGTTGAACAGCATATACGCTCCAAAAACGAAACTCACGATGCCCCCGACGGTCAGCGCACCGTGAGTGGGGGCCTTGAGATCCAGCACAAACAGCACAAACGCCAGCGCGATGAACCCCAGGCCCGCCCAGTTCGCGTTCAGCGTGCCCAGGGCATAGAACGCCAGCAGCAAACACACCACGCCGATGAGCCCGGCCACGTAGCCGCCCGGGTTGGACAGCTCGAACAGGATCGCGTTCAAGCCGATGGTCAGCAGGATGGCCGCCAGCGCGGGGTTGGTGATCTGGTTCAGGAAACCCTCCAGCGGGCTGAGCGGCACCTCGTCCACCGGCAGGTCACTCAGGCGCAGCGTGATCTCCTCCCCGGCGATCTCAACGGTCCGGCCATCGAGCTGCCGCAGCAGGTCGGGCACATCGGTGGCCACCACGTCAATCACGCCCAGCGCCAACGCCTCATCGGCCGTGGCCGCAGCAGCCTCGACAACTGCCTTCTCCGCCCATTCCACGGCCTTCTCCCCGCGGCGCGCGGCAAGGTTCTTGATGTCGGCCACCAGGATATTGACCGCCTTGGCTTTCAGCGTCTCGGGCAGGTCCGCGCCCTCGCTGCCCACCGGGCTGGCCGCGCCGATGCTGCTGCCCGGCGCCATGGCGGCCAGGTGGCCGGCCAGCGTGATGAACGTCCCGGCCGAGCCCGCGTGCGCGCCGCGTGGGGCCACGTAGACGATGATCGGCACCCGCGCGCTGGTCATGCGCTGCGTCAACGTCTTGGTGATGTCCACGGAGCCGCCGGGCGTATCCAGTTCGATCACCAGCGCGGCCGCGCCGCTGGCCTCCGCGTCGTTGATCGCCCGCTCGATATAGCTCGCCAGCACCGGCGTCACCGGGCCTTTGAACTGCGCCAGCTTGACGACGCCATCGGTCTGCGCGGATACCTGCGCCGAGAAAACCAGCATGATCAACAAGACGAGCATATTCCAGGCCCATCGCACGCCAACCGTTTGCTTTCTGCCACCCCTCATCATATCGTCTCCTTACACCTTGCTCATACTTCAACGTCGCATGTAGCGGCCCATCGTCTGTGCTTCCGCCAACACGTGTCCCTTGATCGCCGCCTGCGACTGGACCAATTGACTTCCCCGCTATCATAGCATACACTACCCGCAGCGTCAACGCGTTTCGGGGCGATAACCGATGTCCTACATCATTGACGGCCATAACCTGATCGGGATCCTGCCCGACATCGAATTGAGCCAGCCGGACGACGAGCAGCGGTTGCTGGCGCGGCTGCGCAGCTACCGCGCGCGGATCGGCGGCCGCGGTATGATCGTGTTTTTCGACAGCGGCCCTGCGGCCCTTGCCCCGCAGACCGCGCCGACCGGACCGGCAGCAGATTCACCCGGGGTCGAGGTGCGCTACGCCCGCCCCGGCCAGACCGCCGACGACGCCATCATTGCCCACCTGTCCGCCAGCCGCCAGCCGGGCCAGTATGCGGTCGTCACCAACGACCAGGAGCTGGCCGGCCGTGCGCGGGCCGCTGGCGCCAGCGTGCTCTCGGCCACCGAGTTTGCCGCCCAGATGGCGCGCAGCGTAACGCGCCGCCGCGAGCGGGCTGCACCTGAAGCAACCCCGGCGCCCGACCCTCATGATCCCGGCTTTGCTGACATCTACGCCGATTTCCTGGCGGCCGAAAAGGCAGGGGAACGATTTTCAGGCAAAAAACAGGCCGACGCGGCCACCTGGATCGAACGCCTCTACACCGCTGATCCCCAACTGGCGGAACAGGCTGCGGCGTGGTTGGGCCGCTTTGGCGGCGCGGCCGCGCTGGATCCGCTGCGCGACGCCGTGACCCACAAAGACGCCGGGGTGCGCGCGGCCGCGCTGCTGGCGCTGGGGGCCCTGGGAAACCCGACCGCGCTGCCGGTGCTGTGTGACCGGCTGGCGCACGACGGCAACAGCATGGTGCGCGAGGCGGCTGCGCAAAGCCTGGGCCGCATCGGCGACCGGAGCGTGCTGGCCGCCCTGGCAGAGGCCGCGGCGCACGACGCCAAAGGCAAGGTGCGCAAGGCGGCGGCCGCGGCCCACGCCCAGATCAGTGCGCGGTCAGGCATGAAAAAGGGTGTCTGAACGGCTGCGGCGCTCAAACACCCTCAACTAACCTCAGTGTCCGACCGACAGCTTCACCCGCTGCTGCCCGCCCCAGGGAGGCTGCGCCGCATGATGGGGTAATTCTCCAGCGCCTTGCCTGCGCCCAGCGCCACGCACGCCAACGGATGTTCAGCCACGAACGCTGGCACCCCCGTCTCCTTGGTCACCAGGCGGTCAATATTGCGCAGCAGCGCGCCGCCGCCGCTGAGCACCATGCCGCGATCAATGATGTCGGCGGCCAGCTCCGGCGGGGTCTTCTCCAGCGTCTGCTTCACCACGCCGATGATCGCGCTCAACGGCTCGGCCATGGCTTCGGTGATCTCGCCCGAGGTCAGGGTGATGGTCTTGGGCAGGCCGGCCACCTGGTCGCGGCCGCGCACTTCCATGCTCAGCTCTTCGGGCAGTGGCAGCGCGCTGCCGATGGTGATCTTGATCTCCTCGGCGGTTTGCTCGCCGATGATCAGGTTGTATTTCTTGCGCACGTAGGCCATGATCGCCTCGTCGGTGCGGATGCCGCCCACGCGTACGCTGCTCCACACCACGATGTCGTTCATGGAAACCACGGCCGCTTCGGTGGTGCCGCCGCCGATGTCCACCACCATGTTGCCGGTGGGCGTGCCGATGGGCAGGCCCGCGCCGTAGGCCGCGGCCAACGGCTCGGGGATCAGGTAGGCCTCCTTGGCGCCGGCCTGGAGCGCGGCGTCGTGTACCGCGCGGCTCTCCACGCTGGTAACGCCCCGGGGGGTGCTGATCATCACGCGCGGCCGGAACAACGGGCTGCGGCCGATCACCTTGCGGATGTAGTAGCGCAGCATCGCCTCGGTGACCACGTAATCCGCGATGACGCCATCGCGCATGGGGCGGGCCACCTCGATGCTCTCGGGCGCGCGGCCCAGCATATCGCGGGCCTCCTGGCCCACAGCCACGATCTTGTTGTCTCGGATGGAGATCGCGACCACCGACGGCTCTTGCAGCACGATGCCGCGACCGCTGACATAGACCAACACATTGACCGTGCCCAGGTCAATGCCAATGAGGCGTTCAAACATGCGGACTCCTGCCAGGTAAAAAAAGAGCGGCGTACTTCCCAGCGCGCGCCGCACTTTAGGATAA
>DAOUAT010000080.1:0-2314 GCA_034433275.1 Anaerolineae bacterium
TCGGGGGAGAGGTCGTTCCTCGCAGGAGAGGGATCGGGGGAGAGGTCGCTCCTCGCAAGAGAGGGGTCGGGGGTGAGGTCGCTCCGCGTGATCCTCGACACCCACGCGGGGCCGCTGATCGGGCAGCTGCCCGATCAGCGATACTTCGGCCGGATCGGCAGCGTCCACTTCGGCCTGACCGGCAGCCGCTACCTGGCGGCCGACGCACAGGGCCGTATCCTGGTGACCGACCCCAACCGCCACACGGTGCGCGTCACCGACGCGGCTATCCAACCGCTGTTCGAGTTCGGCGAGTACGGCATTGGGCCGGGCCAGTTTCGGGAGCCGACCGGCGTCGCCGTCTGGGGCGATCCGTGTACGGTCGAAGGCCCTTACGTGGTTGACCCGCACACGCTACTGCTGCTGCACTTCGACGGCAGTTACACCGGCGCAGATGGCGAGACCGGCGTGGCCAATGGCGCCAGTTTCGCCCCAGGCCGGTACGACCAGGGGCTACAAGTGGATGATTCGGACACGTTGACTTACGAGACCGCCGGCAACCTGAACCGGACGCAAGGCGCCGTCGAGTTTTGGCTGCAACCAGCGTGGAACGGTGACGACCAGCAAAACTACACCTTCTTTGAAGTCGGCCAGGGCTGGTTCAACCGGATGCGTATCACCAAGGATGGCGCGAACAACCTGCGCTTCTTGATCTGGGACAGCGCAGCGGAGTATGGCGTGGACCACAACGTCGGCCACTGGCGCGCCGGAGAATGGCATCACATCGCGGTCACCTGGAGCGGGACAGACTACGCGTTGTACGTGGATGGCGCGCTGCGCAATCGCCAGCCCGGCCCTCCGCCGGACAGCCTGGCGTCCCTGGTAACCATCGGTTCAAACGCAGCAGGCGATTTCCAGGCGCATGCCGTGATAGATGAGTTCCGCATCAGCGACATCCCGCGCGCCGGCAACAGCGATGTGAGCAGCCGCATCCTGGTGGCCGACAGCGGCAACGACCGCATCCAGGCGTTCGACGCGTTGGGCGCCTTCCTGGCCGCCTTCGGCGCGCCGGGCAGCGGGCCGGGGCAGTTCCACGATCCGCAGGGCCTGGCGGTGGACGACCTCGGCCGCGTGATCGTGGCCGACCGCGGCAACAACCGCCTGCAACTGCTGGCGTTCGACGGCCAGAGCCTCAGCCACCTGCGCACCGTCACCGGCGGCTTCAAGGGCCCGACCGGGGTCTGGGCCTACGGGAGCGACCGCATCCTGGTGGCCGACACCGGCAACAACGCGGTCAAGGAACTGATTCCGGACGGTGATAGCTACATCGTCAAGGAGCATCGGGAGGCGCTGGCCGAGCCGCGCGGGGTGGCCGCGGATCGGGATGGCAACCTCATCGTGGCCGACACCGGCAACCAGCGGATCGTGACGCTCCCGCGCGTCCTGCCGACCTTCACGCCGCGGCCGCCGGTGACGCCCACCACGGCGCCGACGGTCACGCCGACCCCGACTCCCAGCGTCACGCCGACGCCGACCACCACCATCCCCGGCTCGATCAGCGGCATCGCCTGGCATGACCGGGACGGCGACGGCAGCCGAGATCCGGGCGAGCCGGGCCTGGCGGGCGTGATCATCCGGCTCTCCCGGTGGGAGACCGAGATTGCTGAAACCCAGACCGCAGCCGATGGCACTTACCGCTTTGCGCCGCTGCCGCCGGGCGCCCTGTACCGCGTGCGCGAGGCCCAACCAGCCTGGCTGCGCTGGTCCACCACCCCGGACGAGGTCCCGATCGCACTCGCCAACGGGCAGCACGCCGTCGCCGACTTCGGCGACTGGAACGGCCGGCCGACCTGGCTGCCGTTGGTTTTGCGGTGACACACGCCCTGGGCCGCCGCTCGTGACGACCCAGGGCAGATGAGTTGTAGGGGCGGGTTTCTCCGCATCAACGAGGCCCCTGTCGCTATCACGCCGCTGCCGAGCAGGGCGAGCTCGCGTTAACCGGGCAGAATCCGCCCCTACTCCTGACTTATCTCGAACTCACACCTTCGCCCTGAAATACTCGATCGTCCTCGCTAACCCCTCCTCCAACCCCACCAACGGCTCCCACCCCAAGATCGTCCGCGCGCGCGTGATGTCGGGCCGGCGCTGTTTGGGATCATCGGCCGGCAGCGGCCGGGTGATGATGCCGGCCGGGTTGCCGGTCAGCCGGTTGATGGTCTCCGCGAAGGCGCGGATGGGCAGCTCCAGGGGGTTGCCCACGTTCACCGGCATCGTCTCGGCCGACAGCAGCAGGCGCACCATGCCATCCACCAGGTCCGACACGTAGCAGAAGGAG
>DAOUAT010000081.1:0-2133 GCA_034433275.1 Anaerolineae bacterium
CGACGCGTTCAACCCGGCGCACGTGGAGCGCATCAACGCGCTGTCGCGCGGCTGATGTGCGATATTCGATTTACGATGTACGATGTTGAGATGCACGAGGGTTGTACATCGTAAGTCGTAGATCATACACCGTAGATGATAAGGAACGACCATGCAACGCTTCACCGCCGCCTGCGCCCAGTTCGCCAGCGTGCCAATGGACGCAGTCGCCAATGTCGCCAAGGCCGTCTTGTGGACGCAACGTGCGGTCGAGGAATCTGGCGCGCAGTTGGTCGTGCTGCCCGAGACGGTGACCACCACATTCGTGCCCAACGTCGGCCCGCACCAGCTATGGGATCTCGTGGACACGTTGCCGGGCGGGCTGACGGCGCCGCTGCAGGAGATCGCGCAGAAATTGGGCATCTACCTGGTCTTCGGCGCGTACGAGCGGGGAGCGGAGCGCGGCATCGTGTATAACAGCGCGGCGCTGGCCGGGCCCACCGGCGAGATCCTCGGCATCTACCGCAAGACCCACCCGTTTCCCACCGAGCGCTTGGGCCTGGGCGGCTGGACCACGGCCGGCGTTGATCCCGTGGTGATCGAGACGCCGCTGGCGAACATTGGCCTCACCATCTGCTACGACGGCGACTTCCCCGAGCTCTACCGCGCCGAGGCCATCATGGGCGCAGAGGTGATCTGCCGCCCCAGCGCGTTGACCCGGTCGTTCGAGATCTGGGAACTGACCAACCGCGCCCGCGCTTACGACAATCACGTCTACCTGATCGGCTGCAACGCGGTGGGCCCGGATGCGGGCAACAACTACTACTTCGGCCACAGTATGATCGTGGACCCCATCGCGCACAAGCTGGCCCAGGCCCGCGGCACCGAGGAGGTTTGCTTCGCCGAGCTGAATCCCGACCCGATCAAACGCATCACCTACGGGGCCAACACCCCGATGATCTTCGACCACCTGGCCGACCGCAACCTGGCGACCTATCGTGACATCCTGACGCCGGCCAGGAGCCGCTTCGAGCCGGGAAAACGCCATATGGGATGACGCGACCTGGGTGCTGCGTGCCGCCGCGTCACCGCCACGCATCGCCCGAGCGGCAAGTCACGCAACCATGCGCAGTGCGCAGCCAGCAGCACGTATCATGCAGCCCGCTCACCAACGGAACCAACCAACATGACTTTACACCGCCGCCTGCTCAAGTTTCTCGGCCTCCGCAAAAACATCGCGGCCCTGCTGGCCATGGTGATTCTGGTCGGCATGGGCGAGAAGCTGGGCGAGCGGTTCCTGCCGATCTACATCCTGGCCCTGGGGGGCGGGTCTTACGTGATCGGCCTGCTCAACGGGATGGACAACCTGCTGAGCGCGCTCTACTCGTTCCCCGGCGGCTACCTGAGCGACAAGCTGGGCTACAAGCGGGCGCTGCTGATCTTCAACCTGGTCTCCATGGCCGGCTACCTGGTGGTGATCGTCTGGCCGGCGTGGCAGGCCGTGATCCTGGGCGCGATCGCGTTCATCTCCTGGGACGCCCTCTCGCTGCCGGCCACCATGAGCCTCATCGCGGGCGCGCTGCCCAAGGACAAGCGCACTATGGGGGTCTCACTGCACTCCCTGGTGCGCCGGATCCCCATGGCGTTGGGTCCGGTGGTGGGCGGCTTGCTGATCGCCTGGCTGGGGGAGCGGGATGGGGTGCGCGCAGCCTTCGGCGTCGCCCTCGCGCTGGCCGCGGTCGCGCTGGTGCTGCAGCAGTTGTTGATTGATGAGCCGCCTAAGCGGGGCCGCGCCGATGCCAACCCCCTGCGCTTGGTGCGCCTGATCTCGCCTGACCTGCGCAACCTGCTGATCTCCGATATCCTGGTGCGCTTCTGCGAGCAGATACCTTATGCGTTCGTGGTGGTTTGGGCCATGAAGAACGTCGGGGTGTCGGCACCCCAGTTTGGCCTGCTCACCACGGTCGAAATGATCACCGCCATGCTGGTCTACATCCCGGTCGCCTACCTGGCCGACCGCAGCGGCAAAAAGCCGTTCGTGGTGATCACGTTTTTCAACTTCACGCTGTTTCCTCTGTTCCTGCTGTTCGCGCGGTCCTTCCCGCTGCTGGTGATCGCCTTCATCATCCGCGGGCTGAAGGAATTCGGTGAGCC
>DAOUAT010000082.1:0-2098 GCA_034433275.1 Anaerolineae bacterium
GATTGTCAAATCCTGGTGTCTCGGTATTGACGCGGGCATTTGGCGATTATGGGAACTACTGCCGATAACCACACAACTGGCACGACTGTGACGAACATGTGCCCTCAAGCAAATCTTGAACCTGTCTTTCAACCGTCCCCCAATCCGGTATCCCGCTCCGCCCGCCCGGTTGTGTCGCTTTCAACCCCGCGGCCACGGCCGCGACGGCCACCGCCCGCGCCAGCGGCGCCCCGCGCGCCAGCATGGTCGCGTACGCGCCGTGGAACACGTCGCCGCAGCCGGTGGTATCCACGACGGCCACGCGCAGCGCCGGCTGATGGCGGACATCGCCCTCTGGCCCGGCGTACCAGCAGCCCCGCTCGCCTGCGGTGACGACGACCGCGGCGCGGCCGGGGATCAGCAGGCTGCGGGCCATGGCCGCAGGCTCCGCCTCGCCCGTGACTTGCGCAGCGAACCGCTCGCCCACCACCAGGTGATCCACCAGGGGCAGCAGGGCCAGCACCTCGGGCGTGACCCGCTCCAGGTCGGCCACTACGGGGATGCCGAGCCGCCGCGCCAGCGGGACCGCGGCCAGCGCAAACGCCGCGACCGTGTGATCCACGAACAGCACCCTGCACGCGGCGATAATCTCGGGCGAGGCCAGCCCTGGCGGTGGAGGAACCACTCCTGCCTGCGAGGAGAGGATGGTACGGCCGCCGGTGCTCCGATCCACCAGGATCACCGAGTGGAACGGCCGCGCGTCCGGCCGGCGCAACACCAGGCTGCAATCCACGTCGGCCCGTTCGAGCTCAGCCAGCGAGAAGCGGGAGAGCTCGTCGTCGCCCAGGACCCCGGCGTAGGCCGCGGCCGCGCCCAACCGCGCCGCAGCGACGAGCGCCGTGCCGGCCAGCCCGCCGCCCTCCCGCCGCTCCTCGCGCACCAGGCCCTTGCTGCCCGGCTCGGGGAAGGCGTCCAGATAGAGCAGGTCGTCCACTGCAACGGCGCCGAAGCCGAGGATGTCATAGCGGATCATGTGTGTGCATCCCTATGCAAGACCGGTGAATCGAATTCACCGTCTGAACCTGAAAGGTCGCCTCAGCGACCCACGACCAGCGCCTGCGGGCGCTTCTCACTTTGAGACAGGGATTTCAATCCCTGGGCTGAGGGCGCCGGTGAATCTCAGCGACCCACGACCAGCGCCTGCGGGCGCTTCTCACTTTGAGACAGGGATTTCAATCCCTGGGCCGGTCATCCAGGAACTGCCGCTCATACAACTCCCGATACGACCCGCCCCGCGCCAGCAGCGCGTCGTGCGGGCCCTCCTCCACGATCCGGCCGTCGTCCACCACGCAGATGCGGTCGGCGCCCCGCACGGTGCTGAGGCGGTGGGCGATGACGATGGCGGTGCGGCCGGCCAGCAGCCGGGCGACGGCATCCTGGATGAAGCCCTCGGTCACGGTGTCCACGCTGGCAGTGGCCTCGTCCAGGATCAGGATACGGGGGTCGGCCAGCGCGGCGCGGGCGATGCAGATGAGCTGGCGCTGGCCCAGGGACATGTTGACGCCCCCCTCCAGGATCTCGGTGCGGTAGCCGTCGGGCAGGCCGGTGATGAAATCATGGACGTACGCCAGCCTGGCGGCAGCTTCGATCGCCTCCGGCGCCGCGCCAGGCCGGCCAAACGCGATGTTGTCGGCGATGCTGCCGGCGAACAGGAACGGATCCTGAGGCACCAGCCCCATCTGCGCCCGGAGCGAACGCTGTTGCACATCGCGCACGTCAACCCCGTCCACCCGCACCGCGCCCGCGGTCACGTCGTAGAAGCGCGCCACCAGGTTCGCGATGGAGGTCTTGCCTGCGCCGGTCGGCCCCACCAGCGCCACGGTCTCGCCGGCCGCGATGCGCAGGCTGACATCGTGCAGCACCTCGATGCCGTCGCGATAGGCGAAGGAGACGCGCTCCAGCGCCACGTCGCCCCGGAGCGGGGGCATGGGCCGGGCGTCGGGGAGGTCGGCGACGTCGGGGCGGGTGTCCAGCAGTGCCAGCACCCGCTCGCCGCCGGCCATGGCCGCCTGCACGGTGGTGTAGAGCTGGCTCAGCTCCTGGATGGGGTCGAAGAAGC
>DAOUAT010000083.1:0-4308 GCA_034433275.1 Anaerolineae bacterium
GGGGTCGCTGTCGCGCGCATCGTCGCCGCCCTGGTCCGGTGGGCTGAAGGTGTAGGTGGGCAGCAGCGTGAAGTGTAAATAGTAATTGCCCGGCGGCACGGTGAACAGATAGAGCCCGTTGGCATTGGTGAGGGTGCTGGCCACCAGGTTGTTGCCGGCGTCGTACAGCTTCACCGGGACGTCCGGCAGGCCCTGTTCCCCTGGATCCTGGATGCCATTTTTGTTGGCGTCGTTCCAGACGCGGTCGCCGATCTTGGCCGTGGCGCAGGGTGTCGTGTTGACCGCCGGGGTGTCGGCGCCGGTGTAGTTGGCGCCGCCGCTGCCGCGCGCGCCGGCCACCACGTAGGTGCGGTAGTTTTCCGGCGTGCCGGACTGGTACGCGCCATCCACGGGCGTCACCCCCAGCGTAGTGTAGTTCGTGCTGAAGGTGAGGTAGACCGCAGCCGACCACTGCCAGCTCAAGGTGACGCCGGGCGTGTCGGTGGTGAAACGGCCGCTCCAGGTGACTGGGTTGATGTTGGCCGGCAGGCCGCCGGCCGGCACAGGGAAGGCCAGGCCGGCCACAAAGGGATCCTTGGCGGCATCGCCCGGCGCGACCGTAGTGACCCAGGTTTGGGTGGCCGCGTCGAAGACGGTGCTGCTGCTGGCGGCCGAGGGCGAGAAGATGATCTTGGCCCGCGGCAGGGGCAGGTCGTAGTTGACGCTGTTGGCGGTGAATTGTATCCGGCCCTGGTCGAAGTACAGCGTGACCGGCTGGCCGGCCGGGAGGCCGGAGATGGTGTCCAGGTGGCTGTTGAACCAGATGGTGCTGCCGGCCGCGATGGTGTTGCTGTTGAAGTTCGAGACGATCTGCGTGGATTCATCGCAGACGCCAGGCTGGTGATACATGCCCGCGTCGCGCGTCAGGTCGGGCACGCCCGAGGCCATGGTGAACACGACCGTGCGGCCGGTGAGCGGGTTGGCGTCGCTGTCTTTGGCGTCATTTCCCCCCTGGTCCTGGGGGCTGAAGACGAAGCCGTAGGGCGGGATGAACTCCAGTTGGTAGCTGCCGGCCGGCCGGTTCGCGAAGCCATAGAAGCCGTTGCTGTCGGTGACCGTGGCAGCGATCAGTTTGCCCGCACCGTCGTACAGGTTCACCGTCGCCCCGGAGATGCCGGGCTCGCCGGGATCCTGGATCCCGTCCTTGTCCAGGTCTTCCCACACGAAGTCGCCCAGCACCGCGCCGATGACGTAGCCGAAATCGGCGTCCAGGTAGCGCTGGCCCTCGCCCAGGCTGATCATGCCGGTGGGATCGTTGTAGGTGGTGGTCTGGTGGCCCGCGGGCACCGTGCTGTCCACCACATCCACGAAGTAGTCGTTGGGCGCCAGGTCCTGGAACAGGTATTTGCCGCCCGCGCTGGTGGTGCGGGTGCCCATCAGGATGTCGGTGGCCGGGTTGAAGACGCCGTCGCCGTTATCCTTGTACAGGCGCACCTGCACGCCGTCAATGCCGGGCTCGCCCGGGTCCTGGATGCCGTCCGCGTCCAGGTCCTTCCACACGAAGTCGCCGATCTCGCCGGGGCAGACGCCGGGCTCGGCGTAGATGGTGTTGGTGCCCAACTTGGAGGGCGAGGCGTGGATGTAGGGCACATCCAGGTTGCCGAAGCCGGCCGCGCCGAAGGCTGCTCTGTCAATCTTGATCTCATAGATGACGTCGTAGATCCACGCCGGGTAGGTTGCGTTCGGCGTGTAGAACGCGTCGGTTTTCGGGGAGTTGATCTCCAGGTCGGTGCCCAGGCTGTTGCACAGGCCGCCCGCACAGTAGCCGGTGCTGTTCAGGTTGAAGTCCAGCGAGGTGGCCCAGGCCTTGATGTTGGCCGCGCTGCCCAGCGTGACCCGGCCCTCACCGCCGGTCACGCCCAGCGAGTCATAGCCCGAGGGGGTGGCCGGGGTGATGGTGGTGGAGGTCAGGTAGTCCTGCTTGATGTCCAACACCAGTTTGCCGGTGGCGTCGAAGCCCTGGAACTGGGCGTGGTCCGAGCCGGTCAGGTTGCCGAAGGTGTGGCCCCCCGGCCAGCCGATGGCGTTCGTCCCATATGTGTTGTCTACGAAATCCTTGTCAATTGCCAGCACCATGTACACCGCGTCCGCGGCCGGTTGATAGAAGGTGGCCAGCTTGCCAAAGAGGGTGCCGTTGGAGGTGTAGCAGACCTGTTGGGCGTCGGGTGAGATCGTGTAGATGGTGTCGTATTTGCCGTCAATCACCGGCGGGTTGTTGACGAACACCTCGGTGGTGTCAACCGCCGAGCCGCTCTTGCTGGGGTCGTTGCCCGACACCGCCCGGATCACGGTCTGATCCACTGTGCCGGCCGTCGCGCCCGCGGGCACGCGCACCTCGGCCACCAGCCAGTAGGTGGCGCCCGGCTGGAGGCAGACCGGGTTGCTCAGGGCTGGCTCGGCAGGGCTAACGGTTTCGTGCACCCCGTTGCGGTTGTCATCTCGCCACAGAGACACCGTCCAGCCCTGGCTGGAGGTGGCGGTGACGGTCATACAATCCACTTGGACACCGTTGTTGGTGATGGTGTGGCCGTAAAACAGCCCGCTGCCGGCCGTGGCGTAGGAGCTGTGGTTCGGCGAGACGCTGAGCTGCCGGCCGACGCGGGTGCGGTTGACTGCGGTGTCCACCGCGCCGCCCGTCTGCGCCCTGGCGGTTACCGTGGTGGTGTCTACGGCGCCGGCCGCCGCGCTGAGCGGCACGTCCACCTCCACCAGGATCGGGTAGTCGGCGTTAGGCCCGATGATCGGCGTAGCGTTGATGAGCGTGTCCCCGGGATCCTTGATGCCGTTGCCGTTCGCATCCTTGAAGATGCGCGTGGCCCAGCCGCGATCGGAGACGGCGGTCAGGTTCACGGCCGTGGTGAGGTTGCCCACCCGGACGGTGTGGCTGTAGGTGCGGATGAGGCCCGCGACGCCGTCGGCGCTGTTATCCGGCTCCAGGGTCAGGCCGGCGGAATAACACACCTCCAGCTTGGGGCGCTGGATGGCGGTGCCATCCTCGCTGCTCTTGAAGACCTTCTCTTTGTTGGCGCCGGCTGGGGCCGCCAGGATCACGCCAAAGTTGTCGGCCGGGTTGGCGACCCAGTCCGCGGCCAGGCTTTTGACGTCCCAGGTGCGCCACACGTTCTTGGTGTCATCCAACGTGGCCGAACTCACGATGGTCGCGTTGTAGTCGCCGCCCTGGGTCGCCCACAGCAGGCCGGCGGCCTTGTCGCGTGCCTTCCAGGTGACCTCGTTTTCCTTCCAGGAGGCGGTGACCTTGTGCGCGTTGATGGTCAACGCGCCGCCGCTGGCGCCCTTGACGTACAGTGACAGCGTCGCGCTGCTGATCACCGCGCCGGACGGCAGGGTGCTGAGATCGAACTGCAACAGCGAACGCTTGAGCTTGTTGGTCTCCGATTTGATCCGCAGCTCATTGGTGGCGCCCTTGCGATCGTCCGGCTTTTCCTGGTCAATGAAGGCATCTTTGCCGATATCCGGGCCAGGTTGATAGACCTGGCAGGTAATGCCGGCCTGTGGAGCGGCCGGTTCCGCAGCAGCAGCGAAGCCGGTGTGCGGGGCGAGCGCCATGACAGCAAGAATCAGGATGGCTGCCAGATTCAGCAGGCGCCCGAGGCGGGTTGGTGGGTTACCTTTCATCTTTTCCTCCACTACTGACAAAGTCACCGAGTATACTAAGCATTGATAGTTAATAATCATATAACGAAGACTATTATAGCGTAAAACTACATTATGCGCGCAATTGCAGGCGCCCCATCGTATACGGCTCGCCAGCCGCGTACGATGGGGCTGGCCGCTCTACTGCGCTTGCACGCGGATGGCGGATATCACTGCGTCATAGGTGCTGCCGTTCTTGATGAAGTGTACGTTGAGCACGCCATCGTTCACCGTGGCGGTGTAGACGCGATCCAGGGCCGCGTATCTGCCGACCAGGGCATAGATATCGAGGGCGCTCTCGTAAACGACCCCCTCTATGGTGATCTGGATGAGACGCGCGCCGGGCACGCCGACCACGAACTCGGCGAATTTCAGCGTAATCTGATATGTGCCGTTGGGCACGACGAAGCGATAGTCGCTCGCTATCAGGCGATGCCGCTGGTAGAGCAGGTCATCATCGGTGCCACTGACCGGGTTACTGTAGTATTGGGAGCTGCCTCCGGTATGACCCCAGGTCACCCCGTCGAAGGGCTTGTCCCCCTCCCACGAGCCGCCGCCGGCATCGGTGAAGGGTACGCCGCCGCAGTTCACCCCCAGGTTGTAGGGCACCAGGGT
>DAOUAT010000084.1:0-15533 GCA_034433275.1 Anaerolineae bacterium
GTCCCCGCGTCCCCGCGTCTCCGCATCCCCGCGTCCCCGCGTCCCCGCATCATCCACAACAGCATCCCCGCCAGGCCCGAAGGCCCCTTCGGCTTGAAAACGTGCGCGACGTCGGGTTGCCAGCGGCGCACGGCCAGGAAGAGCCGCCAGCCCAGCCAGAGGTGCCACGCCGCGCCCCCGCGGCCGAGGCCGGGCAGCGCCAGATTGATCACATCCACCTCGTCATCGGCCCAACGCCGGCCGGCGTCCTCGGGGCTGTCATACGGGGGCACGAAGAGCGCAACCTCATGCCCGCGGCGGGCCAGCGCGCGGCCCAAGGGTAGCGCGCGCGCCCGCGCGGTGCCCTTGGCCCGCAAGCCGAACGGTGCGACGAGAGCGATACGCATGGCGACCATGCTACCACCGATGGGAGCGCGAGACAAATAGCGAGGCTCACCCTCTTTTCACAGTTTTGCCTCTGCACGTGACATGTGGTATTATCTCATTCTGTCGTTCGGCGCCGCGGCTGCCGGGCGACCGTGTCACAGTCCCGACACCCCACTCGAGGCCGAGGTCACACTGTTTCAGGCGCATGCCGGAGGCGGTGTGACCTCGTTTTTTGCCCGATGACCCGCCAGGAGAAGAGAGAGATGAACTGGACCGCATACAACCCGCCCGCCGAAGTCGCCCAGGTCCTTGCCGCCTCGCCGGGCCTCACCATCGCCGGCTCGTCCGCCGAGTTGCTGGCGCTCTCGTGCCGCGCCTGCCAGACCAACGACCGCGGCTACTCAGAAATCGCCTACGACCTGCCCGGCCGCGGCCGTTTTGTGGAAGCCACGGTCGCGCGCGTACGCAACGGGCTCGCGGTCAACTACACCGAGCCCTACATGCGCCGCCGCGACCCCAACTGCACGGTGATCGGCGACGAGCTGCCGACGGATAAGGAGACCTACCAGCAACGCTTCGGCGCACCCTTTGCTCCGGTGCGCGAGGCGTCGCTGGCCTGGCTGAAGACGCAAGAGCTGACGCTGTTCGGCTTCCGCGCCGGCCAGGGGGAGATGGGCGTGGACGCACTGGCGGTGATTCCGACCAATGCGGCGTTCTTTGCGCTGGCGCTGGCCCTGCTGCAGGGCATCACCGCCACCGTTGACCTGCCCCGCAGCTTTCAACCGAAGGCCGTGATCTACGTCGCGCCGCCGTTTCGCCATACGCACTTTGCGGGCCGCCAAATCGTGGTCCACAACCGCCGGCCGGACTACCATGAGATGTTCGCGTACAACCTCTACCCCGGGCCCAGCGCCAAGAAGGGGGTCTACGGCGTCCTGATCGCCCTGGGCGAGCAGCGGGGCTGGGTGGCGGCGCACTGCTCGGCCGTCCAGGTGGTCACGCCCTACGACAACGTGGTGACCATCATGCACGAAGGGGCCAGCGGCGGCGGCAAGAGCGAGATGCTGGAGCAGGTACACCGCGAATCGGATGGCCGGCTGCTGCTGGGCCAGAACCTGATCACCGGCGAGAAGCGCCACCTGGAGATCCCGCGCACCTGCGAGTTGCACCCGCTGGTGGATGACATCGCGCTGTGCTGCTCGCTCCCGGACGCAGCCAACGGCAAGCTGCACGTCACCGATGCCGAAGACGGCTGGTTCGTGCGGGTGAACCACATTGACCACTACGGCACGGACGTCGTGCTGGAGCGCCACACCGCGCAGCCGCCCGAGCCCCTGGTGTTCCTCAACATAGACGCGGTGCCGGGCAGCCGTGCGCTGATCTGGGAACACATCGAGGACGCGCCCGGCAAGCGCTGCCCCAACCCGCGCGTGGTCATCCCGCGCCACATCTATCCCGGCATCATCAACGGCCCCGTGCCGGTGGACATCCGCAGCCTGGGCGTGCGGTGCCCGCCCTGCACCCGAGAGAAGCCGAGCTATGGCATCCTGGGGCTGTTTCACGTCTTGCCGCCCGCGCTGGCGTGGTTGTGGCGGTTGGCCGTCCCGCGCGGCCACGACAACCCCAGCATCGTTGACAGCGAGGGGATGCAAAACGAAGGGGTGGGCTCCTATTGGCCTTTCGCCACCGGCCGCCGCGTCACCCAGGCCAACCTGCTGCTGGAGCAATTCGCCGACAACCCGCGCACGCGCTACATCTTGACCCCTAACCAGCACATCGGAGCCTGGCGGGTCGGGTTCATGCCCCAATGGATCGCGCGGGAATACCTGGCGCGGCGCGGCAGCGCCAAGTACAAGCCCGATCAACTCAAACCGGCGCGCTGCTCGCTGTTGGGCCACATCCCCTTGCAGTTGAACGTCGAGGGCCGCGCCGCCCCTACGCGGCTGCTGCAGGTAGAGACCCAGCCGGAGGTGGGCGAGGAAGCCTATGACCGGGGCGCCGAGATGCTGCGAGCGTTCTTCCGCTCGTGTCTGGCCGAATATCGGCAGACCGATCTCGCGCCGCTGGGCCGGCAGATCATCGAGTGCTGCCTGGATGGCGGCGCGGTGGAGGATTACCACGCGTTTATCGTGGGTGGGTGAGTAGAGGGAGAAACCGGGTTTCTGCGCGAAACCCGGTTTCTTGTTGCTCACTCCACCGTCACGCTCTTCGCCAGGTTGCGCGGCTGATCCACGTCGGCCCCGCGGCGGACAGCGATCTGATAGGCCAGCAGTTGCAGTGGGATCACGGTCAGCACCGGGGTCAATAACTCCGACGCTCTGGGCACATAGAGCACGTGGTCGGCTTTGGTGGGGATGAAATCGTCCCCCTCGGTCGCCACGGCGATGACGATGCCGCCTCGCGCCTTCACCTGCTCGATCTGGCTGACCATCTTGTCGTAGACACGGTCACTGGGCGCGATGGCCACCACCGGCATACGCTCATCAATCAGCGCGATAGGGCCGTGTTTCATCTCGCCGGCCGGGTACCCCTCGGCATGGATGTAGCTGATCTCCTTCAGTTTCAGCGCGCCCTCCAGCGCGATGGGATAGTTGATCCCGCGGCCCAGGTAGAGGAAATCGGTGTGCTGGAAGTAGGTCTGGGCCAGTTCCTCGTAGAGCGGGCGCCGCGCCGGGTCGAGCAGTTGCCCCACCAGCGCGGGCAGCGCAGCCAGGTCATCCAACAGGTTGCGCGCTTGCGCGGCGGTCAGCACGCCTCGCAACCGGCCCAGGTGAACGGCCAGCAGGTACTGATCCACCACGGAGGCGGTGAACGCCTTGGTGGACGCCACGCCGATCTCCGGCCCGGTGTGCATGTAGATCACGCTGTCGCTGCCCCGCGCGGCCGCGCTGCCGATCACGTTGACGATGGCAGCCAGGTGCGCGCCCTTCTCGCGGCCCTCATCCAGCGCGGCCAACGTGTCCACCGTCTCGCCCGACTGGGTGATGGCCAGCAGCAGCGTGTTGGCATCCAGCACCGGGTCGCGATAGCGCAGCTCCGAAGCGTATTCCACGCGCACCGGCAGCCGCGCCAACTGCTCGAACATGAACGCGCCCACCAGTTCGGAGTGGTACGAGGTGCCACACGCGGTGCTGACGATCTGGGTCAGCGCCCGCGCGCGTTCGGCGCTCAGCGTCACCTGCTCCAGGTACACCTCGCCGCTGCCCAAGTCCACGCGGCCGCGGATGGTGTCGGTCAGCGAGTTGGCCTGCTCGTAGATCTCCTTCTGCATGAAGTGCTTGTACTCGCCCTTGGCCGCGGAAATGGGATCCCAGGGGATGGTGTGGATGCTGGGGGTGAAGGGCCGGCCGGCCAGATCGCAAAACGACGCGCCATCCCGGGTCACCACCGCCATCTGGCTGTTTTCCAGGAACGCCATGCGGCGGGTGTGCTCCAGGATGGCCGGCATGTCAGAGGCGATGAACATCTCGCCCTCGCCGAAGCCGACCGCCACCCCGCCCGCGTTGCCCAGGCGGGCCGCGACCAGGATATCGGGTTCGCGCCGTGCGAGGACGACGACCGCGCTGGGGCCACGCAACTGGGTCATGGCCAGGCGCACCGCCTCGACCAGCGTCCGGCTGCCGGCGTAGTGCAGCCCCACCAGGTGCGCGATCACCTCGGTGTCAGTATCGGACTCGAAGCGGATGCCCTCTGCCTCCAGCTCGGCGCGCAGTTGGCGGAAGTTCTCCACGATGCCGTTCTGCACCACCACGAGCTGTTGGGCCGCGTCCGCGTGAGGGTGCGCGTTGCGCTCGCTGGGCTTGCCGTGGGTGGCCCAGCGCGTGTGCCCCATGCCTGCGTGGCCCTGGATGGGGGATTCGGCCAGTTTGGCCGCCAGGTTGCTCAATTTGCCGACATCACGGCGCACCGCGATGCCACCGTTCTCGATCACGGCGATCCCCGCCGAGTCGTAGCCGCGATATTCCAGCCGGCGCAGCCCGTCCAGGATGACCTGGGCAGCGTTGCGCGGCCCGATGTAACCCACGATGCCGCACATGAAGTTCCCTCCGTTGGTTGTTGGATGTTGGAGATTGGAGGTTGGAGCCTGTTCTAGACCTCGCGCAATGCGATCCAGTGCGTCCGGGTGGGGTCATCGTCCACGTAATCCCCGCGCATCTCCGGCGGCAGGATGGCCGCCAGCTGCACCATGGCCTCGTCCACCATCTCGTGCAGCACTTCACGGCTGGCGCGACCGGCCGGCCACTGGAAATCAAACGGCCGGCCATAGGTGATGGTGACATGGACGCGGTGTACCAGCGGCACGCCCCACTTGAACACCTGCGTGCCGGTCACCGCGCAAGGAATCAGCCAGGCATCGGGCGCCCGGCGCGCGACGAAGGTGAGGCCCTCTTTGGCGCGCTGCAACTGACCGGTGCGGCTGCGGGTGCCCTCAGGCGAGATGACGGACAGATCGCCCTGCGCCAGCACCTCCCAGGTCGCCTGCAGCGCCGCCCGATCCACCACGCCGCGGGTGATGAAGATGACGCGATACCAGCGCAGCAGCCAGCCCACCACCGGCCACCGGCTGGCCTCGATCTTGGCCAGGGGCACGGCGTAGCGCGGCAGGCTGTCGCTGATCAGCACGGGGTCGAGCCAATGGATGTGGTTGTAATACACGATCCCCGCGCCGGTCACCGGGATCTGCTCCGTGCCGTGGACCTCGACCCGCACGAACAGCCAGATCAAAAAACGCAGCATCGCGCCCCAGAAACGCCGGCCCAGCGGGATCCGTTTACCCTTCTGCATTGGACGCCCCCTACTTCGGCTTGACTAGCTGCTTGACCCGCGCCAAAACCTGGTCCACGGCGAGCCCGGTGCTATCCACCACGATCGCGTCGTGGGCCGCGGCCAGCGGCGCGTGCTGGCGGGTGGAATCAATCTCATCGCGGCGGCGCACATCGGCCAACACCTGGGCCATCTCGACCACCTCGCCCCGCGCCTGGCGCTCCAGGAACCGCCGCCGCGCCCGCTCCGGCAGGCTGGCGTCCAGGTAGATCTTCAGGTCGGCGTCGGGCAGCACCACGGTGCCGATATCGCGGCCCACCATCACGATCCGGCCTCTTTCGCCGATGCGCCGCTGTTGGATGCACATGGCCTCCCGCACACCCGCATACGCGGACACGGGCGAGACCGCCTTCTCGACCTCGCGGCGCCGGATGTCCCACGTGAAGTCCTGACCGTCCACCAGCACGGTGACATCCCGACCGTCGGCGATAGTGGGCGGCAGCACCTCAATGCGGATCGCCTCGGCCAACTGGGTGACGGCAGCCTCGTCATGGACGGAGACCTGGCGCGCCAGTGCGGCCGCAGCCACGGCGCGATACATGACGCCGGTATCGAAGTAGAGATAGCCTAACGCCCTGGCCAGCAGGCCCCCGATGGTGCTCTTGCCCGAGGCTGAGGGGCCGTCTATCGCGATGGTGCTCGGCATGATCGGTTTGCTGTTCCTTTCTGCAGGCTGAGCGCCAGCCTGGGGCGGCTCGGCGCCGTGGAAAGCCGCTTCGCGGAGCGCGCGCACCTCCCCCGGGGTCAGGTCACGCCACCGGCCCGGCCGCAGGTCACCGAGCGCCAACGGGCCGAGGCCCACCCGGATCACCCGCAGCGCCGGATGTCCCAGCAGGCCCACCATGCGGCGAATCTGGCGCTTGCGGCCCTCCCGGATGGTGAACCTGAGCCAGGCGGTGAGGGACCTGCGCGGCGCTTCGCCCGGCCGGGCAGGCGGCCGGCGCCGCGGCTCCTTGAACGGCGGTTCCCGGAGCAGCGCCACGCGCGCGGGCAGGGTGGGACCATCGTCCAACATCACACCGTGCTGCCAGCGGCGAAGCTTGCGCGGATCCGGCACGCCCTCGACTTGCACCAGGTAGGTCTTGGGATGCTCATAGCGCGGGTGCATCAGGTGCAAAGCCAGCTCGCCGTCGTTGGTCAGCAGCAGCAGCCCCTCACTGTCCTGGTCGAGCCGGCCCACCGCGTACAGTCGCTCCGGCGCCTTGACCAGGTCCGGCCAGGCCGGGTAGCCCGCGCGCGGATCAGGCGCCGACAGGTAGCCGGCCGGTTTGTGGAGCATGATGTAGCGCAGCGGCTCCAGCGCGAGCGGCTCACCATCCACTGCCAGCCGCGCAGTCGCGGGATTCACGCGCACGCCCAGCTCGGTGACGACCTCCCCGTCAACCGTGACGCGGCCGGCCAGGATCAATGCCTCGCAGGCGCGGCGGGAGCCAACGCCAGCCCGCGCCAGCACCTTTTGCAGGCGCTCTTCGACTTCCCCGGTAGGTTCCACGCTATGCGCTCCCTGTGACCTGAAAACGACACACCCCAGCAGGCTGTACCGCAATCCGCTGGATTGCGCCAATGGCGCGACCACAATCCAGCGGATTGTGGCACTCTGCTCAGGGCCGCTGCACCGCGACCAGCGGCACGGTCGCCAACACCTGGTCGCCCAGCCACCACTCCACCCGACCGACCGGCAGCGTGCCGGTGAGCGGGGCTGACGCGTCGAGCCGGCGCACCGGTCGCAGCAACGGCCACTGCCAGGCGGCCAGGTGCAGCTCCGGCGGGTCATCGGCCTGCAGGCGATACATCCTGCCGCCGGGCCCCAGCTCCCATGCCAATGCGTCGGCCGGCAGGGAGAGCCTGCCCCAGCGCCAACCTGACGCTGCAAAATCCAGCAACGCCCGCGCATCGCCATAGCGGTCAGCGCTGCCCAGGATGGCCACCACCACGCGATGGCCGTTCCGCACCGCTGACGCGACGAGGCACTCGCCGGCCGCGTCGGTCGTGCCGGTCTTGACGCCATCCGCCCCCGCGTAACGGCCCAGGAGCTCGTTGGTGTTGCTCAACGCGCGGCCAGCAATCGCAGCCGACGGCGTCGCCACGATCTGGGCGAACAGCGGATAAGCCAGTGCGGCCCGCGTCAGCGTCACCAGATCGGCCGCACTGACCGTCATGCCCGCCGCATCCAGGCCGTGAACGTTCACGAAGTTGGTCGCGGTCAGGCCCAGCACCGCGGCCTGCTGGTTCATCAAGGCCACGAAGGCGTCCTCGGCGCCCGCAACGTGCTCGGCCAGGGCCACCGCGGCGTCGTTGCCCGAAGGGAGCAACAACCCGTAGAGCAGGTCGCGCACGGTCAAACGCTCTGGCGCCACCAGGCCCGTGCGGCTGCCCGGCGTGGCGGCAGCGTTATACGAGACCGTCACCATGTCGTCCACCGACACCTGCTGCAGCACCACCAGCGCGGTCATCACCTTGACCGTGCTGGCAGGTGGCAGCGGGGTGTCAGCATTCAACGCGTAGAGCACCTGGTCGGCGTCAAGGTCAACCACCAGCGCGGCGGTCGCGCTCAAACCGGGTGGCTGCCGCAGGGCGATCAACGCGGCGACGTCGTCGGGGCCCAGGCGCACGGGCGGATAGCCGCCGTCGTTCAACACCGGTGGCCCGAAGCTGGTACACAGCAGGCACAAGGCTGCCAGCCAGACCACCAGGACACGCGGCGGAGAGCCCATTTGACGCGCGGATCGGGTTGGACTAAAATGCGTTTGGCTGCGTGTCACACGCCCTGCCTCACAAAACGGTTGCTACGAGGTCAAACGATGCCGGTCTACGAGTATTATTGTGCGAGCTGCGCCAGGCGTTTCGAGGCGCTCCGCACCATGAGCCAGGCGGCGGCGCCCATCGCGTGCCCGCGTTGCGGCGCAGCCGAAACGCAAAAAGTGCTCTCCGTCTTCGCGGCCATCAGCCGGGACGGAGGCGGCAGTCGCCTGGTGGCTGGCAGCGCAGCCAGCGGTTGCAGCTCCTGCGCCAGTCACAACTGCGCCTCGTGCGGCAGTGGCTGATGCCCGCTATCTGCGCACAACAACACAAACAAGGGGCGCCATCGGTGGCGCCCCTTTGTTCTGCCCACTCCATGACAAGCCGTGACATCTACTGGGCGCCATCACGCACCAGGATATCGTAGTTGCGCACATTATCTTCTAATACAAATTCGCCCGGCACATCGCTCAGTTGTACCACCAACTCGTAGCGGGTGCGCGGCGGCAATGTCCGTACCTGGGTGAAACGCAGGATGCGGACTTCGCCGGGCGCCAGATCGCGGGCGATCAGCGTCTCATCCAGCAGAGCTGCCGGGATATCAGTCTGGTCAGGGTCAAGCAGGCGAGCCGTTGCCTCGATGTACGGCTCGGCCAGCAACCCCCGGTTTTCAATCGCCACCAACAGGGTCAGGCCGCCGCTGGCGATGATTTGGGCGTAGTCGAGCGGCGGATCGAAGTCAACCCCGATGATTGCGACCGAATGCTCGGCCGGCGCCACCGTGACAACAGGCAGGGGCAGCGATGGCCTGGGCGGCAGGACTTCAATGGAGGGTTGGCAGGCCGGCAAAGCCGCCAGGGAAAAGAGCAACGCAAGCCCGGCCAGGGATCGGGTGAGTAAGCGCGTTCGAGACACGTCAGCAGCACGAAATATCATAGTCATTCCATGATAACCCGCAGGGAGCGTTTTGTCAAAGTGTGCGCTCAAGGGGCCACCAGCACCTTGAGCACCCCTTTGGCGCCGGCCCGATCAAACGCTGCCTGGGCTTCATCCAGGGTGTACACTGCGGTGATCAGCGGCCGCACATCCACCAGCCCACTGGCCAGCAGGCGGAGCGCGGGGGCAAAGGGCCCACACCGTGAGCCGACCAGGGTGATCTCATCCACCACCAGGGCGCTCAGGTTGAGGGCCAGGTCGCCGTAGTAGGTGCTCTTCAAAACCAGTGTGCCGCGCGGCCGCACGAGCGCGCGCGCCTGGGCAAAGCCTGCCGGGCTGCCCGTACATTCGACGACGACATCCGCCGACCTGGCCGGCAGAGCGTGCTCGACCAGCCTGACCGGGACGCCCCAGCCGGCCGCGATGGCCAGCTTCTCCGGTCGCCGTCCGACCAGGGTCAGGTCGCAGCCGGTCAAGCGCAGGACCGCGGCAACCAGCAGGCCCAGCTTGCCGTCACCCAGCACGATCACACGGTCGGTCGGCCGCAGGTGAACCTGCTCAAGGATTTCACAGGCGGCGGCCAGCGGCTCAGCGAAGACGGCCGCCTCGTCCGGGAGCTGATCTGGGACCGCGTACAGATTCGTCTGGGGCAACACCAGGTAATCGGCCAGCGCGCCGTCCCGCCGGTCAATGCCGAGGGTTGTCCGATTTGGGCAATGGGTGTGCCGGCCGGCGCGGCAGGCGGCGCAGGCGTAGCACGCGGCATTGATGTCGCCCACCACCCGGCGGCTGATCCAGGCCGGCTCGGGCCCCTGGACGACCTCGCCCACAAACTCGTGCCCCAACACCCCGCGAAACGCCATGTAGCCGCGCAGCAACTCCAGGTCGGTGTTGCAGATGCCGGCCAGGCGCACGCGCACCAACGCCTCACCGGGCGGCGGGACCGGGTCAGGATAAGCGGGATCGAAGCGGAAACCGTTGTCGCAGAGGATGGCGCGCATGGGCTCGATCAAAAAGGGGCGCAGAACAGGTGGCCACCCGCTCTGCGCCCCGGTGACTTAAGCCATCTGGGCGGCTTGTTTGAAGCCCAGCAGGTCCTTCTCTTCCCACCCGACCAGGATGGGCACGGCGTTGAAGATCGAAGAGAAAGTACCGCTGGCCAGGCCGATCAGCATCACAGCGATGAACTGCTTGATCGTAGCGCCGCCAAACAACAGGATGGCGACCATGATGAAGATCGCGTTGAGCTGCGTGGCCAGCGACCGGTGCAGGGTCTCCATGACGCTGCGATTGGCGATAGCGCTGAACGGCTCGCCGCGATACTTAGGCGAGTTTTCGCGAATGCGATCGAACACCACGATCTTGTCCTGCATCGAAAAGCTGATCACGGTCAGGAGCGCGGTCAAGAACAGGGCATCCGCTTCCCAGCCAAACAGCAGGCTCAGGATGCTGAAGATGCCCAGGGTCAAGAGCAGATCGTGGACGACCGCGACGATGGCCGCCACGCCGTAGCGAAACGGTTTGGTGACCTTGCGAAAAGCGATGACCATGAAGAACAGGATCACCACCGCGGCGGCAAACACGGCCAACGCCGCTGCCTGGGTCACCTCACGGCCGATGGCCGGACCTACTGCGCTGAACTGCTCTTCCGAAACCTCTGAGCCGAACTTCTCCTTCAGGGCTGCGGTCAGGGCCAGCTTCTCGGTCTCGTCAATGTCCTTGAGCCGCACCTGGGCCGTGGAGCCATCACCCAGGGTCGTCACGGCCGTATCGCTGTAGCCAGCATCCACAAAAACCTGGCGCACCTCGGCCGGCTGCACAGGCTGGCCGAAATCTAGCTTCCAGATCGAGCCGCCGGTGAAGTCAATGGCCAGCCTGAAGGGCAGCCCGGTGGTGATCGTCGAGTAGATCATCGCGATCAGGCCCACGCCAATGATCAACGCTGAGCCAAGAAAATACCAGCGCCGCTTCTCTACCAGTCGAAACATGGTTAGCCTCTCGTTCTTAACAGAGTCTCAGATACCCAAAAGCCAGTGCTTTTCGCGCAGGCTTTCGCTTCCGGGCCGGTTGAACACCGCACGCATGAGGGTGCGCGTAATGGTGACTGCGGTGAACATGCTGATCAGCACACCGATGGCCAGGTTGACTGCGAACCCCATCACTGCCTGGGCGCCGAAGGTGCGGCCAAACAGGATCAGGATGCCGCAGGTGATCAACGTGGACAGGTTGGAGTCCAGGATCGAGGTCCACGCGCGGCTAAAGCCCGCCTCAACCGCCAGCCGCAGCGACCGCCCCCAGCGCAACTCTTCCTTCATGCGCTCAAAGATCAGGATGTTGGCATCCACAGCCATGCCGGTGGACAGCAGGAAGCCTGCGATGCCGGGCAGCGTGAGCGTGACGGGGATCAGCTTGTACAGGGCCAGGTTCAACCCGGCGTAGATCAGCAGCGCCAGCGCGGCCAGCGAGCCGGGCAACCGATAGTAGACGGTCATGAAGAGCAGCACGGTAATCAAACCGATCACACCGGCGATAATGCTCTTCCGCACCGAGTCCGCGCCCAGGGTGGCGCCGATGGTGTCACGGCTGACGACATCCAACGCCACGGGCAGCGCGCCGTAGCGCATCTGAATCGCCAGGCTCTCGGCCTCTTCACGGGTGAACTGTCCCTCGATGATGCCCTGACCATCGGGGATGGCGCTGTTGATACGCGGGGCCGACAACACGACATTATCCAGCACGATAGCCAGGATGTTGCCGACGTTGGCCGCCGTGTACTCACCGAAGATCCTGGGACCATCCCCCTTGAGCACGAAGGAAATCTGCGGCGCGCCGAACTGATCCAGGGTGATGTCGGCGCTTTCAAGCATGTCGCCCGTCAGTCTCGTGGTGAACACCATATCCGGGTAGGGGAACGGAATTGCGCCGAGCGCTTCCTGGTCGGGGACCCGGTCGTTGGTGGAGGTGCGAATGTAGACCCCTTGCGTCACCTGCGAATACGGTGAATTCTGCGAGGGACCGATCTCGACGAACTCCAACTGGCCGGTGCTCCTGATAGTCTGCACGGCCTGCTCCGGGTTGTTGATGCCGGGCAACTCGACGATGATCCGGTCTTCGCCCTGCAACTGCACCAGCGGCTCAGTCACGCCCAAGCCGTTGACGCGACGCTCGATGGTGACTTTGGCCGACTGCATGTTGTCGGCCGTGATGGTCTGGCCGGCGGCCGGCCGGGCCTCCAACAACACCTGCGTGCCGCCTTGCAGATCCAGGCCCTGCTTGATCTTCAAGTCCCGAGCCTCAGCGGGCTGTTGCCAGAACAATGCCTGCTTGGCCCAGTTCGGATGCTCGATGGGCAGCACGATCCATAACGTGATCAAGGCCAACAGAAAGATAAAACCCAGGACGATGCTATTGCGATTCCGCATGCGCGCGATCTCCCCCTTGAAGAATTGGTCATGCCCGCCAGGGCGGGGTGGGGCAAGCACAAGTTGCCCCGCCGAGGCTCTTGGAGCAAAACAGGATGATTATACCCTTGCGCGCGATGGCTGTCAAAAAAACGCAGGGGTGACGCCCAGTGCGGTCAGGCCGGCAATCGCCTCCGCCAACACCTCTTCGGGCGTCAGGGCATCCGTCTGAATGATGATGTGGGCATGGGCGCGCGCGTGGCGCAGCCGAGCCAACTCCTGCTCCAGCAGCCAGGCGGGGAAATCGGGGTCGTGGCGGCGCCAACGGATCGTCTCCAGATCGGCTGCCAGGTAGAGAAGGAAATCGGGTCGGGTGATGCGCTGCCACATGGCCGGCACGTAGGAGTGCTCTTGCAGGATGGGACGGGCATTGTAGCCCTGCGCGCGCAGCCCTTTGCCCAGGGTCGTCTTGCCCGAAGCGCACGGGCCGACAATGGCGATGAGCGGGTTGGGCGCGGGCGCAGCTTCATTCACCGCTGCGCCCCGGCGCCGACCGGGAAGCTGACCCGCATCCGGCGCACTTCCACCCCGTCCTGTGTGTCACGCTCAAACACACACAACGCGACCACGCTGATATCGTCGGCCGGCCGACCCGCGTCCGCGGCCAGGGCGGCCGCCAACAGGCCATCGGCAATCACGTCGGCCGTGAACAGGGAACCCGGTTGGCTCACCAGCGCCGCCAGCACATCCTGATAGGCGAACGCCTCCCCGACCCGGGGGCCCGCGTGGAGCACGCCATCGGTGAACGCCACCACAATCTGGCCGGCGGCCAGCGGCAGCTCTGTGATGGCCGGCCGCGAGCGCGCACGGATGCCGACCGGCTCGACCGGCTCGTCCAGCGTCTGCCAGGTGAGCTGCGGCCGGCCCTCCTGCGCCTTGCTCTGACCGACCAGCACAGGGCACTGGCTGTTGCGCGAGATGACCAGGGTGCGCGTTTCCAGATCCACCGAGATGATGGTCAATTCGGCCGAGACCTGCCCGCCGCGCGCGGTGCGCAGATAGTCATGGGCGGCGCGCGCCACCGCGCCATCGCGCACCCCTTCGGCCAGCAGGCTGACGGCCTTGCGCACAGCGATGTTGCTGATCGCCTTGGCCGAACGGCCGCTGCGCTGGCCGTCGGCCATCACGACCGAGAAGCCGCCATTCGGCCGCTCAACCACCTCAACCGTGTCTCCGCTTTCGCGCACCGCGTATTTCGGCGCCTTGGCGACGGCTACCTCAGCGATCAGCATCAGCGCCACCTTCGGCCGGACGCGCGGCGAGCCAGGCCCTGGCCTCGTCCAGGTCGGCCACGTCGCCGACCGCCTGCGCCTCGCGGAGCGCCTCCACCAGCGCGCCCACCTGGGGCCCTGGCCGCAGGCCGAGCTCCGCCATGATCTGATGGCCGTTGAGCAGCGGGGGTGGGCTGACGCGCTCGGCGCGCTGGTGGAAATAGGCCTCCAGCAAGGCATTGGCCGTCTCCAGCCGCGCGCGCCAATGTCCAGGATCAGGCGCGGCCGCGCGGGTCGCCATGACATCAGCCAGGCTCAACAGGACACAGTCGGGGCCCGTGGTGTCAGCGTCACGGAAGAAACGGTAGATCGCCCGCCGGCTGGGCGGCCCTCCGGCCGCCATCAAGCCGGGCCGCATGTGCAGGTCCACCAGCCGCGCCACATAGGCGATCTCGTCGCCCGCAAATCGCAATGCGGTGAACCGCGCCTGGGCCAGCAGTGCGCCCCACTGATCATGGCCGTAGAAGTGCGTCTGGTCGTTGTCGGCCACCGTCCGCTTGGCAGGCTTGCCCCAATCATGGGCCAGGGCTGCCCACATCAACAAAGTCCGGCGCGGACGCCCAGTGGCTAACGGCAACGCCAGATGACTGCGCAACGCCTCAGCATAAGGCGCGAGCAGGGCAGCCAGATCTGCCCAGCAGGTTGGCGCGGCCGGGATGGCCGGTTCGCCGGCGATCTCGGCCGGCACGGCATAGCCCAGCTCCGACCAGAGCAGCGCGAAAATGCCTTCCATGTGCCATAACACGCTGCGTGAATGGTCAAACACGTCCTGGTAGTGCGGGGGCGATTGGGTCACGCCGACCTGCACCGCGGATTCGGGGAGCACCTGGGCCAACAGCTCCAGCTCGTGCAACAGATAGACGTGCTGCCAGGCGCCGGGCGCGGCCAGCACGCGCAGCAGCTCATCGCGCACCCGTTCCGGCGCGGCCAGGGGCAACAACCCGGCATCGCGGCGGATGAGGTTGAACGTGGCGCCTTCGATGCGGAACCCGAGCTCGGCCGCCATGCGCACGGCGCGCAGCATCCGCAGCGGGTCATCCCGGAACGCGCCCTCGGTGACGGCCCGCAGCAAGCCGCGCGTCAGATCGGCCCGGCCATCAAAGGGATCAAAGTAGCACGGCCCGCCCGCCGCCGACAAATCCCAGGCGATCGCGTTGACGGTAAAATCGCGCAGCGCCAGGTCGTCCAACAGCTCTGGCACGCGCAGGCGAGCGACATCCACCTCCAGCGTCTGGTCGGCCTGGTCGCGCAGGATCGCGCGGCCGACATCGCGGACATCATCGAGCACAAAGGACGCGCCGCCAAACGCCGCGGCGACCGCGCGGGCCAGGCGCACCCCACCCTCAGGGACGATCAGGTCGAGGTCATGGCTGGGCCGGCCCAACAGCCGGTCGCGCACGTGGCCGCCCACAACCCAGATCGGACCGCCCTGAGACTTGAGGAACGCGCTCACCCGGTCGAGCAGGCTGCGCTCCGGTTCGGTTGGCGATGATGTCAACGACAAGTCTTACTTCTCCGTCGCTTGCAATGTGAGCCGAGAATGGGACGCGGACAAGCGCGGATAAACGCGGATGACTGCACCTTCATCTTCGCTTGTGTTGCTTGAGCCATGGACACTGATCTCAAAATGCTCAACCCGATCTGGATTCGAGACTTTCGTCGGTCGCTCACATCACCTGGTGAAACCGGCTGATCCTGAAGGGGGCTTCGCGCAGCCTCGATCCCAGATCATCGCCTGAATTGGTGTGGAGCTATGGCGTCGGCGGCGAGGCGCGGACATAGATAATCATGGGCGCCTCGCGCGGCCGCGTGCGGCTGGCGGCCCGTCGCGCTGCGTCGGCCGTGCGGCCCGCGCCGCAGACCTGGCCGCGCACGATGGCGACCCAGCACCCCTCGTAGGGGCTCAGGTCAAGCTCAGGTGGGGGCTCGGAGGGGG
>DAOUAT010000085.1:0-7638 GCA_034433275.1 Anaerolineae bacterium
AGGTAGGCGACGTTGAACGCCACCTCCACCCACATGCGCATGGTTTCAGGCACTTCTCCTCCACAGCAGCTCGAAATATCGTACTGACCGACCGGTCGGTCAGGGATTATAGACGTTTCCGGTGAGATGTCAAAAACGAGCCCGGTGGGGATAGGTGTACCTTAAAGTTCATGCAAGTCTGTTGAATTCCGAGCTGCACGGCGTATCAATAGCACTCACACGCCGACGAACACGCCGACCGCGACCCTAACGCCGACTGCGACCGCGACGCCAACGGAGACGCTCACGCCGACGCCGAGCATGACCGCATCCCCAACAGGGACGGCCACCCGCACGGTCACCCCGACGCCGACGGCCACAGCCACCTTGACCCCGACCGCGACACCAGCCATCCGGGTCTACCTGCCGCTGCTCATGCGATGAACGCTCCCTTTGGCCTGCGCGCCGCTCCCATTTCCCCAGGAAACGGGAGCGGCGCGCAGACGCGCACGCATTTGACTTTGTTCCCATCTTGCGCCACAATCGGATTTGGAAGTTGGAAGTTGGAGGTTGGAGGTTGGAGGTTGGCATCCAACGCATTCGACATTCGACATTCCACATTCGACATTCGCACATCGTCCATCCCAGGAGCATCCATGCAACCACCCACCGAGCTTACCGCCGAGCAGTTGCGCCGCCGCGTAGACACGGGCCGCTTTTCGTTCACTTCCACGGCCGACGCGCCTGAGCTGGAAGGGATCATCGGCCAGGATCGGGCCGCGCGGGCCATCGAGTTCGGGATCGAGATCCCCTATCCCGGCTTCAACGTGTTCGCCAGCGGCCCGGCCGGGGCCGGCAAAACCAGCATCATCACCCGCTTCCTGGAGACCAAGGCGGCCACCCGGCCCGTGCCGGCGGACTGGGGTTACGTCCATAACTTCGCCGACCCCGACCGGCCCCGGGCCGTGCGCCTGTCGCCGGGCGGCGGGATCGCGCTGCGCGAGGAGGTGGATGTCTTGCTGGGCCAGGCCGCGGAGGCGCTGGAGAAAGCGTTTGAGGGGGATCAGTACGCGGAGAGCCGCAACGCGCTGGGCCGCGAGCTGGACGCGCAGCGCACCGAGCGCTTCCGCCAGTTGGAGGCTGCGGTGCGCGGCCAGGGCTTCGCACTCGCGCGCACGCAGATGGGCATCATGGTGGCGCCGGTGAAGGACGGCCAGCCGTTGACCCCCGAGCAGTTCGAGGCGCTGCCCGAAGATGAGCGCTCGGCCTACGCGCAGCGCAGCCAGATGCTCCAAGAGCTGCTGGAACGCACCGGCCGCCAGGTGCAGGAGCTGGAGGAGGCCGCCCAGGGGCGGTTGGCCAACCTGGACCAGGAGATCGCGGCCGCTGCGATCCGGCCGTTTTTTGATCGGCTGCTGCCCGATTACGCGGCCTGGCCCGATGTCGTCGCGTATCTGGAAGGCATGCAGGCGCACATCGCTGAACACGCCGATGATTTCAAGGGGGGTGACGGCCCTCAGGCATCGGGCAGCGGCGACGCCGCCCAGATCCCGCCCTGGCTGCGGCCGCGCGCGGCCTCGCCCATTGACCGCTATCAACTCAACGTGGTCGTGGACAACAGCGGCCTGGCCGGTGCGCCGGTGGTGGTGGAGACCAACCCCACCTACCTGAACCTGATCGGCCGCGTGGAGATGCGCGCGGAGTTCGGCGCCCTGGTCACCGACTATCGCTACATCAAGGCCGGCGCGCTGCACCGGGCCAACGGCGGCTACCTGCTGCTGGACGCGCGGGTGTTGCTGCGCCAGCCGTTGGCCTGGGAGGCGCTGAAACAAGCGCTGCGCAACCAGCGCATCCGCATCGAGGAGATGGCCCAGCAGCTGGGCGTGCTGGCCACCACCACCCTCACGCCCGAGCCGATCCCGCTGGATGTGAAAGTGGTGCTCATCGGCGACCCGCAAACCTATTACTTGCTCTATGCCTACGACGAGCAGTTCGAGAAGCTCTTCAAGGTGCGCGCCGATTTCGCCGAAGAGATGGCCTGGACCCCGGAGAACGAGGAGAAGATCGTCCGCTTCGTCCGTAACCGCTGCGCCGAGTTCAACCTGCCCCACTTCGACGTCAGCGCGGTGGCGAAGGTGGTGGAGCACAGCGGCCGGTTGGTGGAGGATCAGCGCAAGCTCACCACCCGCTTCGCCCTGGTTTCCGATATCATTCAGGAAGCGGCATTCTGGGCCGGCCGGGCCGGTCACGGCCAGGTGACCGGCGAAGATGTGCAGCGGGCCATTGACGAGCGCATTTATCGCTCCAACCAGTTCGAGGAGCGGCTGCACGAGCTGATCACCGACGGCACCATCATGGTGGACACGACCGGCGCGGCCGTGGGCCAGGTGAATGGGCTGGCCGTGTTGGCGTTGGGCGACTACGCGTTCGGCCGGCCGTCGCGCATCACCTGCCGCACCTTCCAGGGCCGCGCAGGGGTGATCAACATCGAACGCGAGGCCCGGCTCAGCGGCAAGATCCACGACAAGGGCATCCTGATCCTCTCCGGCTTCCTGGGCGGCCGCTACGCACAGGACAAGCCCCTCAGCCTGTCGGCCAGCATCGCGTTCGAACAGTCCTACGAGGGGGTGGATGGCGACAGCGCCTCCTCCACTGAGCTCTACGCCCTGCTCTCCAGCCTGGCCGAGCTGCCCATCCAGCAGGGGATCGCGGTCACCGGCTCGGTGAACCAGCACGGCGAGATCCAGGCCATCGGCGGGGCCACCGTGAAGATCGAGGGCTTCTTCGATGTCTACCGTGCCATGCCGGGCGGTCTCACCGGGGAGCAGGGGGTGATCCTCCCCGTGACCAACGCCGCCAATCTGATGCTACGAGACGACGTGGTGGCTGCGGTGGCCGAGGGCCGCTTCCACATCTGGCCGGTGCGCACCGTAGACGAGGGGATCGCGCTCCTGACCGGCGTGCCTGCGGGCGAGCGGGATGCCGACGGCGCGTATCCTCCCGACAGCGTCAACGGCCGTGTTGACCGCAAGCTGCGCGAGTTGGCTGAAAAACTGCAAAACTTCGGGCAGAAGGGGAGGGACAACGGGGACAAGAAGGGGAGCGAGGAGACCAAGCCCGATGGCGAGCCCGCACCTCCGCCCCGTGAGCCGGACCTGCCGGGCGATCAGCCGGAACCAATCGTTGAGTAGCGCCAATGCCCGTCCAGGAAATCCTATGCCCGACCCGACTTACCTGAGCGACGTTGCCATGTGGCACCGGCGCAGCGGCCTGCCGGACAACGTCACCGACGACGGTGACATCGTATCGGCGGGCGCGGGCTTGCGCGTCCAAACTGAGAAGCAGTTGCTGCGTGCAGCGATCGATCGGCTCTCGGCCGCCGCGCTCCCGGCCGCGGTGCGTGGCGCCGCGCGGCTGGCCGCCAGCTATCTGCTGGCCGGCGATGTGGAGACCGCGCGGCGTTACCTGGCACAGGCGGAGGAGCTGCTGGGCAGGGCAGAATAAGACCCAGCCTCTCATCCCCCCCTTGACGCGCCCACTTATTAGCGCGATACTGAACATGCCCCTTTTCCACGATGCAATTCTTTGCGTGCGGAGGCGCCCCATGTTCAGTATCCGTCAAAACGCGTATCGCGCGCTGATTCTCGCGCTCTGTTGTAGTCTGCTTGTCTCGGCAGCCCCTGCTAAGGCGGTCATCAACACCGCTCCCGCGGATTTTGCGCGCGCGGCTGTCGCCGGTCCACCGCCCGCAAAGGTCGCAACATTCAGGGCGTTTTTTGATGCGGCTGCCAGCGCCGGCGCCTCGTTCGACAAAGGCGTGGCGGCCGGTCTGGTGGTGAACGCCAGCAACAACGCCGGGCTGGCGGGCGTCCAGGTGACGGCCACGGGCCAGCCGGAGGCTGGCCCGTCAGGCGCCAAAGTGTATCTGCCGCTCATCTTACGCGCGCAAACATCCGGCGTGATCGCCCAGGTCGAGCCATTGGCGCTACCTATTGCTGCGCCTCTGAGCGGGACTATCACCATCACGACCACGACTGCGGCGAATGGCCGCTTCGAGCTGCCGCTCCCCGCAGGCGTCTTCACCTTAACCTTCACCCTCACCGGGTTTACCGTGGATCGGCGACAGGCTGCCGTGCGCGCCAACGAGACGGACCTGCTGGAGACGGTCCGGCTCCACGCGCTGGATCCGCTCACTGCGCCGATCGGCGCGGCCGGCGGCAAGGTCAGCAACAGCCTGAACAACACCAGCCTGGAGTTTCCGGCCGGCGCGGTGGCCAGCACGCAGCAAGTTCGGGTGACCTATCTGCCCAACGCCGAGCTGCCCGGCTTCTTTGCGGATGGCTCGGCCCCGATGGGGTTCGCCAACCTGGAGCCGGAGGGTCTGGTTTTTCCGTTGGGCAAGGAGGTGCTGTGGACCGTCGCGTATACGGGGACGCTGCTGGGCGGCGCCAACACCCTGTGCTACTGGTGGGATGGCGTCACCGGAACGTGGCGCGATCCCGTGCCCGGCAAGGTGGTGGATCTGGGCGGCGGCCAGAAGGTCTTGCAGGCCCGCGTCCATCACTTCTCGGCTTACGGTCACGCACTACCCGCGGTCGGAGGCATTGCACCGGGCTCCGATTTGGTTGCCGGCACCCTGGCCAACGCGGGCCGCGGGCCGGACCAGACCGATTGCCCCGGCTGCCTGATCAATGTGGGAACCGGCTCGGTATCAGAAAGCTACGCTTTTCCGGTCGTGGCGGGCCGCGGCTTCCCGGTGACGCTGGCGCTGCGCTACAACACAGCCAACGATACGCCACAGGTCACCGCGCGCGTGCCGTTCACTATCACCAGCCAGTGGCCGGCCCGGGCTGAGTGGCGCATCGAGTTTCAGGGCAAGACCTACACCGGGGGAGGCTATGACGCCCAGGCGACATGGGACACGCGCAATGCCCTGGGCTACCGTGTCGCACCGGGATCCTATCCATTCACCGCGGTTGAGACATTCTATTACGATAGCGGCGCGCAGCCGAGCCTCTCAGTCGTCGGCACAGTAGAGGTCCGGCGCGGGGACGTCTGGCCCTTCGGTTTTAACTGGATCAGCAGTTATGACACCCTGCTGGTCGATCGCTCGACCACGGTGACCATCGTGCAGGGCGATGGCCAGTATCTCACGTACACGCGTCAAGCTGATGGTTCGTACAAGCCTCCGGCCGGCGACGCAGGCACGCTGGTGAAACAGGCTGACGGCGCCTGGCTGCGGACGTCCAAGTACGGCGGAAAGCAAACCTTCAACGCACTGGGCCGGCTGACCCGGCTGGAAGACCGCAACGGCAACGCCCATACCGTGGCCTACGAATCCAACGGTGTGGCGCTGCCGGTGGGCGTGTGGGGCGTCACCACCCGTCCCAAGAGCATCACCGACGCCAGCGGTCGCGCCTGGACCTACACCTACGGGGCAGATGGGTTCGTGTCCAGGGTGACCGACCCCACGGGCCGCCAGTATCAACTGGCGCATGACGGGGCCGGCAACTTGACCACCATCACCGACCCGCTGGGGCGCGTTACGGCTTATCAGTACAACGCCGCCCACCTGCTGACGGCCGTCACTTATCCCAGGAACAATAAGACAACCCTGGCTTATGATGCCGCGGACCGTCTGGCCACCCATATCAACCCACTGGCAGGGACGACGACAGCCACCTATGGCCCCGGCGCCAGCAGTTTCACCGACCCGCGCGGCAACACCACGCAGTACACGGTGAACCGCTACGGCGCAATCACCCAGGCGGCGAACATCGTTCGGACCCGCGCCTACGGTTTCGATAGCCTGCGCCACATGACCACCAGCGACCCGCCCGGCCGCCGTTATGCTTATGATGCGCGCGGTAACCTGACCAGCATCACCGGCGTCACCAGCGTCAGTGCAGCCTATGAATCAACGTTCAACCAGCCCGTCAGCCTTACCGACGCGGCCGGCAACGTCACAGGCTACACCTACGATGCCCGCGGCAACCTGACCGGCATCCATGACGCGTCGGGCAACGTGACCGGGCTGGCTTACGACGCCGCGGGGCAGCTCACCGGGCTGACCGATGCGCTGAACCACACGTGGCAGTTCGGCCGCAACGCCTACGGCGCTATCGCGTCCATCACGGACCCGTTGGGCAGCCAGGCGACCCTGGCCTATGACGCGACCGGCCGCGTGCAGAGCGCCACGGACGCGGAAAACCACACCGTTAGTTACACCTACGATGCGGCCGATCGCCTCTTGACAGTCGTTGACGCGTTGGGCCGCACCACCAGCTATCAGTACGACGCTAACAATAACTTGAAGCAGGTTTCCGACGCGCGGGGCGGGATCACCACTTACACTTACGATGCGCTGGATCGCGTGACAGCCGTCACCGACCCGCTGGGCAAACAGACAACCTTCACCTACGATGCTGCAGGCAACCTGGCCACCCGCACCGACGCGGCCGGCCGCACGGTGCAATATACTTACGACGCGGCCAATCGGCCGATCGCCGCGCAGTATCCCGGTGGGGCCGCCTCCACATACAGCTATGATGTCACGAACCGGTTGACGGGCTATCTGGATGCCGGTGTGCAGGTCACCCGCACGTATGAGACCGGGCTGGGCCGGCCCGACACGGTGATGACCCGGCTGCTGGGCCCGGGCATCGGCTCCGCGGTGACCTATGACTATGCGGCGGCCGGCTCGACCACGGCCCTCCTGGCTGCACCCGGCGCAGCCCGCGGCCAGGAGCGCCCGCCGAACCCGACCAGACCCGACGCGGGCGCCACGCGTCCCGAGCAGCAGGAGCAGAAGGCGCCGGCCGATACGCTGCCGGATGGCGCGCCGGAAGTGACGCCGGATGCCCCACGCGAGATCACCCCCGGCCCGCCCCCTGCGCTCCCGGATGACCCGCGCCGATCCGAGTCGCCCGCACCGCCTGGGCAGGACAGTCCGCAGGCGGCCGGCCCTTACGAGGAACGGCCGATCGGCGCGACCACCAGCGTGTGCGGCGCCATTAGTGCAGACACCACCTGGACGGCCGCGAACAGCCCCTACCTGCTCACCTGCGATGTGACCGTGTCGGCCGGCTATCGGTTGACCATCGAACCGGGCGTGGTCGTCAAATTCAAAACCTGGTACGAGACGCTTTGGGTGAACGGCGCCCTGATCGCGGATGGGACGTCGGCCCAACCGATTTACTTCACATCGTACAAGGACGACACGGTGGGGGGCGACACCAATGGCGATGGGAGCGCCACCACACCGGCGCCGGACGACTGGGACAGTGTGCGCTTCACCAGCGGCAGCACGGGCAACATCATGGACTACACGGTGGTGCGTTACGGCGGCGGGGAAAGCGGCGACAGCGTTAACGTGTACGTGGCGACGCCGGCCATCACGTTCACCAACAACACGGTGGCGCGGTCGTCGGGCGACGGCATGAAGCTGGACAACGCACTGCCCGCGGCGCTGACCGGGAACAGTTTTCAAAACAATAAATACGCTGCGCTCTACGCCGGGTTAACGAACAATGCGCAGTCCATCACGCTGAGCGGCAACACGGCCAGCGGCAACCCCAACGGCAACGCCTTCCTGGTGGCAGGCACGATCAGTGGGAACGTGACGTGGGACGGGGACGACAACTTCCCGTTTGAGGCGTG
>DAOUAT010000086.1:0-12893 GCA_034433275.1 Anaerolineae bacterium
GTCAGGAAGCGCGAACCGGCCGCATACGAGATCTGCGACATGGCCGGGATGGGCGAGAAGCCGTTGACGCGGTCGGGGCCGTATTCCTTGATCGTGTGGACCACCGACGCGGCGATCATCTCCAGCGCCTCGTCCCAACGGATGCGGCGGAACCCGCCCTTGCCGCGCGCCTGCTGGTAACGCGCCCGCCTGGCCGGGTCGTTCACGATGGAGGCCCAGGCCGCCACCGGGTCAGCGTGCTCCTGCCGCGCGGCCCGCCACAGATCGAGCAGCGCGCCGCGGCCGTAGGGATACTTCACGCGCAGCGGGCTGTAGAGGTACCACGAGAACGAGATCCCGCGCTGGCAGCCGCGCGGCTCATACGGCGGCAGCCCCTCCTCCAGCAGCGGGTAATCGGTGGCCTGCATCTCCCAGGTGACGATGCCGTCCTTGACGAACACCTCCCAGGAGCAGGAGCCGGTGCAATTAACCCCGTGCGTGGTGCGCACCCGCTTGTCGTGGCTGAAGCGGTTGCGATAGAACTCTTCCCATTTGCGCTCGCCCGGCGCAACTTTCTCTTGCACCCAATTGGTCATCGAGTCCTCCGGTTACGAGGGTTCTACGATCCGGACTGGAGGCTTCAGCCGGTCGCCCCCATCAGCACAGAAGATCGGCTGAAGCCTCGATTCCGGATGCTAGAGCTACAGCTTGCCGTACTTGCGCAAACGTTGCGCGATGCTCAGACGCTGGCGCGGCCAGAAGAAGACCATGCCCACAAACAGGGCCCCGGCCAGACCTGCGCCGCTACCAAGGATCACCAGCAGGTTACGCTGGGTCAGCGGCATGCGCCCGCTCTGATCGGCCCTCGCAAAAAACGCCAGCAGATCGGCCTGTTCTGCGGGGGTCAGCTGCCTGGTGGCGTAGATGCTCTGCATGGACGGAAAGGGCAGGCCAGCCAACGCTGCGGCCAGGCCGGGGTTGCCCCCGTAACGCGCATACACCTGGGTCAGATCCGGTCCCAGCGCGCCGCCGCCCAGCGCGCCCACGCCCGACACCGCGTGACAGGCGGTGCACGGCATCCCGCCGGCCTGCAGCTTGGCCGCGCCGGTGAAGAGCCGCTCGCCCTGCCTGGCGTCGCCCAGCGGTGCGGGGGCCGGCGTCACCGGTGTGGGTTGGGCCGCGCCCGGCGCGCCGCCGGTCGCCACCGCGCCATCCTGCGCGGCCAGGTACGCCAGCAAGTTGTCCACCTCGGCCGCGCTCAGGCCCAGGTTGGGCATGGGCACGTTGTTGGACTCGGCCAGCAACTGGGCCGCGATCGGATCGCCGGACGCCAACACCTTGTCCGGCGCGGTGATGAACTGCTTCAGCCAGGCCGGGTCGCGCTGCGTCGTGACTCCCCTCAGGTCCGGGCCGACAAGCTTGCCGCCGCCGATCGTATGGCAGGCCGCGCACTTGGCCTTGAAGGTCTGCTCGCCGGTGACGGCATCCTGGCGGAGCGGTGCGGCCTCAACAGGACCCGGCGCACCAGTGAGGGTGATCAGGAGCACAAACGCCAGGCATACAATGAGCAGGATTCCCCAAGCGCTTGCGCGGGAAACACCTCGAAGCGGCATTGTCACCTCCGGGTATGGGTGATATCAAGGCGGATATGAGAAACAACTTGAAGTGAAGCAAAGGATATCATCTCTGTCGCTCATATGGATAGGACAAATGTCACACGGGTTGATCATAACAGGGAGACAAGTCGCGACAAAAGATAAATCTTTTCTGTTGGCCGCGCTCCTGACCCTGCTCGCCGCGACGTGGGTCGGGTTGCTGCGCATCGGGTGGGTGCTGCCGGCCACGAGCAGCCTGGCCGCGGCGCACGGCCCGCTGATGGTCTCCGGCTTCCTGGGCGCCCGCATCGGCCTGGAGCGCGGGGGCGCTGGCTGGGCTCGAACGCCGTTGGACCTACAGCGCGCCGATCCTCGCGGGCAGCCTGGCGTTGATCGCGGTCTTCGGCGAGATCATCCGCCGACAGCCGGCCGCCTTTACCTACACCTTGGCGTTCGGCGCGATGCTGTGGGCGGTCGGCAATGGGCTGTGGCTGGCGGGGTGGCCGTTCTTCGGGGTCGTCTGGGGTGGGCTGGCTACCTGGTGCTGATCAGCGCGGGCGAGCGATTGGAGCTGGCGCGGCTGACGCGGCTCCCGCGCATAGCCATGATCGTCTTCTTCCCGCTGCTGGCGGCCTATGTCGCCGGGCTACCGGTCCTGAGCCTCACGCCGCGTGCCGGGGTCGGCCAGCGGCGTGAGGCGGGGGCCGCGTGCTTGCTCCTGATGGCCTGGCTGACGCGCTTCATCGCGGTGAACCTGCTGCTCGGCTAGGGCTGGCCGCGAGGCCGCTCTACGACGCCATGCCGTATATTTTGTTCGTGGGCTTTGTCTTGAGGATGATCTTCGGCCACGCGCCGGTGATCTTCCCGGCCGTGCTGGGCCGGATGCTCAGCTATGGCGCACACTTCTACGGCCACGTGATCCGGCTGCGCCGCACAGGCTAACGTCAAAATGGCACTCAGGCCTACACCTGGGGCCGCATTGACGTACGTTCTCTGCTGTGTTATTCTCTCGACAACAATCGAGACGGGTTGTGGTAGTCCAGCCAGGTCATTTTGTGCACAAAAGCGACCTGATCACAATCTCACCATCTCACTTTTTCTACATCCTGAAAGGAGCACATGATGAACGGCATGAGCAAGAAGTCAATCATAACCATACTATTGCTGATCCTGGCCTTGACCGCAGGCAGCACGATCGTCGTAGCAAGGTCGGCAGTGCAAGAAGCCGCAGGGAGTGAAGACCTCGAAACGGTAGAACAGTTACCATCGGGGGACCGTTTGTTAAGCGGCAGCGCACCAGACGAGGCTGGGTATGCCGGCGCCATTCCAACTCAAGGCAGCATCGTCACCGAACCCTCAGAGACCGGAGTTGGCGCCTCAGTCGTGACCGAGCCGATTGACTGGACGCGCTACGTGCAAGGTCCCCAGCCCGATGAGGATAACAACGCAACAACCGCCGGACCGAACGCCAGCATCCCCCAATGGAGCGCTTTCCGCTACATCAACGTGGCAGGCGCCACTCTGGTGCCGCGCGCCAGCGCCACCAGCTGGACCTACCCCGGCGGCGGTTGCATTTCGGCCGCAGACGCAAACGACATCTTCAACATTCACCTCTCGATCCCGAATGGCAGCCGGATAGACTACCTGCGCATCTACTATTATGACACCAGCACCAGCAACAGCACGGCGTGGGTGACGACCTACAATGGCGCCGGTGTGACTACCGACCTGATCTCCGTCAATTCAACCGGCGCCGCCGGTTACGGCACGGCATTGAGTGCCTATGTCGGCCATGTGGTTGACACCGCGAACAATAGCTATGTGCTGAACTGGCGGGCCAACCAGACCGACTCGACCATGCGCCTCTGCGGCCTGCGCGTCGCTTACCGGGATCCTGCTTAGGCAGATCAGCACGAGCAGCGTCAGAGGAGAAGCACAACATGAAACTACCCAACAACTTGCGGTTCCTCACACCGCTTGCAAAGATGGTCTTTGTCCTGACGATGCTGGCAGGCGCCGTCATCGCACCGCTGGTCATGCCATCTGCGCCGGCGTTTGCAGAGACGTCGGCTCCGGCCGGCCCCGAGGCAGTGCCGACGGTCTGGAGCTCGTTTCGCTACATCAACGTCGCGGGTTCAATCTTGCGACCGCGAGCCAGCGCCACTGAGTGGACTTACCCGGGCGGCGGCTGCATCTCGGCGGCGGATGGGAATGACATTTTCATCACCCATCTCGACATTTCCCACGGCAGCCGGATCGACTACCTGCGCATCTACTATTATGACACCAGCGCCAGCAACAGCACGGCGTGGGTGACGACCTACAATGGCGCCGGTGTGACTACCGACCTGATCTCCGTCAATTCAACCGGCGCCGCCGGTTACGGCACGGCATTGAGTGCCTACGTCGGCCATGTGGTTGACACCGCAAACAATAGCTATGTCCTGAACTGGCGGGCCAACCAGACCGGCTCGACCATGAGCCTTTGCGGCCTGCGCATCGCCTACCGCCTGCCGCTAGACATACAGGTCTACCTGCCGTTGATCCGGCGCTAGATGCACAAAAGGGTGTAAGATGAAATCCAGCGCGGCCGGCGGGGGTGCGCTGGATATGTCGTTGGAATTCGGACCGGCCATCCCCGCAGATCGGCTCGTGCGCGAGAGCAACCCGACCACCAGCCGGCCGGCCCGTTCACCGAGGACACTGAGATAGTACTGGCCGATAACCTTCTGGGCCACAGCACGGTGGCCCCAGTCGATCAGGAGACCACCATGACCGAAGACCTATCTCTCTTCACCCCCCTGCTGCTTCGGGCGGTCACCGCGCGCAACCGGCTGTGGATCTCGCCCATGTGCCAGTACTCGGTCTTCGCGGAAGATGGCGTGGCCACCGACTGGCACCTGGTACACCTGGGCAGCCGTGCGGTCGGCGGCGCCGGGCTGGTCATCGCCGAGGCGACCGCGGTCGAGCCGCGCGGCCGCATCAGCCGGCAAGACCTGGGGCTGTGGGACGATCGCCAGGTAGAGGGGCTGGCGCGCATCGCCCGCGTCATGGCTGAACACGGCGCGGTCCCCGCCATCCAACTGGCCCACGCCGGCCGCAAGGCGGACGACCCGGACGCCATCGCGCCCAGCGCGCTCCCGTTCTCGACGCAGTCGGCGGCCCCGCGCGCGCTGGATGCGACGGATCTGGCCGCGGTGGTGCGGGCGTTCCGGGATGCCGCAGGGCGGGCCGCGGCCGCGGGGTTCCAGGTCGTCGAGATCCACGCTGCGCACGGCTACCTGCTGCACGAGTTCCTGTCGCCCATCAGCAACCGGCGCGCCGACGCCTATGGTGGCAGCTTCGCGAACCGCACCCGTCTGCTGCTGGAGGTCACGGCTGCGGTGCGCGGCGTCTGGCCCGATCGGCTGCCGCTGTTCGTCCGCATCAGCGCCACCGATTGGGTCGCCGGGCCGGCGTGGGATATCGAGCAGAGCGTGGCGCTGGCGGGGCTGCTGAAAGCGGCGGGCGTGGACCTGATTGACTGCTCGTCCGGCGGCCTGACCCCCGCACAGCAGGTCCCCCTGGCGCCGGGCTACCAGGTCCCCTTCGCCGCCCGCATCCGCCGGGAGGCCGGCATCGCGACTGGGGCGGTCGGGCTGATCACCCAGGCGCGCCACGCCCAGGAGATCGTGCAGGCGGGCCAGGCCGACGCCGTGCTGATCGGCCGGCAATCGCTGCGCGACCCCTACTGGCCGCTGCGCGCCGCGGCCGAACTGGGCCGGGCGCCGGCCGTACCATTCCAATACCAGCGGGGCTGGTGAGGCATAGCCGGGGATCCGCGCCACGCGCCAGCCCGCAAGCGCCGTGAGCATGTTGGCTGCGCTGTTGGGTGCGCACACTGGACATGCTGCCGGTGACACACGTGCCGATGGACAACCCCACCCCCGACCCCAACGCGGCCAACCAACAATCGGCTGTTTGACGGGACCGCCGGCGCAACCCAAACAGCCGCGCAGGCGTATGTATACGTGCGTACTGCGTCACCCAGGCGGTCGCGGCCCATCCTGCGCGATCGGGGACGCCGGCCGGCATCTTCATCGCTGTTGCGCAACATCAAGGATGCACCCATCTATGAGAAGGACTTCGCACACGCAACACTTATGACAACCTCCATCACCGACAGGCTCAAGCACATCTTCACTGTTCGTTGGCGGCCGAACCGGGACCTGGCCGCGGTCGCCGTCTCCTGGCTGCTGGTCGTCGCCGCGCTCTACACGGCGACCGTGGTCGTGGGCCAGGCCGTGTGGGGCGGCTTCGCCTACTTCCTGCTCTATGCGGTGGCCGGCGCCGCGCTCTGTGGCGTTGGCATCCCGCTCTACTGGACCGTCGTGGTGCGCAAGCGGCCGCTGGCCGACCTGGGGCTCACCACGCGCTGGCTGGCGCTCAGCCTCGTCCTCCAGCTGGTCTTTGCCGCGCTGCAGTATCTGGGCACGTTTGCGTCCGGCCAACTGCCGCCTATGACGGAGCTGGCGCCGTTGATCGGCCTCGCGTTGACGATCGGCTTCTTCGAGGCGGTCTTCTGGCGGGGTTGGGTGCTGCTGCGCCTGGAAGACGCTTTCGGCATCCTCCCGGCAATCGTGTTGGGTTCGGCGTTGTACGCGCTCTATCACGTGGGTTACGGCATGCCATCGAGCGAAATCGTCTTCTTGTTCTTCATCGGCGTGATGTATGCGGTGGCGTTCCGCCTCACCAAGAGCCTCTTCATCCTGTGGCCGGTCTTCCAGCCGATGGGTCAACTGGTCACGCTGGTCAAGGACCAATTGAGCCTGCCGCTGCTGGCCGCGCTCGGCTTCCTCGAGGCGCTGGGCCTGATGCTGGTGCTGGTCTGGCTGGCCGCGCGCTATTACCGCAGACACCATGCCGTAGCCCCCGAGTTAGTCTTGTAGATATCCAACGTGCGCCCCAGGAGGCACATGGAAAGGCCCGTAGACTCCTATCGCTTCATCAGCGGCATCACCAAGCGGATGATCAAATCGTGGATCAGCATGGAACGGCCGCGGGACATCCCGTGGACGCCGTTGGCCAAACCGCTGGCCGACTGCACGGTCGCGCTGCTCAGCTCAGCCGGCGTGGCGCTCACGACCGACCCGCCCTTCGACCAGGAGGGGGAGCGGCGCAACCCGTGGTGGGGCGATCCGTCCTATCGCATCGTGCCGGACACGGCGGCCAGCCAGGACGTGCGGCTCTATCATCTGCACATTGACCCCAGCTACGCCGAGCAGGATCTCAACTGCCTCTTCCCGATCCAGCGGCTGGGTGAGCTGGCCGCGCGCGGCGAAATCGGCCGCGCGACCCCCCGCCACTACTCGACCATGGGCTACATCCTGCGTCCGGAGCAGCTCTTGGCCGAGACCGCGCCCGCGCTGATCCGCAACCTGCGGGAGGACTTCGCGGACGTGGTGGTGCTGGTCCCCGCCTGACCGATCTGCTGCTGGTCCGTGGGACTGCTCCAACGCGAAATCGAAGCGGCCGGGTTCAGCACCATCACCCTCTCGCCGGTCCCCGATCTGACGGCGGCCGTGTCTGCGCCGCGCGTCGCGGCCATCGAATATCCACTGGGCCGCACGCTGGGCCAGCCCGGCGACGCGGCGGGCCAGACTGCGGTGCTGCGCGCCACGCTGGCCGCCCTGGCCGCAATCCAGGCCCCCGGCGGCGTGGTCCACCTGCCGTTCGAGTGGCCTGAGCCGCCCAAACAGGTGCGCAACCACCCACCGGAGGACCCGCCCATCGCCCGTTACCTGGCGCGCAACCCGTGGTTCCTGCCGAAGCTGCTATCGCGGAACGTGCCCGGATGAACGCCCGCGCAGCGCTGACCCCAGCAGCCGACGCCCGCATCCCCGCGCGTCTTCCATCCGTCGCGCTCGATCGGCTGGAGCATCTGGTGGCCGCGGTCGCCGACCAGCAGCTCCACTGCGTGATCCGCTTCGCCGGCCGCATTGACGAGGCACGGCTGGCGCGCGCGGTGCGGCTGACACTGGACGCAGAGCCGGTGCTCGGCTGCCGCTTCGTCGAACGGCCGTGGCGGCCCATCTGGGAGCGGCTGACCGACCTGGACGCACGGGTACACTGCCCGGTCGAGACCCCGGCCGACCCCGATGCCGCGCTGGCTGCGTACATCGTGCAGCCGGTGGACCTCGCCGCCGGGCCGCAGGCGCAGGCGCGGCTCTTCCGGGGCGTGGACGACCTGCTCTGCGTCAAGCTCAATCACGCGGTGGCTGATGGCGGTGGGGTGATCGAGTATGCCAGCCTGCTGGCGGCCATCTACCGGCGCCTGGGCCGCGCGCCCGGCTACGCGCCGCCGCCCAACCTGGCCGGTGCGCGCGGCCAGGGGCAGGTGTTCCGGCGCATCCCGCTGCCTGGGCTGCTCGCCGCGCTCCGGCGCAGCGCCATCCCGCCGCCCGCCTGGGGCTTCCCGTCGGCCGGCGGCGATCTGAGCGGACGCTCGGTGCTGGTGCGCCGCGTCGACGCGCCGCGGGTGGACGCGCTGCGCGCCTATGCCCGCAGTCGCGGCGTCTCCTTCAACGATGTACTGCTGGCCGCGTTCTTCCGCGCGTTCTGCGCGGTGCTCGACCCGCCGGCCGGCGCGCCGCTGCCGGTGCAAGCGCCGGTCAACCTGCGGCGCTACCTGCCAGACGGCCGCGCCGGCGCGCTCTGCAACCTGGCCGGCTCGATCTACCCCGCGCTCCAGCACGAGCCGGGGGCCACGTTCGACCATACGCTGGCGCAGGCACACGCGGCGCAGGCTGATGCGGCCGCGGGCCTGCCCGGGCTCGGCCAGGCGCTGATGTTGGAGGTAGTCATGACGCTGCCCTACGCCCTGGCGCAGCGCCTGGCGGCCGCAGCGATGCAGGGCAACCGGACCGGCAAGACCCACCCGTTCCTCTCGAACATGGGCGTGCTCGATCCGGCCTGGGTGGATTTCGGCGCCATTCCGGTCGCGGAGGCCTATGGCGTCGGGCCGGTGCTCTATCCGCCCGGCTTCTTCCTGGCGGTCAGCACGTTTCGCGGGGTGCTGACGCTGGCGACCAGCTTCTGTCACACTGCGGTGGACGCCGGCCGCGTGGCGCAGTGTCTCGATCGGCTGGTGGCTGAGCTGCCGGCATAGCAACCATTCAGAAAGGTGATCCTCATGAAAGCTATCGTTGTCTATGAATCGCACTGGGGCAACACTGCGACCATCGCCCGCGCGGTCGCCGAAGGGATCGGGCCGGGCGCGCAGGCGCTCTCGACCGCCGAAGCGACCGCGGCCGCGGTCGCCGGGTCCGACCTGATCGTGGCGGGCGCGCCGCTGCTCGGCTTCAGCCTGCCCACCGAGGCGATGGTGCAGTCGCTGGCCAAGGAGCAGCCCGGCGCGCCGGCGCCAGCCGACGTCTCGCACCCGGCCATGCGCGCCTGGCTTGCCGCACTGCCCAAAGGGAATGGCCGCGCGGCTGCGTTCGAGACGCGCATCTGGTGGTCGCCGGGCAGCGCGGCCAAGGCGATCCTGGGCCAGCTGACACAACTTGGCTATCAGCCGGCCGCCAGTCCCCAGCGTTTCATCGTGGCGGGCCGCTACGGCCCGCTGCGCGCCGGCGAGGTCGAGCGCGCCAGGGGTTGGGGCGCTGCGTTGGCGCAGGCGGTGCTTTCATAAGGAGGAGTTCGACTTCTTCGAGAAGTCGAACTCCTGTAGGGATGCCGTTCAGCGCGTCAGCACCTTGAACGCCAGGCGCCGCCCCAACCCCTGGCCGAGCGCCAGTGCGAGCCAGAGGCCGCCGACGGCATCCACCAGGCCGATCTGATCCGACCCGCCCAAGCGCACCGGCCGCAGCCTCACGTCACGGATCAGCCCCTCGACCGCGGCCTGCCCCGCCCCGACCGGGCAGCCAGCGCCGCCGCGCCCGGCTCAGGCCGGCGTAGGCCGCCTCCCGCAGCTTCTCGTCGCTGAAATCATAAGCGTCGGCCGCCTGCTCCCGGATGATGCGTCGGCGCCAGCACTCGTCCAGCGCGGCGACCAGGGCTTCCTCGCCCAGCTCGCTGGCGGCCGCCAGGATGTCGAAGGTGAACGCCCGGCTCACCACCGCAGCCAGATCGATCACGCCCCGCGCCTGGGGCGAAAGCTGGGCCAGCCGAGCGTCCAATCAAGCCAGGCTTCTGAGACATGGCTGCCACCTTTCTACGCACAAACGTTGGATTATTATACCACAAAAAGCGTTTCAAAAGCGTTTCGTCTGTACGTTAAAGATATCAGCCTGGTTCGATGGGCAGATCCACCGCGTTCTCCCACTCGCCCCACGACCGCTCGTACTCGCGCACATCGGGATAGCCCAGCAGTTGCGTCAACACGAACCGTGCGTGGGCGGAGAGGCCGCCGTGCGCGCAGACCAGGGCGGATCATGTATCTGCCGTGGCCGGCTCCCGCAAGAAAGCATCCACCAACAACGAGGCGGCGCCCAGCATAATTGTGTTCGGCTCACGGGAGGCGCGGCGAACGATCGGCGGGGTCAGCCCGCGGGTGAGCAGCTGCTGACGCACGGTTTCGGCGATGTTGGTGTCAGCCATACGGCCGAAAGCTTCCATGCGTTCCTGGTACGCCGGGGGCAGGCCAACATTGGCGAACCCGATGAGCACCAGCTCGGGGTCGAAGAGAGTGATCAGGTTCAGGATCGCTGTGGCGTGGTTGAGCGTGACAACGCTCTTGAACACCTCCAGCGCCAGCGCGTCGCGTTCCACCGCTGCCTGGTGAATAGTGCGGTGGTTTTGCAGCGCTTCGGCCGCCAGGTCGTGGAGGATGCTCGGCTCGCCGGTGGCCAACCGCGCGCTGACCAGCGCAGCTTCCCGGCCGACATCGGCCTGCGCCTGCCAACAGCCGCGCAGCCCGCAGGAACACAGCTCGCCCTGGGGGTCCAAGACCATATGTCCCGCGTCCACGGCCAGCCCATGAACGCCGCGGTACGGCACACCATTGATCACCACCGCGACATCCATGCTGGACTCCACATCGGTGCCGATGCTGACATAGATGAAGTTTTGAACGGCCTGGGCGGCGCCGTGCAGCAGTTCGGCGATCGCTGCCGCCCGCGCCTTGTTCTCTACGATCACCGGCAGCCCAAAGCGGGCCTCCCACAGGGGCTTCAACGCCAGATCCCGCCAGCCCAGCGCTGGCACGTGCGTCACTACGCCCCGTTCGGTGTCAACAGCCCCAGGCACAGCGACGCCGATCCCCAACAAGGGCAGACCGTGCTGATGCGCCTGCGCGATGGCCGCGGCCAGCAGCGCCTCGGACTGGGCCAATATCGCACCCTGCTGCGGAGGTCGGGCTATATCTGCGGTTTCGCGCCACACTGGCTGGCCGCAGAAGTCGGTCAGCAGGATCGCGACATAGTTTGTGCTGATCTCCAGTCCGATCGCGCCGCGGGCCTGCCGATTGAGTTCCAGCAGGTTGCCCGGCCGGCCGATCTTGTCTCGATCCTGGCCGACTTCACGAATCAGGTTCAGGGCAGCCAGATCGTCGCAGATCGCGGAAACCGTGGCCTTGGTCAGGCCGTTGCGTTGGGCCAACATGGCCCTGGACAGCGGCGCCTGGCGCCACAGATCGAGCAAGAGAGCAGAAGTGTTTTGTTGCCTTGCGTTGCGCTGATGGCTGTAAGGTGTTTTCATTAGTACTTTCTTTATTGACGATTCAAATTCATTCAAGCACAAACTAATACTACAACGACGGATTATTGATGTATAATTGCCTCCACAAAGCACATTCGAGCCGCTGTGGAGGTCAGGACATGAATCCCGAAGAATTCGAGCGGGTGGCCGAGTCGTTCGCCACCTTCCATAAGGAGTTTGCGCCGCTGTTCGGACGCACGGAAGCGCGGACGCGTAGCGAGCAATACTTGCGAGGGCTGTTGGTGCAGCAAACTGACCGTCGCAACGCCGAAAATCTGGCCGAAGTGATCGTGGGCGCTACGCCCCGCACCTTGCAGCGGTTCCTGACGGAGGCGCCGTGGGACGATCAGCCGGTGGTGGCGCGGTTGCAAGGCTACGTCGGGCGTCGTCTGGCGGGCGCGTTGAACGTCTTCGTGGTGGATGACACGGGCTTTGCCAAGCAAGGGGTCAAGTCGGTCGGTGTGGCACGGCAGTACAGCGGCACGTTGGGTAAGGTTGCCAATTGCCAGATCGGTGTCTTTCTGGCCTATGTATCGGAACGCGGCCACGCCTTGGTCGATAAAGCGTTGTATCTGCCGGCGGCCTGGACGGCGGACCGGGACCGCTGCCGGGCGGCGGGTGTCCCGGCCGCGGTTGCCTACCAAAGCAAAGCGGATCTGGCCTTGGCCTTGTTGCGCCGGGCCCGGGCGGGCACGCATCTGCCCGGTGACTGGCTGACCGCCGATGCGGGCTATGGCGAAGTGCCGAGTTTTCGGGACGAATTGGCTACGGACCAATGGCGCTATGTCGTGGAAGTGCCGAGCACCCACGCGGTGTTCCCGCAGTGGGCCAAAACGGCGGTGCCCGAGTGGACGGGCCACGGCCGGAAACCCACGCAGCCGCAGTTGGTGGCCGGCGAGCCCACACCGCAGAACGTCGTCAGCGTCGCTACCGGGCTGCCGGCTACGGCCTGGCAGATCCTGACGGTGGCCGAGGGTGCGCAGGGGCCGCGCCAGTATCAGTTTGCGGCGCTGCGGGTATGGGAGAGCCGGGACGGGCTGCCAGGGCGTGCCAGTTGGCTGCTGTGCCGCCGCAATCTGGACGGCAGTGACCTCAAGCCCTACTTGTCCAATGCCGCGCCGGAGACCCCCTTGCTGACCCTGGCGCAGGTCAGTGCGTGGCGGTGGCCGGTCGAAACCGAGTTCCAGACCGAGAAAGGCGAAACCGGTCTGGACGAGTATGAAGTTCGGAGCTGGCAAGGCTGGCACCATCACATCACCATGGCTTTACTGGCCGGCGCCTTCCTACTGAGTCTTCAGCAGGACTGGGGGAAAAAATCTGCCCCAGATTACGCGCCCACAACTGACGCGGGTCTTACGGCAACTGCTGCCGCAGCGCACGTGGACAAAAACTGAGTTATGGGACTGGCTGCACGCCACCCAGCGCCGCAACGAGCAGGCCAAACAGTCCCATGCAACCACACGGCGCGTGAAACAGATCATCGCGATAGCGCAACGCGGTTGTACGTAGTTCATCCGTCGTTGTAGTACTAATCCTGCAGGCAAAGGAATAGACTATCTTGCGATGTGAGATCAAACCGCTGCGCTTACCTCGCCCTTTTCCGTACCTTGTGCCGGGCTGCAGCAGCGGCGCGGACGCAAC
>DAOUAT010000087.1:0-13060 GCA_034433275.1 Anaerolineae bacterium
GGCAGCAAGCGGGCCAACTACCGGCCTGCGTGTCCAACTGCCCCAGCGGCGCCCTCAAGTTCGGCACGCGTGAGGGGTTGCTGGCCGAAGCCCACGGCCGCATCGCGGCCAACCCGCACCGCTATGTGGACCATGTCTACGGCGAACAAGAGGCGGGCGGTACGGCCTGGCTCTACATTTCCGATGTATCGTTCGAGCAGCTCGGCTTCCGCACCGATGTCACGACCCGACGCGTGCCGGCCTACACCTGGGATGTCATGTCCAAGCTGCCGTTCGTGGTGGGCGGGTTGGCCGTGGTGCTGACCGGCGCCTCGATCGTTACCCGGCGCCGCAGCGGACCGGATCATGACCACGACGTACCGCCGTGGGAACGCACAGCGTCGAAAAAGGAGTAGCTACCATGTTTCAAGATATCCTCATGCTCGGCGCACTGTTTATCCTGCGCATCATTGCGCCGTTGCTGTTGGTCGTCGGGGTGGGCTATACGTTGCTCCAGCGCCTCACCGGGGTTAAGCTGGACTTCTCGCCCAAGTTTGTCACCGGCGTGGGGCTGGTGCTCAGCTCGTGGGCCTTGGCCGCCATCGCGCTGATTCTGCGCTTCACCAATGGCATCGGCGCCATCACCAACCTCAGCGACCAGTTCCCGCTGGGCCTGTGGATCGGGTTTGATGTGATGGCCGGCGCGATGCTCGGCGGTGGTGCGTTCGTCCTGGCCGGGTTGGTCTATGTCTTCAAGCTGGAACGCTACCGCCCCATCCTGCGATCCACTATCCTGACGGCGTTCCTGGGGTACTCACTCCTGATCGTGGCGCTGCTGATTGATGTGGGTCGGCCGCAGAACATCATGCTGGCCCGCCCGGTGTATTTCACCAACATCCACTCGGTGCTGTGGGAAGTGGCCATGTGTGTTCTGTGCTACACCACCGTGCTGGCCTTGGAGCTCATGCCCGCCCTGTTCGAACGGCTGCGCTGGAAGCGGGCATGGCTGCTCTTCCACAAGATCACGCTGCCCCTGGTGATCATCGGCATCCTGCTCTCGACCATGCACCAGTCGTCCCTGGGGTCGCTGTGGCTGATCGCGCCGGGCAAGCTGAACCCGTTGTGGTACACCCCCTGGCTGCCGGTCTTCTTCTGGATTTCGGCCATCGGCGTCGGCCTGGGCATGGTGACGGTGGAGTCAAACCTGAGCTCGCGCGGGTTCAAGCGTGGGCTGGAGCAAGATCTACTGGCCGGCCTGGCGAAGTTCAACGCCTACTGGATGGGCTTCTACGCCATCGTCAAGCTGGTGGATGTGGTGTGGCGCGGGCAGGCAGCGCTGCTGACCCAACCGACGCTGCAGACCCTGCTCTTCTGGGTTGAGGTGGGCCTGGGCGCCCTCGTGCCGGCCATCCTGATGTCGCAGCCCAAGATCCGCGAGAGCAAGAACGCCCTGTTCGGCATCGGCGCCCTGGTGGTGGCCGGCGGCATCCTGAACCGATTGAACGTCAGCGTGTTCGGCCTGTGGAGCTACACCGGCCCCGTCTACGTCCCATCGCTGATGGAGGTCAATGTCACGGTGGCGCTGTTCACCTTCGGCGCAGCGCTCTTCGTCGTGATCTCCAAACTGCTGCCGGTGTTCCCCAAGGAGCACGAGGCAGAAACGGTGGCGGTCGAGGCGTAATAGCGCTTCCCCAAAAACTACGCACGGCAGGCATCACATGATGCCTGCCGTGTTTGTTTAGGCAACACCTCCCTTGACAGTCCTTGCTAGAATTGATATAATTCTTATAATTCTAGCAATCTTAGATCAGGAGGAATTCATGGGTACAGTTGCTACTGTCAGCGCGATGGAGATGCGCCAATCGTTCGGCGCGTTGCTCAATCGGGTGCAGTACGCCGGCGAGCGCATCACCATCGCCCGGCAGGGCAAACCGGTGGCTGCGCTGGTCAGTTGGGAAGAGTTGCAGCGCCTTGAGCGGCTGGAAGAGGCGCAAGAGCTGGCGCTGGTCGCGTCCGCCAAGGAGCTGATCGCCCGCGAGGGGACAGTCCCCTTCAGCGCGCTTGTCGATCAGTATACCGCGTTACACGGTGCGTCACTGGATCTGCCGGCCGATGTATAGCCTGGAGCTCTCGCCACAAGTGCTCAAAGAGTTGAGCGACACCCAACGCTATCCGGCCAAAGTGTTTCGCCAACTGGCGCTCAAGATCTTTGCCCTGGGCCAGAACCCCAAGCCACAGGATGTGCAAAAGATCGGCGCCGACTATCGGGTGGCCAGTGGCGAATACCGCATCTATTACGCCATTGACGACGATCGGCGCACTGTCACTATCCTGATCGTCGGCAAGCGCGGCGATGACGAGGTTTACCGCCGCATCAAACGCTGGCTTGGCTGATGCCCGATTCTCGAAGCAGACCGGGTATCTTCAATCAGATTCCAGCTCAAAGCTGACCGTGACCCTGGCGGTCACGCTGATCTGGCCGGGGGCCAGCGCACCCTCCGTCGGCGCCGGCGCGTTGCCCGCGTTCTGGATCACGTTCTGGGTCATGGCGCCCGCGAAGCCGCCGCCCCACCACGCGCCGTAGCCCGACCACCAGTTGTTCTGCTCCTCGGTGATCCGGGCCGGCTTACCCACCTGCTGGCCCAGCTCCTTCGCCAGCGCCACCGCCTTCTCCCGCGCGGCCTGGATCGCCAGGCTGCGGGCCTGGTCCCGATACTTGCGCAGCTCGGTGGTGCGGAATTGGATGCCCTGCACATAGTTCGCGCCCGCGTCCAACACATCGGACAGCAGATCCTCGAACTTGGTGATGTCCCGCAGGGTGATCACCACCGTCTTACGCACGAAGAAGCCGACGAAATCGCGCTGCTCGTAGCTGTCGCGGTAGCGCGGCTCGATGCTGATGTAGTCGGTCTGGACGTCTTTGGTCGCCACCCCGCGGCCCTGCGCGGCCGCCAGCACCTTCTTGACGATCTCGTCATTGGCGCTCTTGGCCAGGCGGAGCTGCCGGTTGGAGGTCTCCACGCCCAGGGTCAGGATGACCTGATCCGGGACCACATTCACCTCGGCCTCGCCGGTGACGGTGATCAGGCGCGCGTCGGCGCGGGTCTCAGGGGCAATAGTTTGTGCAGCGGTCGGCGTTACGCCAGTGCTTGTCAACAGTAGCATGGCAAGGATCAAAATCATGGAACTCAAGTGTCGTTTCACAGGTGCCTCCCTATTGTGAATGGCGAGCGGCGAGTAGACACCCGTCGCTCGCCTATGAACGTCGCCACGGCTCAAATCGTTCCAGGTTACTCCCCCCCACAAACTCCCGCAAAATCGAATTGCCCGGGATCAAATCCGGCGGCATCGGCTCGAACCATTGCAGGAAGGTGAGCAGGCGCTTGGCTTCGGTGTAGCCGGGCTGCCGGGGGCCGATCTGCAGCAGCAGCGGCTCGGCCAGCGGTTTCAGCGCCGACAGCTCATACACCAGCGCAGAGTTGAACATCACGTCCGCGTTTTCCTGGTAGGGGAAGATGAAGTCGCGCTCGCCGCGGTGAACGCTCTCCCACCGGCCGATGGTGTCGGCCGCGCTGTAGCCGCGCGCCCGCGCATCGCGCACGATGCGGCGGATCAACCGGTTGTCGGTGGTGGGCACGCGGTTGAAGCGGTCAATGTTGAGTTGGGTCAGCGCAGAGATGTAGACCCGGAAGATGCGGTCCGCCGGGATGCTGGGCACCAACCGCGGGTTCAACCCGTGGATGCCCTCCACCAGCAAGATCTGCCCCGGACTCAGCTGGATGGTGACACCGGGCTCGCGCTTGCCGGTGTGGAAGTTGAACTTCGGCAACTGCACCTCCTCGCCGGCCATCAGCCGCAGCAGGTGCTCGTTGAACAGCGCCAGGTCCAGCGCCTCCAACACCTCGAAGTTGTAGTTGCCGTCCGCGTCGCGCGGGGTGCGTTCTCGGTCCACGAAGTAGTTGTCCAACTCGACCGCGATGGGGCGAATGCCGTTGGCCAAGAGCTGCACCGCAAGCCGCTTGGAAAAGGTCGTCTTGCCCGACGACGATGGCCCCGCGATCAGCACCAGGCGCAGGCGTTCGTTCTCTTTGGCGATCTGGGTGGCGGTGCGCGCGACCCGCTCTTCGTGGCGCGCCTCGGCCACCAGGACCACCTCGTTAGTGCGGCCGGCCCGGATCGCCGCGTTCAGCGCGCCCACGTCCTGGATGCCCAGCAGGCGCAGCGTGTTGCCATACTCGCGAAAGACCGCGATCAGCTTGGGGTACTCGACCACCGGCTCTAGCTCTTGGCTGGTGCGTAGCGGAAACTGCAAGATAAAGCCGGGCAGATAAGGACGCAGCGCGAAATAGCGCAGGTCACCGGTGGCGGGGACCATGTAGCCGTGGAAATACCCTGCGTAACCGCGCAGCTCATACAGCACCAGGTAATCTTTCTGTCGGTGCTGCAGCAGCCGCACTTTGTCGTCGTCCCCGCGCGCCTGAAACAGCTCGATAGCCTCGGCCAGGGGCACGCGCTGCTTGCCGATGGGCAGATCGGCCGCGACGATCGCCCGCATGCGCGCCTCAACAAGCGCCAACTCCTCGGCCGTCAACGGCGGCCGGCCTTCGACCTGGCAGTAATAGCCGCCAAAGGTGACCGAGTGATCCACGTAGACATGCGCTTCAGGGAAAAGCTCCTGCAGCGCCACCACCAGCAGAAACGTCAGCGAGCGGCGGTAGATGCGGCTGCCGTCGCGGTCGTCCATGCCTAATGGAGTCACCTCGACATCCCGCACGATGCTATAAGTTAGTTCGCGCAGCTCACCGTCAATCATTGCCGCCACGATCGGAAACGGCCACGGCCGATCCGCGGCTGCCGCGTCGATGTAGCGGCGCACTTCGGTCCCCACCGGAGCCTCGTAGATGCGGCCATCAGCCAACTTAACCTGGGCGGTCGCGCGTGCCTGGGCAGGACGAACGGCGAGCGGCGAGTCGTTCATCGGCGGGATGCTCCCTCGCCGGGATGGACCACAGCGCACCCGACCACCCCTTCATCGTAGGTCATCTGCACCTGCTCTCCTGGCTGCACCAGCAGGAAATCGCCCGCCCAGTCGCCCTCCAGCAGCCGGCGGATCAGCACCAGGTCGCCGGCCACGCGGTCGAAGACCCAGCCGCGACGCTGCGCCTCCGCCTGCGCGGTCGCCTCAACGATCGCGCCATCGGCCACGCCCAACTCGATGTAGGCGGCGCGCTTGTAGTGCTGCTGCCAGGCGCCGAACACCTCCATCAGATAATCGGCGTTTTCTTTGCCGAACCTGGCAACGTATTCGTCATAGGTCTTGTCCAGGCCGGTGGTGCTGCCGGAGCCCAGCGAGAGCGCCCCGCCATCGCCGTTGCTGCGCTCGATGTAGTCGTGAGCATACCAGTAGGTGCCGGGGAAATTCTCGAACTGATACGTGTAGCGTTCGCGGCTGCCCAGGAAGAGCGTGATGCAGTCGTGCGCGCGCGGGATCACCAGCGGCTTGTCGCGCGCGATCAGCCCGGCCGTGGCCTGGCCGCACAGGCCGTAGCCCATGATGATCGCGTCGTAGGCCGCGCCGGCCAGCTGGTCAATACGCGTTTGCAGCCTGGCGCGCAGATCGGCCGGCTCGTTGTGCAGCCCTTTGGCAAACAACTCGATGTCAACGATGTGGGGCGAGCGGGCCGCGCACAGATAGACCGGCCGGGCCAGCACTTCACAGGAAAGACAGAAAAGACGCATAACAGTTGCTCCGTTATGAGATGGCGGGACATATTTTAGCACATCACGCACGCGCGGAGAAACGCTGCTCGCGGCTGACCATCCCGCAGGAGCAGCAATTCCAAATCTGAGGTGTCACCCCTTCGCTGCACTCAGGGCAAGTTCTGAAGAAGCCGGAAGATTACCACTTCTATCCCAGAGCGTATATAATGTTTTTCCTTGTCCCGGTGCGCTCTGTCTGTTCGAGCCAACCGGCGGTGAAAGTTTCGTTGGAGGCGTGACCTGTGACCTTGATTCGACAAATCATAGATTTCATCCTGCACGTGGATGTCTACCTCAGCGCCATCATCGTCCGCTATGGCGCCTGGACGCTGGCGTTGTTGTTCCTTGTGATCTTCATGGAGACCGGCCTGGTGGTGACGCCCTTCCTGCCCGGTGATTCGCTGATCTTCGCGGCCGCGACCTTTGCCGGCGCGGGCAAACTCAATCCCTGGGCCTTGTTCGGCCTATTGGCGGTTGCCGCGGTCTTGGGCGATACGGTGAACTACTGGATCGGGCATCGGATCGGCGCCAGGGCCTATACCGGTGAGGTCAGGTGGATCAAGCAGGACTACATGAAGCGCACCCATGGGTTCTTTGAGAAGCACGGCGGCAAAACCATCTTCCTGGCGCGTTTCGTGCCCATCGTGCGCACCTTCGCGCCGTTCGTCGCCGGCGCCAGCCAGATGCCCTATGGCTTCTTCATCCGCTGGAACGTTATCGGCGGGATCACCTGGGTGGCCATCTTCACCTTGCTGGGCTACTTCTTCGGCAACATCCCGTTCGTCCAACGCAACTTCGAGCTGGTGATCATCGCGATCGTCTTGATCTCGCTGGTGCCGGCGGTGATCGAGGGGGTGAAGGCCCGCCGGGAGATGCGGGAGGCCGGCGCGTAGAACTGGCGATTTGACAAACAGCGCGTGCCCTGCTATAAAGCACCCTACAATTGAATAGCCCTGGACTCATCCAGAGAGGCGGAGGGACCGGCCCTGTGAAGCCTCGGCAACCAGTTTGGAGTTTGGAAGTTGGAAGTTAGAAGCTGGAGCCACGCGTGCTCCATTTTCTAGCCTCCAATCTCTAACCTCTAATCTCCAAGCATGGTGCCAATTCCGGCAGATACCATCTGGAAGATGAGAGGAATGGTGCAGCGTCGCTCTCGCTCATCCCCGGATTCGCCCTGAACTGGGTGAACTGGGGATTTTTGAGCCATCGGACGCCCTCTTATCCTCCTGGATGAGAGGGTTTTTTTGTGAATGACACGAACGCCAGCGCAGAGACCACCGACCAGGAGACACACCATGACCCACGACTATGGCTTCACCACCCGCCAGCTCCACGCCGGGCAGCAGGCCGATCCGGCCACCGGCAGCCGCGCGGTGCCGATTTACCAAACGACCAGCTACCAATTCCGCGATACCGAGCACGCCGCGAATCTGTTTGCGCTGAAAGAGTTCGGCAACATCTACACCCGCATCATGAACCCCACCACCGATGTGCTGGAGCAGCGCCTGGCCAGCCTGGAGGGGGGCGTCGGCGCGCTGGCGACTTCCAGCGGCCACGCCGCGCAGGCGCAGGCCATCCTGACCCTCTGCCAGGCCGGCGATCACATCGTCAGCAGCAGCCGGCTCTACGGCGGCACCTATAACCAGTTCCGCTACACCTTCCCGCGGCTCGGCATTGACGTTACCTTCGTGGACCCGGCCGACCCGGCCAGCTTCGAGCGCGCCATCCAGCCGAACACCAAGATCCTCTACGGCGAGACGCTGGGCAACCCCGACATCAGCGTCTTCCCGTTCGAGGAGGTGGCGGCCATCGGCCAGCGCCACGCCATCCCGCTGATGATTGACAACACCTTTGCCACGCCCTACCTGTGCCGGCCCTTCGAGTGGGGCGCGAACATCGTCACCCACAGCACCACCAAGTTCCTGGGCGGCCACGGCACCAGCATCGGCGGCGCCATCGTGGACGGCGGCAACTTCGACTGGCGCTCCGGCCGCTTCCCCAACTTCACGACGCCCGACCCGTCGTATCACGGGCTGGTCTATGCGGACCTGGGCGCGGCCGCGTTCATCCTGAAGGCGCGGGTGCAGACCTTGCGCGACGTGGGCGCGTGCCAGTCGCCGTTCAACAGTTGGGTGACGCTGCTGGGCATCGAGACCCTCAGCCTGCGCATGGATCGCCACGTGGCGAACGCGCAGGCCGTGGCCGAATATCTGGCCGGACACCCCAAGGTAAAGTGGGTCAGCTACCCCGGCCTGCCAGCGCACCCCGATCACGCCCACGCGCAGCGGTACACCCCCAAGGGGCCGGGCGCGATCCTGGGCTTCGGCATCCAGGGCGGGCTGGCGGCGGGCCGCCGGTTCATCGAGAGCCTTCAGCTTTTCAGCCACCTGGCGAACGTAGGCGACGCCAAGAGCCTGGCCATCCACCCCGCCACCACCACCCACAGCCAACTCAGCGAGGACGAGATGACCTCGGCCGGCGTCAGCCCCGATTTCATCCGCCTCAGCATCGGGCTGGAGGACGTCGAGGATATTCTGTGGGATTTGGGGCAGGCATTGGGGTGAGGGGGAGATGGGGAGACACGGAGAAGAGGAGCGGACAAGGAATGACCCGGTCTCCTTTTCTCCGTGTCCCCGCGTCCCTGCATCCCCTGGGAGGGCAAATGAACGAGACAACGATCCCGCCCGACTCCGTCGGCATCGTCGAAACCCGATACTTCACCTTTGCGGAGGACGCGCCGTTCGCGCTGGAGAGCGGCGCGACGCTGGGGCCGGTGACGCTGGCATATCAGACCTACGGGCAGCTCAACGCTGAACGCTCCAACGCGGTGCTGATCTGCCATGCGCTGAGCGGCGGCGCGCACGCGGCCGGCTATCGCAGCCTGGAGGATCAGAAGCCGGGCTGGTGGGACAGCGCCATCGGCCCCGGCAAGGCCTTCGATACGAGCCGCTTCTTCGTGATTTGCAGCAACGTCATCGGGAGCTGCTACGGCTCCACCGGGCCGGGCAGCATCTACCCGCGCACCGGCAAGCCCTATGGCCTGGCCTTTCCCGTGGTGACGGTCGGCGATATGGTGCGCGCCCAGGAGCGGCTGATCGATCACCTGGGGATCGAGCGCCTGCTGTGCGCCGTTGGCGGCTCCATGGGCGGGATGCAGGTGTTGGAATGGGCCGCTCGGCGCCCGGAGCGCATCCGGGCCGCGATCCCACTGGCAACCGCCGCGCGCAGCAACGCCATGCAGATCGCGCTCAGCGAGGTGGGCCGGCAGGCCATCTACGCCGACCCAGCCTGGCAGGGCGGGAGCTACTACGAGACCGATCGCCGGCCGGACGCCGGGCTGGCGGTGGCGCGCATGATCGCGCACATCACCTACCTCAGCGAAGCCTCCATGCACCGTAAGTTCGGTCGCCGCCTGCACGAGCGCGAGCAATTCGGCTACCAGTTCCAGACCGAGTTCCAGGTGGAGAGCTACCTGAAGCACCAGGGGCTCAGCTTCACGCAACGGTTCGACGCCAACAGCTACCTGTACATCACCAAGGCCATGGACTACTTCGATCTGACCCAACCTACCCCCCCGCCCCCCCTCCTGGCGCGGGAAGGGGGAGATTCTGCCCCTCCCCTGCAAGGGGAGGGGTCGGGGGCGGGGTCAACCGCCCGCAGGTTGGAGATGAGGTCAGCCGAGCCGATCGCGCCCGAACGCGCTCTCACTGTGGCCTTCAGTGACAGTAAGGATCTCAAGTTCCTGGTGGTGAGCTTCACCAGTGACTGGCTTTACCCCACGCACCAAAGCCGGGAGCTCGTCAGCGCGTTGACCGCGGCCGGTGCGGATGTGTCGTACCTAGACATTGAGAGCAGCGCCGGCCACGACGCGTTCCTGGTGGAGGTGGAGACCATGAATCGGCTGCTGAGCAGCTTTATGGAGCGATTGGCGCGAGAGGAGGGGATATGACTGATCTCCGTCCCGATCTCAAGATTATCGCCGACTTCGTCCCGGCCGGCAGCCGCGTGCTCGACCTGGGCTGCGGCGACGGCGCGCTGTTGGAGCACCTGGTGCGCGAGAAGGGGGTCAAGGGCCGCGGGGTCGAGTTGAGCGAGGCCGGCGTGCTGGCGTGCGTGCGCCGGGGCCTCAGCGTGCGCCAGGGGGACCTGCAAGCGGGGCTGGGCGACTATCCCGACCGCTCGTTTGACCTGGTGGTGCTGGCGCAAACGCTGCCGTTCCTGGACGACCCGGCCATGATCCTGCGCGAGATGCTGCGGGTGGGCCAGGCTGCGGTGGTCAGCTTCCCGAACTGGGGCTATTGGCGCTGTCGGCTGGAGCTGCTGGTGGCCGGCCGCATCCCCTCGGCGCCCGACGTGCCCCAGCCGTGGCACGAGAAACCACGCTGGCAGGCGCTCACCGTCACCGACTTCGCGCGCTTCTGCGACCAGGCCGGCATCGCCATCACCCGCCAGGCCTACCTCGCCCGCGGCCGGCCGACGCGCATCTTCAAGTTCACGAACCTGTTTTCGACCACGGCGGTGTTTATGTTGAAGGGGTAGACGAGGAGATAAGGAAATAAAGGAAACAAGGGGCTTGTCACCTTGTCTCCTTGTCTCCCCGTCTCCCTGTCTACTTTCCCACCCCCAACCGCGCCATCAACCCGAAGCCGGCCAGGCGCAAGACGGTGCCGATGATCAGGGCGGGCACGATACCGATCCCGTCGGCCAGCGCAGTGCCGGCCAGCGGCGCCAGGAATGAAGCGATGTAGACGGTGGTCTGATACATCCCCACATAGGAAGCCTGCTGCTCGGCCGGCACCGTGCGCAGCAGCAGGTCGAAGAAGACCAGGTCAATCCCTGCGGTAAACAGGCCCGCCAGTGCGGCCCACAAGATCAGCAGCTCCGGCGTCCGGGTAAGCGCGGTCAGCAGCGGGTAGAAGCTGATCCCCAACGCGGTGACCAACAGCACCCAGCGCTCGCCCCGGCGCTCGGAGACGCGCGTCCACAAGAAGTAGGCCGCCATCATCACGAAGGTCTGCACGCTGTTGATCGCGCTGATCTGCGGGTCGGTGGCGCCGACGTGCTTGACCCAGAAGATGGGGAACAGCGGCAGGGCCAGCGCCAGCCCGGCCCGGAACACGAACTGGGCGACGGTGAAGTTGACGAAGTCCCGGTTGTGACGCAACGTGCTGCCGGTCTGACGGAAGGTGCCGACCAGGCCCCGGCGCTCAGTTGGCGCGGTTTGCGGCGGCAGCACGATGCTGGACGAGAAAATCACGCTGATCAGCGCGCCGATGGCCGAGCCGATGAACACCACCTGGTAGTTCAGCGGGAAGTCGAACAGCCGCAGCAGTTGGCCGACGATCAGCACCGTCACCGTGTTGGTGAGGCCCAGGATGGACCAGCGCCGGCTCATCAGCGTGAATCGGCCGGCCGGCCCGGCCACCCCGCCCATCACCACCGTGAACCCCACGCTGACCAGCGTTTGCGGCAGCGTCGCCAGCGCCCAGATCAAGATGATGATCTCGGGCTGGCCGGTCTTCACGATAAACGGCACAAGACCCGTCAGCACGTAACACGAGAGCACCAGAAACCGCGCGCGGGCGAACCACGGCACGATGTTGCGGCGGCTCGCCAGGAATTGGCCCACAGGGATCGCCAGCAACATGCCGGTCAGCGCGGGCATGGCGGTCAGCAGGCCCACCAGGAAGCTGGAGGCGCCCAGGCGCACCAGGAACACCGACAGGAAGCTGCCCACCCCGGCCGTGATGCCCACGCCGATGCCATCCACCAACACGTTGCGCTGGTTGATCTGCTCGCGGGTGGTGGGCCGGAAGAGGATGTCCCACAGGTGGGCGTGGTGCAAGCCATTGGTAGATGCGACTGAGTCAGGCAACCTTTGGGTTACTTCCTTTCAAATCAGATTGGGGGCTATCAGTCGAGGAAGTGCAGCCTGAGCGAAAGGTATCTGGAGCTGCCGCGTCATAGCAGACAAGCGTCGCTGGAGCATCGGAAGATGCTTGTGAAAACCAGTAATGAGCGACTGATCGTATGTAACCAGGAAATGTACACCGAGAACTCCGCCTTCCGAATCACTGCCAAAACTGCTCAACGCGATCTGCGCACAGTCTTCTCGGGTTAGCCCTGTCGTGTCGTGAAGTCGGCGCGCCCAGCGAACATAATATCTGGTCGGCCAAAGCACCTGCACTGAATCAAGGAGGGTCTGGACCTCGACGTACCCGGTCAGACGGTGAAGGATGTGGAAAGACGTATGGCTGATAAACAGCGACGCGTCCTGACGTTCCATGACACGCAAAAAGGCCAACGCGCCCAACTCCTCCTGGGTCAGCAGACGCACACGGCCGTAACGCAGACCGGAGATCGCGTAACGGATGACATTCTTATCGAGCAGATAGCGCGTCTTCTCTGACAGGTTGCTCATAGTCCCCTACAGCGCGTTCAGCCTCGTTGTGCGCCCGACTCCAAACGTGATCCTGCTCCGCCTCCGGCAACGCGAAGAACGCGGCGACCGTCAGCCCGCCAAGAAAAGAGTCACCATCCTGCATCGGCCGAAGTTCTGGATGGCGCGCCATTCGGCTGTCGAAGTAGGTCATCAACTCTTCCTGCACAGCAGGGAGGTTAGCTTCCTCCGGCCGGATGGTTCTCAGCTCAGGCACTAGTTGGACTAGACGCGCCTTCTCACGCCGGTTGAAACCTTGGATCAGGCGAGCAACCTGTTCCACTGGCGCCACACGGTTTGATGTTCGTGCCCCAACATGACTCATCGTAATTGCCTCCGCACTGTCCCAGCACGTCCTTTTGAACTCCGATTCCATCGTAACATAAAACCGACCCTGTCGCAAAGAGGCATGTGTGCAGGGGTGCGTCTTAACTTGGGGGCAGAAACTAACGAAGCACCCTGAGCGGAGGGCTGGCATCCTGAGCGGAGCACCGCAGTGCGCAGTCGAAGGCCGCAGCCCGCAGTCGAAGGGGCGCAGCGGTCGCATGAAGGCCGCAGCCTTCGATTGCGTGGCGGAAACAACCCCGCCACTCCGCTCAGAGCCTGCCCTGAGCGCAGTCGAAGGGATGCTCGCGCCCCGAAATTAAGACGCACCCTGTGTGTAGGAGAATCATCCAGGCAGAAACGTCGCAAACACCTGGTTGCCCAACAACCTGCCCGTTCGCGTCAGCCGCGCGCGATCCGGCAAGTGCTCCAGCAGGCCGCGCGCCGCCAGTCCAGCGATCTCATCCCTGAATGCTTCGTCCAGCCCCACGCCGAACCGCGCCCGGAAGCGCGCGTCCGTCACCCCCTCGGCCACCAGCCGCAGGCCCAGCATCATGA
>DAOUAT010000088.1:0-14473 GCA_034433275.1 Anaerolineae bacterium
CCTGTGCCGAAGGGGATGGACAGCAGCAGCGCAATCACGGCCACCATGATAGCGGCGGTCATCAGGGCCAGCAGGGCGTGCATGCCGAGGGAAAGCTGTTTGAGCCGGGGCAGCAGCCGCGGCTTAAGCCCGGTGTAGAGCGCCAGCAGCGTCAGCCCCACGGCCGCGCCCCACAGAATATCGCCGGGGAAATGGACGCCCAAGTAGACCCTGGACAGCGCCACCAGGGCGATCACCAGCGCCAGCAAGACGACCCACAGGCGGCCGCGGCGCTTATCGGCCGCGAACCAGGCGACCTGACCAAACAGCGCCGCGCTGGTCTGCGCGTGGCCGCTGGGGGTCGAGAAGCTCTCCGCGTGGCCGATGCCCAGGCTGGCGCTCTCCCAGAACGGCCGGGCGTGCTTGAAGAACGACTTGATCCCGGTGTTGGTGAAGCTGGAGAGCACCAGCAGGATCCCCAGGTCCGCGCCCAGCCCCTTGTGGAGGCACCAGTAGACCAGGGGGATGGCGATTAGGTAGAACTGCTCGTCACCCAGGAAGGTGAAAATCTCCATGGGCAGCTTGAGCCAGCCGCCCAGCGCCTGCACGCCCCGCACGCCGTCCAATGCCCACAGCCGGCCGCCGAAAATCAGGGTGAGCGCGAGGGAGAGGAGCAGGGCGACAACTGCGATGATGCCGAGGGTTGAGGTTTTCTTCATGAGAGCCTCCGAGTGATGGATAGATGGTCTTGGTCTGGATTTTACACCATTTGGTCACGATTCGAAAAGTCATCAGATCTCAGAGGTTGCAAACCCCTGCCTCAACCTGAGAAGCGGCCTCAGCCGCTCGCCGCCAGGCCCTGCGGGGCCTTTTCGTGTTCAGAGAAGCCTTGCTCCGCGCGGGTGATGTCGAACGCGATCGCACCGCCGCCCGTCGTTTCCCATTGCATTTCGACAGCCGTGATCAGCGGTGGGCCGGTTGGCTGGACTGGTCTGGGCGTCGGGGTTTTTGCCTCCATGGCCGGAGCCGAAGGCGGCGGTGGAGGCGCTGTTGAGGTCGGCTTGCACGCCGCCAGCAGGGCGATCAACATAAGACAGGCCAAGACAAGGGATTTCAGTGCCCACAGCGGCGAGTCCGCGTAACCGAGCCGCCGCATCCACGCGCGGTTCACGTGGATCGTGGCCGCCGGCCGGTCCAGCACGACGATGCCGCCGAAAGGCTCGTAGCGCACGCGCATCGCCTCCAAGACGAGACCTGACAGGTTTCGCAAACCTGTCAGGTCTGTGGTCATTGGCCCAGGTTCTGCCTGAAGAAACCCACCAACCGCTGCTCGAACTCCTGCGTGTGTACGGCCGGCGTGGTCATGTGGTCCCCGCCTTCTGGGAACCAGGTGGTCACTACCACCCCCGCAGCCTGGGCGGCCGCGGCCAACTGCTCACTTTGGTGGTAGGAGATGCGGGTGTCGCCTTGCGCATGCACGATGAACACCGGCCGGCCTGCGGCCTTGGCGATCGCCTCCATCGGGCTGCGGGCGAACAGGTTTTCGCCGGTGACCAGGCTGCCCATGGCCAGTCCGGCCGGGGCCAGGATGGTCGGATAGCCGTTACGCGCCAGCTCAGCCCGGATGATCTGCTGCAAGTCGCCGAAGGTCCCCTGCAGGAACAGCGCGGCCATGCGCGGCTCCTCAGTGAAGGCGTAGTTGGCCATCGCGCCGCCCAGCGAGTTGGCGAAGATGCCGACCCTGCCCGGTGCGAAGCCCTTCTCGTTGACCAGCCAATCCCACGCGCCCAGGATATCCCAGAACTCGTCGTTGCCGATGGTGGAGCGGAGGTCATCGAAGGTGGATTCGCCGGTGTCACGCACGTCAATCAGGAGGACGTTGAAGCCGTCCCGCCACAGCATCCCTGCGGGTATCAGCACCGAGATGGAGTGCTTGCAGCCGCCCAGGCCATCCACCAGGATGACAGCGGGCGCGGCGGGGTCTTTGGGCACCCACCAGCCGGCCACCTCGAACCCGGCCTGGCGGGAGGGGAACCTGACCGATTCGTAGGGCGACATAAAGTACGACGTGACGTCGAAACTGGCCGGCCAGCCTTCGACCACGGCGAAATCCGCCACCGTGAAGCTATCCGGCCGATTCGCCTGGTGCCGGTCGCATGAGCCGGTCACGTTGCCGAGCGTCTCGTAGATGACGTACCCCACGCCGAAGTACGCGACGACGAGCAGCACGACGAGCGCGAGGGCGATGCCGAGCAGGATTTTGGTGTGTCTTTTCATGATGACCTCCGAGTGTTATTGTCCTAACGTTTCGCTGAAAAACCCCACCAGCCGTCGTTCGAACTCCTCAGGATACAGCGCTGGCGTCTGCAAATGTTCGCTGCGCTCCGGGAACCACGCCTGCACGTTCCCCCCCGCATCGAGCGCGGCCGCGGCCAGCTCGTGCGCCTGGCTGACGCTAATGCGGTGGTCGCCGCGGCTGTGGACGATGTACACGGGCCGGTCGCCGGCCGCGTGGATCGCGGCGATCGGGGTGTGCGCCATGATGTTTTCCTGGCTCACCAGCCGGAAGACGGCGGCCGCGGGCTGCGCCATGAAACCGGGCAGTCCGTAACCGGTCATCTGGTCAGCGACGACCGCCAGCAGACTGGCGAACGTGCCTTCCAGGAACAACGCCGCGACGCGCGGCTCGTCTTGGAAGGCGTAGAGTGAGGTCGCTCCACCCAGCGAGACGCCGAAGAGGCCGATCCGGTCCGGCGCGTAGCCCTTCGTCGTCACCAGCCAATCCCACGCGCCCAACACGTCCAGCGACTCTTCGTTGCCCACCGAGGTCCAGCCATCCTCGGGGTCGGAGTCGCCTACATCCCGCACGTCAATCAGCAGCACGTTGAAGCCGTTGCGCCAGAGCATTCCGGCGGGCACCAGAACGTCAATGCTGTTCTTGCAGCCGCCCAGGCCGTGAACCAGGATGACGGCCGGCGCGGCCGGGTCGGCCTCGGCCCACCACCCTGCGACGTTGATGCCCCGTTGCCGGCTGGGGAAGCGCACCGTCTCGTAGGGTGAGATGGCGTAGTGCGCCAGGTCTATCGGCGGCCAGCCATCGGTGAACAGGATTTTGTCCGGCCGGTTGACGGCGTGGTTGCCGCACGAGCCGCGGACGTTGCCGACCACCAGGTAAGATGAGAGCCCAATCCCCAAGTAGGCCACGATCAGGAAAACAACGATGCCGAGCAAGAGGTTGCGAGTCTTGCGTTTCATGGTTACCTTCTCCCTGGCGTTGGGACTCGTGAACGCTACAGCGAATTTGCCAAAGGCTCGGGCTTGAGATGTTGGAGTGGAGGCTTCAGCCGGTCTCTGTGGTGAACGCGAATAACCGGCTAAAGCCTCGACTCCAGAAAGTTAGCTGAACGTCCATAGGGACGCCGGGATGTACACAGGCGTCAACGATCTGCTACTGCCCGGAGCATCTTGCACCCCTCGGCCACCGTGATGACCTTGACGTTGTTCGCTTTCAGCCATTGCAAGATCTGCTCGAAAAACGCTTCGGTGATCGCGTTGCCCCGCTCGGCCGGGTTCGCGCCCTCTGCCGGCTCACCGATATCGTGGAACGTGAGGATGGTCCACGCGCCCGGTGCGATCATCCGCCTGACATCGTCCAGGGTGTTGCTCGACCGGACGGTGAAATCCTTGAGCAGGTAGGGGTCGGTCTGGTCGGTATTGGCCCCGATGTCCTGCGTGGACGCGCAGATGTAGTACTGCTTGATGATGTCAATGGCCGTCCGGCGGAAATTGCCGAAGGGATAGACGAAGGTCGTGACTGTGAAGCCGCGGCCGGTCAGGGCGCGGTAGTCTGCCCCGATTTCCGTCTCGTAGGCCTGTCGGGAGGCGAGGTTGCGCAGATCCGAATGGGATACCGTGTGTCCGCCGATCTCCATCACCCGACTGACGGTTTGCACATCGTCCCAGGTCATGTAGCCCGGCGTGCCCATGGCGTCACTGATGATGTAGATCGAGCCCGGCATTTCGTATTGGGCCAGCAGCCGGGCCGCGTTGAGCTGCGATTTCCAGCCGTCATCGAAGCGCAGGCTGACGTAGGTGCTGCCTTCCCCGAACGTGCCGCCCGGCGGGGGCGTGCCGAGCCAACCGAACTGGAACATGATCTGCAGCGCAGCGATGGCGACGAGCGCCAGGATGATAAGGACGGTCCGCTTTTTCATTCTGCCCTCAACGCGCTGATCATGTAGAGGATGGCGCCCGCGAAGATGTACGCAAAGAGCAGGCCGAACACGGACGTGTCAATGGTCAGGTTGACGATGCTGCGCAGCGGCTCGCCCCACGGCGGCGCCAGCAGCAGGATAGCGTAGCGCAGGGCCAGGAACAAGGCCAGGACGCCGAAGGCGATCAGGAAGGCCCTGGGCGGTGGGTACTTCCGCTCCTTGCGGCCGGTGTAGCGCAGGATCGTGACCAGGAAGACGCCGAAGGCCACCACCGACAGGATGATAGAGTAGAAGGTGGACGGCATCGGCGGCAATTCTTGGGCGGTGCGCATGACGACGATGTCGCCCCCGAAAAAGACGTAGTACACGAACGTGATGACGGTCAGGAGCCAGATGAAGAGGTGGAAGAAGGTCTCCACGAACGCGTCTTTGGCCCAAAACGCAATCTTCAGCCGTTTGGCTGTGTCGTACCGCCGAAACAGTAAGAAGAGCATCGAGAACGATATGGTCCACATCATGATGCCGTTGAGGTCGCGCGGCAAAATACGCAGTGTCCAATCCGATGCGCCCATTTTGGCCTCCCATCTTACAGCGAAATGATCCAGCCGCGCCGCTCCAGCGCGCGGGCGACGGCGGTTAACGCGCCGATCAGTGCAAAGGATTGCACGGCCACCAACCAGTAGGGCGCCTGTGCATGCCACCACGGCCAGGGCGGCAGCACGAGCAGGCCGATCAAAACGTAGTGCAGCAGGTAGAGCACCAGCGGATTCTTGCCCCACGTCGCAAACCCGTCGAGCCGCCAGCGCAGGAGTTCGGTCATCAGGTGGAAGACCCAAAAGAGGAGCACGGCCGCGCCCAGGCTGACCAACACGTAGGATGCCGAGATGCGCAACTTGCTGATCGGTACGACCGGCGCCAGCGCCACCCCGGCCGCCAGTGCCAGGGCGCCGGCCGCGGGGAAGACCACCTCGCGACGTTTTGGGTCCAGGTAGAGGTCGGCGCAGGCGGTGCATAGGATCAGCAGGCTGGTCCAGCCGAGGCTGCCGGGCAGTCCGCCGTGAGGAGCGGCCAGCACGGCCGCCAGCCAGTAGCGGCCAGCACGGCCGCCAGCCAGTAGCGGGTCATCAGAACCTGGTAGCCCGCCAGCAGCGCCAGCCCAACCACTGCTCGCAGCGCCGTCGGCAGCAGCAGGGTCGGCAGTGTCAGCACCAGGGCGACGGCAATCGCCTGCAACACGCCCCAGTACACGCCGCCCTCGTTGCGGCCCAGCGCGGTTTGGACAAACGCCATCACGAAGCCGATGGTGAAGAGGATCAGGCAGCGGCGGAAAAAGTGCCAGGTCGTTACCGCAGGCCCATCCCGCGCCCAACGCCGCCGCAGCGACGCGCCGTAGGTCAGGCCGATGGCAAAGATGAACCACGGCGCGCCGAGATCGGGGAAAGTCAGATTGCCGTCCGGCGCGTGCCGGAGCCAATCCGGCCACGCTTCGACCAGGAAGAGGTGGCTGCCCATGGCCATGATCATGACCGCGAAGCCGCGAAAGCAGTCAATGGATGCCAGGCGGTGTGTGTGTTTCATGTAAGCTCCTCAATAGCCTACCGTATCACGGCGATCCCAGTCTCCTTCACCTCGATCCTGAGGCTCTGGGCCGGCCGGTAAGCTGACCACTCCGCAAACCCGCACCGGTAGGGGTAATCCCTGCCGCGTTTGTCCGTGAAAACGACAGTGAAGAACTCACTCCGGCCTGCCTCCTGTTCGTTAGCGGCCAGTTGCAGCGCGGGCCAGTACGCTTCGTGATCTTGCCCCTTGGCTTGCGCGGCTCGGCTATAAACCCATCGTTCGATCTCGCAGGTGTACCGGGTGGCGTAGCGCGGCTCCTGCCGGTAGATCGGGTGCTGATACGTCTCGTCGTGGCACTGCTTGACGTATTTCGGGACCAGCCGGGTCGCAGGGGCGCACTTCCGTTCGTAGATAGGCCTTGTGCATATCTTCTCCGTGAAGGTGCCGTTGCCGTTATCTATATAACCACACACAAAGGACTCCGTGCCGACCTGCACCTGCTTGCAGTCCTGGTACTCTTGGGATTCGGTGCCTTCCCGGACGGTTTCGCAGACCTGGCGCTGTCGGGTCTCGTAGTGATCCAGGATGCTCTCGTTGTGGTGGAAGGCCTGCGTTTCGGTGATGGCCCGGCCGCCCGGTGGGATGCTCCAGCCCTGCTCGGTCTGCGTCTGCAGTCGCTCCACGGTGATGCTCCGCTCCCACGTGAACCCGGTGACCGTAACCGGGGTGTAGGGCGAGCGCAGCGCAAAAGCGAGGAGCAAGCCGATGAGGAGCAGCCCGCCCGCGATCCCAACGGGCAGGCCCACCTTGCGCCAGGCAGATGGACCTGTGGCCGGGGCGCTGGCCCGCAGGTCGGCAAAGCTTGCGTCGGGTGGGGCTGGCGCTGGCGCCTCAGCGGCGCTGTGCGGCACCTGGTCCGGGCTGTAGTCCGTCACCTTATGGCTGGGGCTGCTGCCCCTGGCCGCGCCGCACTGCTTGCAAGCGGTCCGCAGGGCGCTGTTGCCCGCGCTGCAATGCTCACAATACCAGTCCGGCCCGGCCTTCGCCTCATGGAGCGCGGCCGCACCGGTCACTTGCTGCGCATCGTGGGGCAGGTAGAACTTGACGTTCTGCGGCCGGGGTCGCGCGCACCCCGGACAGACCCGCACCCCGCCGCGGATCCCTGTTCTGCCGCACGCGTCGCAGTCCCACCGGCCTTCGAGGATGGCCATGGTTTTCTCCCTTTCACGACGTGACCGCGTTTTCGGTTGCCGAAGCAGCGCCTAACAGCTCGTTGATCTGTGCCCGCAGGTTTTCTACCTCCGCGACCAGCTTCGGCTTGTCGGGCTGTGCTCTGCTTTGTGCCTTGCGGAAGGCCAGTTCGGCGCTGAGCTGGAAAACCTGCCGGGTGCGTCGCCAGCCGCGCCAGCCGCCCTTCACGAAGGCGCGGGCCTCGGCCCAGGCGCGCGCCAGGGGGTGCAGCAGCGTGCGGCGCACCTCGTCCGGCGTCTCGCCTACCAGCTCGCGGCGGATACACCGATGCTGGCGGCCCAGGGACCAGGCCATGATGGCAACGATCGCAAGGAGACCCAGCCAGGTCAGGCCGATGGCGAGCGGGCTGATGCCGAGGCTACTGCGCAGGATCAGCCCGTGCAGCCCGTTCGCGGCCATGGCAAGCAGGAGCGCGGCCAACGGCACGGTCCAACGCCGCGTGCGGCTGCGCGCGAAGGTCGCGTAGGCCAGGCCGGCGCCGAAGAAGGCGGTATAAAACGCGTGGTTGAGGCCGTACAGCAGGCCCTCCACCAGGATCTTCTGCTGCAGCTCAACAAAGCCGTGCACCAGGAACGCACCCATGAAGCTCAGCATGTTGGCGGTCATGGCGAAGCCCAGGCCCACCGCCGCGCCGTAGATGATGCCATCGTGGATGCTGTCAATCTCGTTGCGATAGCGATGCACGATAAAAAGCACGACGGCACCCTTGGCCAGTTCCTCGATCACCGGCGCCAGCAGGCCGACCCGCACCGCCTCGACCGCGTCCCGCCCCCAGAGCTCGATGGGCAGGCGGAAGACGACGACGACAGCCAGGCCGATCAGGAAAGCCGGCCAGGCCCCCCAGAAGAAGGCCGTTAACACCAGCCGCAACGGTTCTTTTTCGTACAGGTCCGCGCAATAGAGCAGCGTGAGACAAAGATAAGCAGGCACGACCCCGGCCAGGAAGCTGAGCAGCAGGCCCAGCAGCAGCTCACCCGCCGAGGCCGTCTGCGCCATCCATACGAAATCCGGCGCGTCCCACAGGGCATCCGCGGTTTCCAGCGTGTTGGGCCACCGGGGCGACGATCCCTCGACGAACAGGACCGGGACATCCCCCACGCGCAGGGCCAGGTAAGCTCGCCCGGTGCCCACCACGGATAAGCTGCGAAAGAGGTAGCGAGCGACTTGTCCGGTCTCCGGCAACGGCACCACGGCCAGCAGGTCGAAACGGTGGCCTGGGGAAACTTGAATATTGGCGGTGAACACTTCATCAGGCAAGGGGTTATCGTGCAGCAGAACCAGCCCTGGCAAGGTCTCCACCGCGGCCGCGCTTATCTGCATGTTTGAGACCAGCGTCACTTCGGCCGCGGCGTCGCTCACGGCTACCCGCAGCCGATTGCCGTACCAGATCTCGAGATCCAGCGGCTGGCGCATTCCCCAGACGTAGGGCCGGTCCCACTGCTCCTCCTTGAACGCGGGGCCGAGGGGACCGCTGAAGCCGCCTACGGCGGTGTTCTCGCCCCAATGGCCGGCGAAGTCCAGCCAGGCCAGATCGCCTGCTGCTGGCTGCCCGTCCGCGCCGGGCCGGTCTTGCGGCAGCACGAGCACCGGCGGCATGGTGCGCCCTTGCCGGCCGGTGCGGTCAACGACTTCAACCTGGGAGTTGCCGACGGTGCGGCCGTGAGGGAAGAGCTCGTCCCCCCAGAAGTAGTTGGCGTGGGAGCCCAGGGCCACGTAAACCACGGGATGGGTGCCGTCTTCAACGGGAACATCCCGCCACGCTCGCCGTGCGCCGCCCTCGTGTTGGCTGTAGACCGCCCACTCCGGCCGCCCGGCGCGATCCAGCATCACCTGGATCATTTCCCAGTCTCCCTCATGCTTGTTGAACCAGTCGTTGTAGAAGTAGAAGAACCAATACTGGATGGTGATGCGGCCGGACTCCTTGTCGGTCGCCACGCGCGCGTAGGTGGCTATGGGCGGGCCGCCGATCAGAGGGCTCAGAGTGGTCAGATAGAAATCTCGCAGCGCAGAGTAGTTCCGAGCATCGGACGAGCCTTCGTTGCCCAGCCACGCGTCCAGGTAGTAGGATGTATCCTGGAAGGCTGGCAGGATGTCCTGGGAGATGCTTGTCAGCACTGTGGTGTCGGGCAGGGTCTTGCGGTTCTGGCGCAACTGCGCCGAGTTCAGCAGCACATCAACGGTTTGCGGCCGGAAGAGCTCGTCAGGATGGAAATAGAGCACCGGCGCGTATTGGTGGACCAGATCTTGAAGGTCGTTGATGGGTGGCTCGTTGCGGGCAGAGACGGGCTGGCCCGGCAAGAGGACGGCCAGTATGATAAGCGCACAGGCTGTAAGCGCAGTAACCAGGCCCAGGCTGCCTCTCACTTCAGCACCTCCGGTACGCGAATCGAACGGGAGCATTCAAGGTTGGTTCGTGGCGTAGGGGCGGGTTTTGCTTGGTTAACGTAAGTTCGCCTTGCACGGCAGCAGTGTGATCATGAAAGGTTCCTCGGTAATGCGGAGAAACCCGCCCCTACAACTGGGTTTGAATACACTCGAATCGAATGATGCGTCCGACAAAAGCCCTCACAACTACGCGCAGGGCCGCGCCCCGAATTCAGGCCCCGGCAGCCGGCACAACCGCACGAACGAATACAGCCTGGTGACGGCCGCGCTGGCCGCGCGGTCATAGCGGGGCAAGGCATAAGGGATGTTGGCCGTCATGGCGCCCTCCGCTGAAAACGGATGAACAAACCACGACCTGGCAGGGGAGCCTGCGATGCGTTAGCGTTGTCAATAGCTGCAGCCAGGCTTTGGTGACGCATCTATTATAGCACAGAAGGACGCAAATGTTGCCGGTCAGTTTTGACGAGTTTTTGGGAGAGAAGAGAGGAGCGCTTACTGGAATCGAGGCTTCAGCCGGTTTGTCTCTCGATGCAAGAGACCGGCTAAAGCCTCGATTCCGGAAGTTCTCGGTGGGTTTTGGATCCGCCGAGAACAGTGGCGTGATACGCTTTTATTCGCCGGCTGGATCGGACGCTGGAGAAACCGGCGCCGCTTCGCCCCGCCAGTGCGCCCGCTCGGCCTTGTCCGGGAAGCGGGGCAGCAGGGTGGCGGCGTCGGGCAGGACCACTTTGTCGCCGGGGGCCAGGTCGGCCTTGTTGGGCTTCTCCACCACCGGTTTCGCCGGCACGTTGAAGATGCCGACCTCGTCGCCGGGTTTGGCATAGCGGCTCCCGACGTAGGCCAGGCCCAGGATGACGCCATCCACGTCCACGGCCGCGCTGGTGACCCAGCCGATGGCCTGGCCTTTCTTGTTGACCACCGGGTCGCCGGTCTTGGGCATGCGCACGCCCCGGTCGTTCATGCGGAAGCGGGCGACTTCCATTGTCCGGCCCCGCTCCGCTGCCAGATACGGCTTGCGGCCGATGAAGTACGGTTTGTGCAGTTTGACGTAGCCGGCGAAGCGTGCGCCCGTGGGCGAGATGCCGAAATGCCCCTCCAGCTCGTGACCATAGAGCGGCAGGCCGGCCTCGGTGCGGGTGCTGTCGCGCGCGGCCAGGCCGCACGGCTGCAAGCCGAACGGCTTACCGGCTTCCAGCAGTGTTTCCCAGAACGCCACTGCCCGATCCGGGTGGACGAAGAGCTCGAAGCCCATCTCCTCGCCGGTGTAGCCCGTGCGGGCGATCACCAGGTCAAACCCGGCCAGCACGCACTCGGTGACACCGGTCTTGCGCACGCGGCCCAGTTGCGCCCGGAGTCGTGGATCATCGGTCAGGCTTTGTAGGATTTTTAGCGCCGCCGGGCCTTGCAGCGCCAGGTCCACGCGCATGTCTGGGCCGCTGGCCGGGTTTTTCAGGTTGCGCAGGGTGCAGGGCCGCAGGACCCGCAGGTCGGGCCGCTCCCGGTCAATCAGCACCTCGCCGTTGTTGACCGCGTTTAGCCAGGCCCAATCTTTATCCGCGTTGGACGCGTTGACCACGATCTGGAAGCGCTCTTTTGCGCGGCGGTAGACCAGCAGGTCGTCAATCACCTTGCCGTCCGCATCCAGCAGGTAGGCGTAGAAGCTCTCGCCGGGCGCGTACCAGCGGACGTAGTTGGTCACCACCAGGTCCAGGAACTCCTCGGCGTGCGGGCCGCTGGCCTCGAAGACCCCCATGTGCGCCACGTCGAACAGGCCGGCCGCCCGGCGCACCGCGTTGTGCTCGTCCAGCACGCCGGTGTACCACACGGGCATCTCCCAGCCGGCAAAGGGGACGATGTGGCGGGTGTGCGCTTTGTGCCAGTCGTAGAGGGGGGTGCGCTTGAGGGGCGCGTTCTCCGGCTCGCGCCAGGCGAATTCAGCCATGGCTGGCTTTTCCCATGCCTCGGCCAGGGCCTGCTGGCCGACGAAGTACGGCTTGCGCAGCTCGAAGTGGCCGGGGTGCGCGCGGTACGCGTCGAGAGCTGCTAGACCTGACAGGTCTCGCAGACCTGTCAGGTCTGGTATGGTCAGATCTGTCTCCTCCACCACCAGCGGGCCCTCGACCTTGGCGAACAGGTCGGCCCGGTCGAAGAGGATGTAGCCATCGCCCAGGCCGCGCAGCCAGGAGACGACGCGCGCGTGCTGGGCCGGGTGGGTGCGCAGGGCGAAGCGGTCGCGGCCCCATTCATCGGCGGCCAGCCGCAGGAGCGCGACCTCGGCCATCACGACTCCGTCCGGGTCGAGCATGAAGGCGAGCTGGCTCTGGCCCGGTTGCAGCGCCGCGACATTGCTGGTCACGATCTGCGCCAGGCCGGGCGTCGCGCGCTCGCCGGAGACCAGTAAGGTTGAGGCTGAGGCTGAGGTTGAGGAGGCTCCGTGCTCAGCCTTAGCCTTAACCTTAACCTCCATGAAGTGCGGATACCCCGTCCCCCGATCCGCCGTCTCCGTCGCGCCTCTGGCGGCCAGCGCCGCGACTTCGGCCTTGATCTCCTCGAACGTGTCCAGGTCAATCTTGCCGCGGGGCAGCTCGCCGGCCAGGCCGGTGTAGCTGAACGGCCGGATGCTGGTGACGGTCTTGTGGATCAGCCGGGCGACTTCGTCCATCTCGGCCGGGCCGAAGCCGCGCTGCGTCAGCCACGGCGTGCCCAGGCGGATGCCCATGCCCAGCGCGGTCGAGGTGTCGCCGGGGATGGTGTTCTTGTTGGCCACGATGCCGGCCATGTCCAGGATGCGGACGGCGGGTTCCCCGCGCAGGGGCGCACCCTTGTGGTTGCCCACGCTGTTCAGATCCAACATGCAGAAATGGGTGTCGGTGCCGCCGTAGGCCAGTTTCAGGCCGCGTTTGGTCAGGCCCGCGGCCAGCGCAGCCGCGTTCTCTTTGATCTGCCACATCATGCGCCGGAACGGCTCGGCGCCCGCGATCTTGAACGCCACGGCCATGGCGGCGAACTTCTGCGTGTGCGGGCCGCCCTGCTCGCCGGGGAAGACCGCCATGTCAACCCGGTGCGCCAGGTCCTCGTCGGCCGTCATGATGATGGCGCCGCGCGGTCCGCACAGGGTCTTGTGCGTGGTGCAGGTGACGATGTCCGCGATGCCGATGGGGTTGGGGAACGCGCCCACGGTGGCCATGCCGGCCGCGTGGCTGATGTCGGCCAGCAGCACCGCGCCGACCTCGTCGGCGATGGCCCGGAACAGCGCCCAGTCCGGCGCCCAGGTGTACGACGTGAAGCCCGCGATGATCATCTTGGGCCGGTTGCGCCGCGCCAGGTCTCGGATCTCGTCGTAGTCCAGCTTGCCGGTGCTCTTGCTCACCCCGTAGCTGACGACGTGGTAGCGTTTGCCGGAGAAGTTGAGCTCGCTGCCATGGGTCAGGTGGCCACCCTGGAACAGGTCCATGCCCATCACGGTGTCGCCGGCGTCCACCACGGTGTCGTACACCGCCAGATTGGCCGCCGCGCCGGAGAGGGGCTGGACGTTGACATAAATATTATGGTGGTCCACGCGCTCATTGGCGAAGATCATCGCTGCGCGGCGCTGCGCCAGCGTCTCCACGAAGTGTACGTAGTCCACGCCCTTGTAGAAGCGGCGGTCGGCATAGCGGCGGTAGTAGGCGAGTTGGTGCGGGTAGTCGAGGAGCAACTCCTCGTCGTCGCGCGTCATGCGCAGGGGCGGGTAGCCCTCGGCGTAGACGTTGTTGAACACGGAGCCCAACGCCTGGCGCACGGCTTTCGGCGCGATGGACTCCGAGGGGATCATGATGAGCTTGCGAGCCTGGCGCTCCTCTTCGTAGCCGATGATGGCATCGGTGTCGGGGTCAACCAGGCCCAGGTCGGCGCCCAGGAAAGCGTCCCAGTAGGTGGGGTCGGACATGATGAGTCACTCCTTTGTGAGGCTGAATAATAGAAGCGTTGTTGTTTACGTTGACCAGTTTTCTCGGAGATATCTGTTCAGTCTGAGCCCTTGACTGCGAGTCGGCGCACTCGGATGCCTTCTTCGTTAATGCTGATCAACGCGCCGGACTCCAATTCCGCGGCGAAATGGGTGAGCGTTTCGAGCAGGTAACGGTTGATCGTCTCGGACCGCATATCACTCAGACGAAATGTGATGGCGCTCGGAAACGTGGCACGGCTGAGCGCGATCAGCCTGCCGAAATCAAGATCATGGGTCAGGATGATCCGTTCCTCATCTCGCGCTTTTTCAATGATCAAGGAATCGCTCAGGCGTTGAAGTCCCTGGTCGCGCAAATGCACTACGTCGTAGCCTTGAGTGCGGAGGAAAAGGGCGGTGCGGCGAGGGAGGCCCATGTCCAGGAGGAATTTCACGCCGGAACTCCGAAAGGAATCAGCACCATGTCATCGGCTGTCCAGGCCGCATAGCGCAATGCCTGCCGGACATCTTCAGGCTCCAGATCGGGATACTCGTCAATGATCTCCGGGATAGTCATCCCATTAGCGACCAAGTTGACGATCAATGATACTGAAATGCGCATGCCACGGATGCAGGCTTTGCCAGCAAGGATAGCAGGATTGACGGTGATTCTATCGAAACCAAACATGGGATTACCATCCTATCAGCGTACTTCGTAGAATATTCTAGCATCGAATCATTGCTCTGGCAACCTTGTGGCGAGCCGCAGACGCTTTGCACAGAGGCTCAGGAGTCGCCGTTGCTTATCAACCGCGCCTGCAAGGCGCGCACCGAGGCGGGCGAGTGGCCCTGGTAGTGGTTGTTGAAGTAGCCGTAAACAGTTAACCCTGCCCGCAGGTGGTCGGCGATCTGCCCCGCCCAGCGGTCGAGCTGCGCGTCCCGATTGATGCGCACGCGGGAGAAGTCGTCGTCGGGGATGTCCTCGCGGCGGCCCAGCCAGCGGATGTAGACGAACGGCGCGGTGGCTTCCGTCAGGGCCGGCATCCCGGCGTATTGCACCAGGCAGAGCGCGATGCCCCGTTCCCGCAGCGTGTCGAGTAACGCCGGGAAAACCCCCTTGCCGAGCCACGACTGATGGCGCACCTCCAGCACGTAGCGG
>DAOUAT010000089.1:0-10811 GCA_034433275.1 Anaerolineae bacterium
CAATGGGATACATCGCTTTGGTGACGTACTGGTTGCAGCCCAACACGAAACAGCGCCCCTCGCACGCGATGTGGCGCAGGGTGGCCTGCCAGGTGTCGCGGGAATCCGCGGTGGGGGCCAGGTAGATCGCGACCCCCTTGGCGTAGAGCGCCGTGCGGGCCAGCGGCATGTAGTTCTCCCAGCAGATCAACCCGCCCAGCTTGCCGAACGCGGTGTCGAGCACGGTCAGGGTGCTGCCATCTCCCTCGCCCCACACCAGGCGCTCGGCGGCCGTAGGCTTCAGCTTGCGGTGGATGCCCAGCAGCCGGCCGTCGGGGCCGAAGTAGAGCAGGGTGCAATAGAGGGTGCCGCCGCTGAACTGGCTGTCACGCTCGATGACGCCGATGGCCAGGTAGACGCCGGCCTGCCGCGCGGCCGCGGCCAGCGCCTCGGTGGCCGGGCCGGGCACGGTCACTGCGTTGGCCCAGTAACGCTCCCACGTCAGGCGGCCGCTGGCGCTGCGGCTGCCGATCACCGTGCCGAAGGTGAGGCCGCGCGGGTAGGCTGGGATGAAGGCTTCGGGGAAGAGGATGAGTTGCGCGCCGCCGGTCGCGGCTTCCGCGGTCAGTCGGCACGCCTTCTCGATGGATGCGTCTCGATCGAACAGGACGGACGCCGCCTGGACAACGGCAGCGCGAACGGTGGGAAATTGGGTTGGCACGAGTCTCCTGTGTCTCAAGACGTTGCAACTGGCTGCGTGCCAGCGCACCGGGGCAAGCCCCGGCGGCCGGTGACGGACGGAGCATATTCTCGCACAGGAAAACAGGTTGGCAAAATCGCGAGAGGTATGGGGAACGGGGGTGAGTCTTACGCGGCGCGGCGCCCGCGCTGCCGCCAGAAGTAGGCCATGACGCCGGCCACCGAGACCGCCGAACCCACGGCCGCGGCGCCGATCACCCAGCGCCGATCAAGGCCGTCGCTCAACAGCTCGCGCCACGTCCAAGCAGGTTCGATCGGGCGCATGGTGGCCGGCGAAATGATGGTGAGTTTCTCCAGCGCACATTGTCGTCGGGCGGCTTCCAGGAGGCTGGCCTCCAGGCTCGCGCGGAACGCCGGTCGCGGACGAACAGGCACGAGCAGACCAGTCAGCTCGCGTGCCAGGGCCAAATACGGGGCCAGTGTCAGGATGCGGTTATCAGTCACGTCAGTTCTCCGTTGAACCAGCGGCGCTCAGGGGTTGTAACCGATGACCCCGACCGTGCCAGGGCCGAAGTGGACTGCAATACCCAGGGAGAGATCACGCACGATCACCTGCGCATCGCGCACGCGGGCCAGCAACGCCTGCCGCACCTGTTCCGCGGCCTCCGGCGCCTGGGCGTGGATCACCGCCAGCCTGGCCGGCACGTGCGCGGTCAACCGGTCAACCAGTGCATCCACCATGGCCTGGAGCGCCTTGGAGCGGCCGCGCACCCGGTGGAACAGTTCCAGCTTCCCCGCGCGCACAGTCAACATCAGCTTGATGTTCAACGCTGAAACCAACAACATCCGGCTCAGCCCCACCCGGCCGCTCATGCGCGCATAGCGCAGGTCCTCGACGCTAAAAAAGACCTGCATGCGGTCTCGCACCGCCTCCAACCGCGCCATGATCTCCGGCAGCGCTGCGCGCCGTTCGACCATCTCAGCCGCCTCCAACACCATGAAGCCCAGACCCATGGAGCCGCTCAGGCTGTCGAAAACGACGATGGGCGGTTCGGCCGGCATCTCGCGGGCTGCGGTCACCGCGCCATCATAGGTGCCGCTAAGCTGGCCGGTGATGTGGATGGATAGGATGGCCTCGGTGTCCGGCTCGGCCGCCAACGCTTCATAGACCGCCTGGTATTGCCCCGGGGACGGCTGCGATGTCGTGGGGAGCTTGTTCTCCGCGGCTACCCGGCGGTAGAACGTCGGCTCGTCCAGGTTTATGCGCTCTTGGTACGTGTCGTGGCCGAACTGAATATTGATGGGGACCACGGAGATGCGGTGGTGCGCCAGCAACTCAGCCGGCAGATCGCAGGTAGAATCGGTAACGATGCGGATCATGTTTCTCCTCACCACCCGCGCGCCTCCAGGTCAGCTTTTAACGCGCGCAAGGTGCGAAAGTAGAGCGATTTGATTGAGCTCTCTGTGCGCCCCATCTCCTGGCCGATCTCCTCGTTGGAGAGCCGGTCGGCGAACTTCAGGACCAGCAGGCGTTGGCGTTCTTCGGACTGGCGCTGAATCGCGGACCACAACGCCTGTTTGCGCTCGTTGGTCTCGGCCGCCCGGTCGGGGCTTTCGGCTGGCCGGCCCATTACTTCCAGGTCGTCCAACGATGTCATGCGCCACCGGCTGCGCGAACGATGGTAATTCGCCACCAGGTTGTGCGCGATGCGGTAGAGCCAGGCCACGAACGGCAGGCCGTAATGGGTGTAGCCGGACAGGTTGCTCAACGCCTGATGAAACGTCCGCGCCGTCAGGTCCTCGGCGTCCGCCACGTTGCCGGTGCGGTAGTACACGTAGTTGTAGATCCGATCAACGTTGCGTTGATACAGCTCGCCAAACGCCTCGGGTTCGCGCCGGGCCAGCTCGACCAACTCGGCCTCGGCCAGGTCGGCATAGTCCTGGCGCCCCCTGTCCTGCTCCGGGACGGCTGGCCCTTGCTGACGGCTCATCCTTTACAACACCTCTGCCAGCAAAAAGACGCGGCGCGTCATCAACATAAACGCCACGCGCGGCGTAGCGCTTGAAGCCCCAGCTGAAGAAAACGCCCCACGTCACTGGAATCGAGGCTTTAGCCGGTTTCTGGCATCAAACGTCAGACCGGCTCAAGCCTCGATTCCGAAGCGGGCATCGCGCAGTCCCGCATCCTTCGACTGATCACTATTCGTTAGGTATGTTGACTGGTCAACCGGCTCAGGATGCTCCGTTTGCAGGGTAGCACGCCCCTAACGGCCCGACAGCTGGCCGCCTTAGTCGCCGGGATAGAGCCCGATCCCGATGGTGCCAGGGCCCACGTGAACGCCCAGCACCGGGCCTAGCTCGGACACAAAGAAGTCGCGTGCGCCCAAGTGTCCCGCCAGCTTCTGGCCCACCGCGTGCGCCTCTTCCTCAGCCAGGGCCTGGGTGACGGCCATGCGCACCTGCGGCCCGCGCGCCGAGACCTGCGCCAGCAGCAGCTCTTGAACCGCCTCCAGCGCCTTGGCCCGGCTGCGCACGCGCGTCAGCGGCACCACCTCGCCGTCCACGATGCCGAGGAGCGGCTTGAATTTGAGCAGCGTGCCCACAAACGCCTGCGCCTTGCCGATGCGGCCGCCCTTCTGGAGATATTCCAGTGTCTCCAACACAAAGACGATGCGCACCTTCTCACGCATCGTCTCCAGCTTGGCGACGATCTGGCCACGCGTGGCCCCCGCGTCGAGCATGGCCAGCGCTTCCTGCAGCAGCAGCCCCTGGCCCACCGAAGTGCTCTTCGAGTCCACCACACTCACCGCGCCGGGATAGGCCTCGGCCGCGATCACTGCTGAGCTGTAGGTGCCGCTGAGCTTGCTAGAGAGCGTGAGGATGATCACCTCATTGCCGCCGGGGACGAGCTTGTCCAGCAGTTCGGAGTAATCAGCAGGGACCGCTTGTGACGTGGTGGGCAGCGGGTCGCTCTGCGGCAGCCGCGCCCAGAACTCAGCGTGGCTGATGTCAACGCCGTCGCGCAGGGCAGTCTGCCCAAACACGACGGTCAGCGGCAGGATCGTCACCGCCGGATGGTTGAGCGCCCCAGGCGGCGCTTCACAGGTGGAGTCTACGATGATCGAGAGCATGATAACCTCCAATGATATGATTGTGCCATTCTAGTGCTAAAGCCGGGGTTTGTCAATCGCATCTACTCCACGATCTTGGGTTTCAAAGCGATTCTATGTTAGACTATACTATTATAACGCATCCAGCGAGAAAACTCTGCACACGAGGTCAATGGCCTATGAGACGGCCTTTCTTGTTCATCGTTCTGCTCCTGGTGACCCTGGCTTTCGGTGCGGTCGTCACGGCTGCACCCCAAGCCCAGGAAGCCCGGCCCGTGATCGCTCAGCCGGCCCAAGATACGCCGGTGCGCGGGGTGATACAAATCGTGGGTACGGCCATACACCCACAATTCCAGCGCTACGAGCTTTACTACGCGCCCTGGCCCGTGCCATCAGATCAATCGTGGATCTTCATCGGCGACGCGCACTTTAACCAGCAGCCCCTGGGACTGCTGGGCACGTGGGACTCCCGCTCGGTGACCGATGGCACGTATGCGCTGCGCGTGCGCGTGGTGAGGGCGGACGGCAACTACCTGGACAGCGACCCGCGGCGGGTGTTGGTGGCCAACACGCGGCCGGTGGAGACGCCCACCTCCTTCCCGACCGACACGCCCGAGCCGTTGCCCACGCAACCGCTGGTCATACCGACCACCGTAATCGCCGCGCCCACGGCCGAGAGCTCGCCGACGCCGGAGCCCACGCCCACCCTCGAGCCGGAGGTCACACCCATCCTGGCCGTGACCCGGACGCCCGACGGCCAGGCCGGCGCGGCCAGCATCGCCGACCAGTTGTTCAGCGGCGCACGGTTGCTCGATGTCGCCGAGAGAGCGGCCACGTACACCATCGCCGCATTCCTGGCCATCGGCCTCTTCTTCGGGGTCAAATGGGTGTTGGCCTGGTTGTGGCACAAGATCCGGCCGTAGACAGGAATCAGGGGACAGAAGTCAGGAGTCAGGGGGCAGGAACGCCGTGCAAAGCTCGATCTGCGCGCTTGCCTGCTCGCTGCCGATCTGCGACCGGCGTTGTTCGCACACCCCGGCTGTTTGCGGGTTGGCCCCCCGGGGGGGGCGTGCGCAGCCGGCCTTTGGAACAGACCCCCCTGCGAACAGAGATATCCCAGCGCCGGAATCGAGGCTTCAGCCGGTTGCGTGATTAAGCAGAAGACCGGCTAATCCTAAAAAAGGCTATGCACAGCCTCAATTCCGGACGATTCAACAGGGTGCATTCAAACTTAATTCACGACTGTTGAAGCGGAGCATCCTGAGCGGAGTCAGGGTAGAGCCCCTGACGCAGTCGAAGGATGCGCAGCGATCTTCCAGCCAGGCCGCATCCTTCGACCGCGCTCCGCGGCCCTTCGACTCCGCTCCGCTGCGCTCAGGAGATGCGGGGCTTCGCTCAGGATGCTGGCGTAACTAACTTTGAATACACCCGATTCAACAGGTTGACACGGCGCTGGTCCACATGATGAACTTCAACCCCTTCCGCACCCGCCAATCATCCACACCCCCGGCCGCCAGCCCGACAAAGCTGATCGTGGGCCTGGGCAATCCGGGGCCGGAATACGCGCGGCACCGGCACAACATCGGCTTCCAGGTGCTCGATCTGTTCGCGACGCGCCATGGCCTGGCGTTTGACAAATTCCAGAAGCGCGCCCGCCTGGCGTTAGGGCCAGTGACGCTGAGTGCCTCAACCTCAGCCTTAACCTCAGCCTCAGTCTCAAGCTGGAGCGGCCGCGTGCTGCTGGCCAAACCCATGACCTACATGAACGTCAGCGGGGAGGCGGTCGCTGCGCTGCTGGCGTTTTACAAAATCACCCCGGATGATTTGCTGGTGGTCTCCGACGATCTGGATCTGCCCGTGGGCCGCCTTCGGCTGCGCGGCGAGGGCGGGGCCGGCGGCCAGAAGGGGGTCGCCTCCATCATCCGGCAGCTTGGGCTCGAGGCGTTCGCCCGGCTGCGCGTCGGCATCGGCCGGCCGCCCGGTCAGATGGACCCGGCCGATTACGTGTTGCGGCCGTTCAGCGCACAAGAAGAAGAAGAAATGGCCCTGGTGCGCCAACGAGCGGGCGACGCCATTGAGGTCTGGCTGGCAGCGGGGATCGCGGCGGCGATGAACCAGTTCAACGCAGACGAAAGACGAAAGACGAAGGACGGATCGGGTCTTCCCTCCAGGAACCATGAAACTTAACGGTCTGCTCGAGATCAGTCATAGCTTGCCGGGATTGAACGCCCTCGCGGCGCAGCTCCGAGATGGCGTCGCGCCCACTGCGCCGCTGGAAATCTACGGGGCCGCGCGGCCTTACGTGGTGGCCGCCCTGGCCTCACTGCTGAACCAGCCGCTTCTCATCCTCACCCCGCGCAGCAACCGCGCCCGGCAGTGGGTGGATGAGCTCCGCACCTGGCTGCCCGACCAAGTGCCGGTCCACAACTTCGCCGACCCCGACGCCCTGCCCTACGAGCGCATCCCCTGGGCCCCGGAAACGCGGCAGCGGCGGTTGGAGGCCCTGGTCAGCCTGTTGACGACCGACGACGGACGACGAACGACGAACAACGGCAATCCCCAGTCCCCAGTCCCTGGTCCCCAATCCCCCATCGTCGTTGCCTCCGCCCGCGCGTTCATGCAGATGACGCTGCCGGTGCGCGAGCTGCGCGCGGCGTTGCGACCGATCCGGCAGGGGCAGCAGTTCGACCTGAACAAAACGCTGGCGAACTGGGTGGGGCTGGGCTACGAGGCCGCGGCCGTGGTGGAAACGCCGGGCACGTTCAGCCGCCGAGGCGGCATCGTGGACCTCTGGCCGCCCAACCTGCGCAAACCGGTGCGCATCGAGCTCTTTGGCGATCAGGTGGACAGCCTGCGCACCTTCGACCCCTCGACGCAGCGCACCCTGACCCGCAGCGAGAGCGCGTGGTGCGGCCCGGCCAGCGAGGCGCTGCCCCGGCTGGGTGAACGCGCCGCCGACCGGCTGCGGGCAATCGCCTGCGACGGCTGCCATCCGCCCGCGCGCACCGAGTTCGAGCGCGAGATCGGTCAGCTCCTGGCTGGCAGCGGCTTTCGCAACCTGGAATGGTACATCCCCTACCTCTACAGCCAGCCCGCGGCCATGGTGGACTACCTGCCGGCGACCGGCGCCTGGCTCATCATGGAGGATGCCGGCGACCTGCTGGCGACCTTCGCCGACCTGGCCGGCCAGGCGGAGCAGCTCAGCAAGGACCTGCGCGCGGCTGGCGATGTCCCGGCCCAGCTCGCGCCGCCCTATTTCAGCGCCGAGGCGCTGCGCGAACGCCTGAGCAGCCGGCCCGTGCTGGCCCTGGGCCACAGCCCCCTGCCCGGCGCAACGCGCACCGGCGATGAGCGGATGGATCCGCTGGCCGGTCAGATCGCGGCCACGTTCACCGCGGGACCTCGCTTCGGCGGCCAGGTGCGCACCATCCAGGGCGAGATCATGCGTGCCCTGATCGCCGACAACCGCGTCATCCTGGTCAGCCGCCAGGCCCCGCGGCTGGCCGAGCTGCTGAACGAAGCCGGCCACGCGATCACGCCCGTGGACCACGTCACCACCCCGCCCCCGCCCGGCCTCACCGTGGTGCAGGGGGTGATGGAGGAGGGGTGGCGAATGGACGATGTACGATCTACGATGGACGATGGCAACGGAAACATCGAACATCGTACATCGAACATCGTACATCCCACCTCCAATCTCTGGTTCCTCACCGACGCCGAGCTCTTCGGGTGGGGGCGGCCGAAGCCGCGGCGACCGCAGCGGACGCGCGGGCTGGCGCCGGAGGTGTTCTTCGCCGATGTGCAGCCGGGCGATTTCGTGGTCCACATGGAGCACGGCATCGGTCGGTTCAAGGGGCTGGTCAAGCTGCTCATGGACGGCCAGGAACGCGAGTACCTGCAGCTCGAGTACGCGCAGGGGGATCAGCTCTACGTGCCGGTACACCAGGCCGACCGGCTGGCGCGCTACGTGGGCGCCGGGGACGCGACGCCCGCGCTGCACCGCCTGGGCACCACCGAGTGGGAGCAGGTTAAGGCGCGCGCCAAACGCGCGGTGGCCGAGATCGCCGACGAGCTGCTGGAGCTTTACGCGGCGCGCGAGGTGGTGCAGGGCCATGCGTTCAGCCCTGACCAGGCCTGGCAGCACGAGCTGGAGGCCAGCTTCCCCTACGTCGAGACCGAGGATCAACTGGTCGCCATCGAGGCGGTGAAGCAGGACATGGAGCAGACCCGGCCCATGGATCGGCTGATCTGCGGCGATGTGGGCTATGGCAAGACCGAGGTCGCGCTGCGCGCCGCGTTCAAGGCGGTGATGGACGGCAAACAGGTGGCCGTGCTGGTGCCCACCACCGTGCTGGCCCAGCAGCACTACACCAACTTCAACCGCCGCCTGGCCGCGTTCCCGGTCTCCGTAGCCATGCTCTCCCGCTTCCAAACCCCCGCCCAGCAGGAACGCGCGATCGCCGGCCTGATCAACGGCAGCGTTGACCTGGTGGTGGGCACGCACCGCCTGCTGAGCAACGATGTCGCGTTCAAGGACCTGGGCCTGCTGATCGTGGACGAGGAGCAGCGCTTCGGCGTGACGCACAAGGAGCGGATCAAGCAGTTGCGCACCGAGGTGGACGTGCTGACCCTGACCGCCACGCCGATCCCGCGCACCCTGCACATGAGCCTGGCCGGCGTGCGCGACCTGAGCACCATTGACACCCCGCCGGAGGAGCGCTTGCCCATCAAGACCTTCGTGGGCGACTTCGACGAGACGCTGGTGCGCCAGGCCATCGTGCGCGAGCTGGATCGCAACGGCCAGGTCTATTTCGTACACAACCGCGTCCAGGGCATCGAGCAGATGGCCGCGCGGGTGCAGAAGATCGTGCCCGAAGCCCGGATCGCCATCGGCCACGGGCAGATGCCGGAGCGCGAGCTCTCGGCCGTGATGCTGGCCTTCGCGGAGGGCGAGTACGACGTGCTGGTGTGTACCAGCATCATCGAGAGCGGCCTGGACATCCCCAACGCCAACACCATCATCATCCACCGGGCGGACATGTTCGGCCTGGCGCAGCTCTACCAGCTGCGCGGCCGCGTGGGCCGCTCGGCCGTGCGCGCCTACGCCTACCTGCTGGTGGACAAGTACAAGACGCTGACCGAGGACGCCCGGCGGCGGCTGGACGCGATCCAGGAGGCCAGTGAGCTCGGCGCGGGCTTCCGCATCGCCATGCGCGATCTGGAGATCCGCGGCGCGGGCGAGCTGCTGGGCGCGCGGCAGCACGGGCACATCGCCGCGGTCGGGTTCGACCTGTACACGCGGCTGCTGGCCCAGGCGGTGGCGGAGGCGCGGGAACGGGCGAAGGACGAAGGACGAAAGACGAGGGCTGAGAAGGATGAATTTGGTCTTTCGTCGTCCGTCGTTCGTCACAACGTCCTGGAAGGGCCGTTGGCGCCTTCCGTTCACCTGGACCTCAACCTGCCGGCGCGCATCCCAGAGGAATATGTGCCCGAGGGTGTGCTGCGCTTACAGCTCTATCGTCGCCTGGCTGGGCTGACCACATTGGCAGCCGTGGACGAGATCGCGCAGGAGTTCGCCGACCGCTTTGGTCCCGTGCCGGCGGAGGTGGCCAACCTGCTCTATGTGGTGCGGGTCAAGGTGCTGGCGGTGAACGCCGGGGGCGAGGCCATCGGGATCGAGGAAGGGCAACTGCTGATCAAGTGCGCGTGTCTGGAGGGCATGGATCGGACGGCGCTGCAGGGCAGGTTGCAAGGGTCGGGCATCCCCGCGCGCGTGGCGCGGCGTGCGATTTGGCTGGAAATGCGTCAGGGGGATGGATGGCGGCGCGATCTGGTGCGGGTGTTGGAGGCGGTGCGCAACTGAAAAGATCTACCCCACGGAGCGCTACGCGAGAATCTCTGTGACACCCGCAGGTCCTCGAAGTGCTATATCCAGTTGGTTGAGTACATCCCGGCCGAGGATGGCGGTGCTTCCAGACGGAAGCGCAACGGCGCGTACGCCAAGGATATGCGACTGGCCAAGATAGATCGTGGTCAAATACAGATCCACTGCCTGACGCTGGCCGATGATGCCGCGCAAGTAGGCGCGGTCCACGAAAACCGCGCCAGCCTGCTCCAGCATATCCAAAGGGAGCAAGGTGCCATCGGCGCCGGTGTCTACCAGTGCTTCCACTCTGGCCGCTGGCGCGTTTGCTCCCGGCCGGCTGATGCCGATATCGAGCACGGGCATGGGTGGATCATAGGCACGGCGTTCGTATGACTGCGAAAACGCCAACTCATTCATATTCGACCCGCGGTGAGTGGACCATGACCGTTGTCTCGACCTCCGATCGCACCTGGCGAATCAGAACCGGCAGCCCGTGGAAGCGCGCCTCGATCCGCTGGTACAAGGCCAACTGGTCTATGTCGTGATCAACCAGTTCCCCGCGATAAATCGCCGCGTACTGCCCCGATATCGTTGCAAGCAGGTCAGGATGCAAGCGGCGGAAGGCCTGCGCTTCCTGTTCCATTTCGTGGCGGGCCGCGGCCCGCAAATAGGCGCGAATAGCCTCACCGGCCAGGACCGATAGCTCCATCTCGCGCTCGCGTGCCACCCGCCCCAGTTCCAGCGCCGTTCTTTCGTCCAACCCGATCGCCACTGTGTTCATCTCGATTGTCCTTTTGCGCCATCCTCTGCCAATAAGATACCCCCGTTACGCCGATCTGTCAAAGATGGATCTGCTCACCACCGCTCCCCCAACACACCCTTCACCGATTCCACGACCCAATCTCGATCAGATTCCCCTCCAGGTCCGCGATCATGGATGAGTGCATGCCCCACGGCTCATCCCGCGGCGCGTAGACCGGCTGCCCGCCGGCCGCGACCACCCGCTCATACATGCGATCCGCGTCGGCTGAGGTGGGCAGGTCAATCGCCAACTCGAACGTGCCGTTCAACCCGGCCGGATAGCCCGGCGTCTGGCCCAGCAGCCCTGGCAACTGGCTACGCTCGTACATGGAGAAGCGCACCCCATCGTTCACGAA
>DAOUAT010000090.1:0-13297 GCA_034433275.1 Anaerolineae bacterium
CCAGCGTTGCAGCTCAATGAGCCATTGGTGATCGGCTGGTACCCGGTTGAGATGTTGCGTGCGGGAATCGAGGGCCTGGCGGTACTCTCATTGCGGTCGCCATCAGGTATGCCGGCCGGCGTCTACACCGTTGCCCTCCTGCCCTACTACCTGCGCGATGACGGCAGGCTTGAGAATTGGCCGGATGTCGCGCCGATCACCCTCGGTGAGATCTCGGTTGCCGCGACTCAGACGTTCCGCCGCGCTGACCTGCCGGCCGCCTTTGTGCCGCTTGTTGCACCTGTCGCCGGCTCGTTGGCACTCCGCGCCTGGCAGATCTCTGATCATCCCGTGCGGCCGGGCGATCCGGTTGAGTTGACGTTGTGGTGGGAAGTGCGCGCGCCTGTGGTCACAACACCCGCCCTGACCATCAGCTTCCGAGGGCGGGGTGGCCGGGCGGTCGGCGCGATCACACAGCCGCTGCTACCTGCAGCGTCTGCCAGCGTATGGACGCCGGGCACCGTGTTGCGCAGCACGCATGCTTTGGCCGCGCCGCGCGACCGGGGCGATCGGGCCTACCTGGTTGCGGTGCGGGTCACTCAGGGGGCGCAGTGGGTGACGCCGCTGCCGGTGGGTGTCGTCCGCGTGCTCGATCGGCCGCATGTGGAGGTTTTCCCGGCAGATGTGACGGCCGTGGAGGCGATTTTTGGGGATTTTGCGCGGTTGGCTGGCTACGACCTGCCCGCCGCGTTGGAAGCCGGGCGACCGCTCACTATCACTCTGGTCTGGCAAGCGGTGGGGGAAACAGACCAGTCGTACTCAGTCTTCGTACATCTGCTTGATGGCGAGGGCCAGATCGTCGCACAGCATGATGGACGTCCCGCCGGGAACAGTTTGCCCACGCAGATCTGGGTGCGCGGCGAATATATCAACGACTCGCACACGTTGCCGCTGCCGGCTGACCTGCCGGCCGGTAGTTACACCGTACGGGTGGGGCTTTACCTGCCCGACACATGGGCCCGCGCACCGATTTCATCCACCCTGCCTCACCGCGACGGTGCTTTGGATCTGGTTTCCCTGCCCCTCACGCGCTAGGGCCGGAGCAAGATGAATTCAGAAGTCGGTGCTGGGCCCACTGGCGTCTCATCCGGGAACGCGTAGACTTGAACCTGCACCCGGTAGCGGCCCGGCCCGGCCCACTCGGGCCAAGCCACGCGGTAGACGTCGCGCATCACGTAGCCGGCCGGCCAGCGATCGGTGCTGTAACGGCCCGCGCCCGGCGACCGCTTCCATTCCCAGACCACGATCCCATCCTCAGCGACCACGCGCAGGATCACGCGCCAGTCCCGGGTGGGCCGTTCAGGGGCCGTCCAGTACAGGATCGGTTCGCCGTCCATCTCGGCGCCCAATAACACGAGTTCGCCCAATGACGCCACCGCCGCCCCCGCCCCGGACGTCGCAGCTTGCTGCGGTTCTACCGCTGAATCGGACGTCGCAGCTTGCTGCGGTCTCCCGCCCGCGCTTGCCGGCGGCGCGAACGCGGGCCGGATCACGCCCAGCAGGCCGTACAGCCCCAGCGCCAGGCTCAGCAGCGTGAGCGCGGCCGCGGCGCGCATCTCCCACCGCGGCGGGATCACGGCCAGCCAGCCCAACGCCAGCAGCCCCGCCAGCGCGCCGACCGCCGGATAGAGCAGCCGACCCTGGTCGGTGCCGAGCGCCGTCAGCGAGTACTGCCAGATGCCCAGCGCGGTCAGCACGGCAGCCAGCGCCAGCAGCCCGACCGCGAACCGCTCCCCACGGACCCGCGGCCGGATCGCCGTCCACACCATGCCCGCGCCGGCCAACGCAGTCAAGGCCCCCAAAAGGCCGTACAGCCAGCCGGCCATGGGGATGTGCCCCGCGCCGCCGAACTTGCCCCAAAACGAGATGAACCAGCCGCGCAGCAGCCACGCGGTATCCACGGCCGTCCACGGGCCGGCGCGCACATCCACGGTCTGGCGCGCCAGCGCCATGCCCAACGGGTCGCCGTACAGCGTCCAGTTGCGCCAGAACCAGGGGGCCGCGATCAACAGCGCCGGCACGAAGACCAGCAGGCCGAGCACAAACACGCGCGGCAGTACGCGGATGAAAATGCAGCCATCCGCGTTCATCTGCGCTCGTCCGCGTCCTATTTTCGGGTTAGCGGCCCATGTCGCGCGCGACACAAGCGGAGACGAAAACTGGGACGCGGACGACGCGGATACCGCGGACGACGCGGACAGGCTCAGATTTCGTCCGCGTCGTCCGCGTCCTATTTTCAGATCAGGCGGTTGCGCTCGTTGCGTCGAAGGAAAGGCTGCAACACGCCGCTTCTCGCCCAGCCAGGCCCCTGCCACGATCGCAATGCCCACCACCGGCCACAACGCAGCCGTGCTCACCTTGGCCAGCAGTCCAAACCCCAAGGCCAGCGGCGTCCACCACCCGGCCTTGATGTACCACAATCCGCTGGATTGCCCCGCCCTGAAGATCGCCACCCCGCCCCACAGCGCCAGCGTGCCGCACAGCGCGGCCAGGTTGTCGTTGTTGGCCGAGCCGCCGATGAACGCGAACTCGGGCAGGAACGCCAGCAGCCCGGCGCCGGCCCAGGCCACAGCCGGCCGATAGGGCAGCGCCGCCCGCAGCAGCCCGAAGGTGGCCCACACCGTCAGGGTGCTCAGCACCGCCGACCACAGCCGCGCCAGGTGGAACGCCAGCGGCCCGTCGCGCCACGGCCAGTCCTCCAGCGCGGTGTGGATGAAGAAGTTGGGGCTGCCGGCCTCGTCCCAGTCCTCCGGGGCCAGCCGGACGTCGGGGTTGGCGCGCAGGAAGTCGGCCCGCGGCTCGGCCAGCGAGGCGATCAGCGCGGCCGTGGCGTGATAGAGCGGCGGATGCTTGGCCTGGGTCATGGCCGGGCCTTCGGGCAGGCGGCGCTCCTGGGCCAGGTAGACGATGTAGGCCCAGTGATCCGCCTCGTCGGGGGCCTCGCCCAGGGGCGCCAGGGCGCTGTAGGCGATCGTGAGCGCCAGGTGGGCGGCCAGGATGACGAGCAGCCGGGCCGTGGCCGTGAAGGGCCTGGGGCGACGCGGGGCTTCTGTCATGGACGCACCTCCACGACGCCGATGTCAATCCGGGCATCAGCCCCGCCGGCGCGGCCGGGCATCAGCGGGGCGGCTGCACTGTCGGGGCGGTAGACCCCGGCCTTGACCTGGTAAGGGCCTGGGGACAGATCAGGTGGCAAAGAGAGCATGTGCTCGTTGCGCAACAGCTCGCCGATTTGCCACCGGCTGGCCGGCGTGTGTGCGCCGCCCAGGGGCACATCGTCGCCCGCGATGGTGCGGCCGTCGGGCGCGACCAGGTGTACGAAGGCGGTGAGCGGCTCCGGCGGGGCGGTCACCAGCCAGTAGAGCGTCACCGGCACGGTGTGCGTGGCCGCGCGCTGTGGCGTGACCGCCGACGCAAGTTGCACGCTGCTGTAGTCGGCGCCGATTTGGGCGGCCGGCAGCGTGCGCGCCGTCCACCCGCTGCCGCCGATCACCGCCAACACCGCCAGCATCAACCACAGGCCGGCGTGCCACGGCGAGCGCCGCTCCCGCGCGAAGAGGAACGCGCCGAGCACGGCCAGCCACGCCAAGATGGCCAGCCCACGGCCCGCCCAGGCTGCCGGGGTGCCGGCCCAGCGCCGGATCACCTCGTGCTGGCCTGCGGGCAGGTCAACGGCCAGCAACCCCAGCGTGCCCACCGGTCGGGTCGGCAGCGGCCGTCCGTCAACCTCGACGCGCCACGCAGGGTAGTAAAACGTATGAAAGATCAACGGGTCGGCTGCCGACGCCTCGTAGCGCAGGCGTTCTCCCAGGTAGCCTTGCTCCAACACGCTCACGGCGCGGAGGCTGGTTGCCGTCTGGCCCGGCACCGCACTGGGTTGCCCGTCGCTTGGCGCTCGCCCGATGGCCCAACGCTGTTCGGTGACCCATTTCGGCAGGAACTCGCCCGCCCATGTGGCCCCCACCTGGCCGACCTGAGCATCAAACGCCCACATGTGTCGCGCGGTCAAATCGTTGGCTGCGTAGGGCGCCGGCGCGCGCGGCAGATGCACGCCGGCCTGCACGACTAGGTAGCCCCCCAGGATCAGCCCGGACGCGGCGGTGATAAGCGCCGCGGCGCCTTGCCCGCGCACAGATGTTAGCCAGCGCGTAATGATGTCAACGAGCAGCCCTGCGGTACACGCCACCGCCAACGCTGTGAGAGTCTGCCAACGCCAGGGGAACTGCAGCTTGCCCAGGGCCGGGGCCAGCCATGCCCAGAGGAACGCGCTGCTGGATGTGGTCAGCCACAGCGTGACCAGCGTCAGGCCCGCACTGAGGCTGAGCGCGGTGCGGCGACCCCTGGCCAACGGCGCAATCAGCAGGAAGGCTGCCACCACGAGCACGATGGCCACAAACGCGGGGGCCGGCACGGTGGGCTGGGTCGCGTCGGGGTAGCGATAGAGCAGGCCGCGATCAACCAGTGTACGCAAGGTGGCGAAATGGGCCACGTAGCCCTGGCTCTCAGGTGTTGCGCCGATCCCCACCCAGCCCGTTTCCAGGAGCGCGGGCAGGGTGTAAGGCGCGCTGAGCGCAGCGCCCAGGGCAGGGATCACGACCGCTGCGCCGGCGCCGAGGCGTGCAACCTGCTTCAGGTCGCCGCGGGAACGGCCCGACAGCCACCCTGCCAGGCGGCATAGGCCATACGCACCCACAATGAACAGGAGCGCCGCGGCAGCCATGAGCGCGGTCAGGTTATGGGTCACGATCAGCCCGGTCCAACACAGCGCCGCCAGCACCGCGGCGCGCACCAGGGATAGGCGGGAACCGGGCTGTGGCTGTGAGGCGGCGCTGACCCAGCGGACGGTCGTCCACGCGATGAATGGCAGCCAGAGAAAAGCGGCAAATTCCGGCAGCGCCCCGCGCACGAAGAGATCGTAGAGGCGATAGGGATAGGCCAGGTAGAGCAGGGCGCCCAAAGCCGCAGGCCCTGGCCGGATCCACCGCCGCAGCAGGGCATAGGTCGCCCAGCCTGACAGGGCGTAGAAGGCGGCCAACGTCACCCGCACCGCCGTGATGACATCCATCCCGGCCAGGTGGAGCAACGCGGGCGGGTAATAGAAGGCCGGCGCGTAGAAGTTCAACACCGGGTAGCCATAACCGAACGCAAAATCGGGGAACCAACGCGGGAAGATGACGCCCATCCGCAACGCCTCGGCCAGGGCGCGCACCCGGTGCAGGTGAAACAGCCCGTCCGGCGTGTCAGGCCACGGCGCGGTCAGCAGAAACAGCGCTAATGCCGGCAGACTCCCTATCAGCACAGCCGCCGCGCGCTGCAGCCAATCAGGCAGATGTCGGGTGCGCATTATGGCGTCACATCCCCGTTTTCCAGGCGTCCCAGCACGGCGCTCACCATCACCCGGCCCGGCAGGATGAGGTTATCGCCGCCGTCGGCCAGCGGCAGCCGCTCCCCGGTTTGCTCGTCATAGAAGCCCAGGCGGATGGCATAGCTGCCCGCGGGCAGGTCGGGCGGCAGGTTGATCGCGTAGGCGTCCACGAGCACTTCGCCTTTTTGCCAGGTCGGCGTCAGCGCCTGGCCTTGCAGGGGATAGGCATCACCCTGGGCCCGGACAACACCCGCCTCGTCAACCAGGTGGATGAACACCTTCCAGTTGCGCGCGGCCGGCCCATCGGCCTGCCACACCAGGGTCATTTGCAGCGCTTCTCCCGGCGCCGCTCGCTCCGGCATCTGGACGCGCGCCAGGCGGATCCCGTCTTGCCAGGCGACATCCAGGGAGGCGCCCAGCTCGGGCAACACAAAGGCCCGCGGCCGGTCCACGACGCGCACGATGCCCAGGCGCGCCTGTCCCCGCACCTGATTTGTGGTCGGGTCAACCACGGCGAGGGTGGCGCGATATGCGCCTGGGGCCAGGTCGCCCGGGATCGTGAACCGCGCCTGGGCGCGCACCGTGCGGCCGGGCGTCCACATCTGCACCGGATACCACGCCGCGCCCAACGGCTGGATGATCTGCGTCTGACCTTTTGCCCCGGCCAGGTCCAGGCGGAGACCCAGGGCCGGCTGGCCGGCCGTCACCGCCCATTGGGTGGGCACGGCCAGGGTCTGGCCGGCGCGCAAAGACGGGCTGGCGAAATCGGCGCCCAGCAAGGTCAGGCCTGGCCCCGCCGGGGCATGGAAGTCGCCGGCCAGGGGCGGGCTGACCGCGCCTGCTTGCGGCGGGTCTTTCACCTGCACGGCCAGCAACGGGAGGTCAATTTGGGCCGCGGTAGACAGGCTTTGCGCCAGGGCGCCTTCCGCGCGCCCCATGATCGGCGCGCCATCTGCCGTCACCCATGCCAGGCGGATCAGATAGTCTCCCGGCGGCACATCGGCCGGAACGTAAAACGCCTGGCGTTCGATGACCGGCTCAGCGGGCCAGTCGGCCGCCGGGCACAGGCCATTGCACGGCGCAGCCACCCGTTTCGCCCAGATCGAGCCATCCGGGCCGACGAGGGTGAGGACCACCAGGCTTTCCGCCGTCACCGGGGCTGTGCGCTGCCACTCGAAGCGCAGGCGCAGCGCGTCGCCGGCCGCCAGGCTCTCGCTCGAGGCCGCCCAGCGGTTCAGTCGAACGTGGTTGTCCCAGGCCAGCCCGCCAGCCTGCTCTGTCAGACCAAGCTTCTGGCCACTGGCCGATCGGTCAGAGGCATAGCGGACCACCCCGCGGCCGCCGGGGAACCAGACCTTTTCCGCCGGGTAAGCCAACTCGTTAAGTGCCTGTTCCACGCGTTCTGGTTCTAGCAGGCTTGGATAGAGGATCAACCAGGCGGACGAAGTATGCGCCATGAGACCAGCAACGGCGGCATTGGCGTCTTCGATGGTTACCGGGCGTAATGCTGTAGGAATGTAGCGGGCTTGCAGGTTCCGCTGATTATAGTATGCGTTTTGATACTGATCTAAGGGGTGTGTATAGATAATCGGCTCACCATCATGAGCGCGCTCCTGGATATAGACCAACGGGACGCTGAATGACCGCTCCAGATCACGCAAATCACGCGCCAGCAGTGTCCCGTCCAAGCCGAGCAGGGCGAGCAGCAGCAGCACGCCGAGGAGTCGTGAGCGGCGCAGCGTGGCCGTGACGCCCAATGCGGTACACAGGACCAGGATCCCCGTCAACATGGCGCTGTGCCGGACGTTGGGCATCGAAAAGACGAGCGCCCGGAGCACGGGTGGGGCCACCAGGAGCACGACGATGAGCCAATGGAGCACTCCCGGCGTTCGGCGCAGATCCCCATCGGCCAGGCCCCCGTTGGCCGGCCGGGCGGCTGAGCATGGCCGTGCCAGCACGATGACGCCGATCGCCACGGGAAGCCAGGCGAGCAGCGCCAGCAACGTGGCCGGTCGCGGGGCGATGTAGAACGCGCTATTGCCCAGCACCCAATGCATGGACACCGATAGGAGCGACGTCACGAACCGGGAGACCGACTGCGGCTCGGCAACCACGCTTGACAAGGTGTCGCGCGGTCCCGGCTGTGTTAGCACCCAGGCGCCCGCCAGGCCGAAGAGGATCGCCAGGAGCGCAGCCAGCCGCGTCTTGCCCGCGGGCAGTTTGCGCCAGAACAGCACGGCGAACAAGCCATAGGCAATCACAAAAAGCCCGGCCAGGTAGTGGAACAAGACCGAAAGGCCGATGGTCACGAGAAAGAAGCCCCAGTCGCGCCACCGGTTGCGCCGAAAGGCAAGATCCAACGCCAGGACAGACAACAACGCCAGGGCCATAGTCCAGGCATACATCCGCACCTCACGGCCCACGTAGGCTGCGGTGGGCTGGATGGCAGTCATGAGCGCGACCAGGAGCGCCAACCTGGTCGCCCAGCTTGGGCTGCTGCGGTCAGCAAACCAACGCCGTGTCAGGGCTGCGCTCAACGCAACGGTTAGCAGCCCGCCAAACGTGGACAAAAAGCGCATTGCAAATTCTGAGGTTCCTGCCAGGCTCATCCACAGGTGCAGGAGCAGGTAGTAGCCGGGCGGATGCTCAAACGTTTGGGAGGCGGTATAGAGCACGATCTCGCGCAGCGGCTTCGCGGCGATGAAATAGCTGATCGCCTCATCCAGCCACAGATCTGAGCTACCCAGCGCCACGATCCGGATCAGAAACGCGAGTAAAAGCACAGCTGCTAGCCAGAGCTGAAGGGGCACGACGCCTACGACCCGCTGAATACGCAGAAACGCAGATGAGGCTCCTGATGGCATTGTACGAATCCTTAGCATACGATCTCTCCCATCAGTCATTAAGCCGGTTACAGGTCAAACTCAACCAGCAATACCTGGTCACCGATCACTGTGCCATCGGGGCCCAGCAGAGGCAGACGCTCGCCGGTGACAGGCTCATAGAGGCCAACGCGGAGCTGATACCGCCCCGGCGGCGGCTGCCCCATCCATGTCAAGCGGTGCCGATCCTCGATGATCTCTCCTGCCTGCCAGCGCGTGGTCGGCGAGAAGAAGAAGACCGGCTCGCCATCGTGTTGCGCCCAGAGCTTGCCGTTCAGATCGATCACGTGTATGAAGACCTTGTAGTCGTTGGCGGGTCGGCGCAGCGCCAACCAGGTAAGAATGACCTCAGACGCGGCGTCGGGCCGCAACTGCGCGGCCGGCGCATAAAAACCGGCGAGTTGAGCCTGATCGCCCAGATTAGCCGAAACCGGCGTCGGTGTGTAATCGGCCGGAGCTGCAGCGCGTGCCGCGAAAGCCAACCCGCCGTAGAGGGCCGCGGCCAGCGCCAGCAGCGTCAGCCAGCGCAAGCGCCGCAGCCAGACGGCCGTGGCGAGCCAGCCAGCCACGCCGGCCAGCGTCAGGGCCCAGCCGATGCGGCGCGGGGGTGTCGCGCCGAAGCGAAAGATCACCTCGTACTCACCGGCCGACATCTCGACCCCGGCCAACGCCAGGGGCCCCACCGGGGAAGCAGGGCTGGCGCGGCCATCCACCTGCGCCTCCCAGCCGGGGAAGTAGAACTGGTGCAACTGCATGGTCCACGGCTGCGCGGCCGCAACCCGGAAACGGCGCTCCAACGGCGCCTGCCGGCCCGACTGTAGTTGTAGGGCCAACGGGGTCTCGGCTTCAGGGTTCGGCCCGGCCGGCAGGAAGAATTCCTCTCGTGATGCCTGCACCGAAAGCGGCATATACTCGAACATCCATTCGCTGCCGTGCTCTCGCAGCCAGAGCCCGCGGCCATAGTCGTACAGCGCCATGGTGCGATGGCCGACATTGGCGTCGGTGACGGCCTCCTCGGTGGTGGGGTAGCTGGCCTGGCGCCAGACCAGGCTGGCCAGTGCGCTGCTCATCAGCAGGATGGCCGGAAGGACGATCCACGCGGCAGGCACACGGGCGATTCGGACGAGGCGCCTGGTGGGCTGGCCCAGCGGCAGGGCGAAGAAGCCGTAGCCACTGATCAACCCCAGGGCGAACGCGGAGACCGCCTGCCAGCGCCAGGGAAACTGAAGCAGCAGCAGACCCGGCGTGCTGCGCCAGAGTGCGGTCGAAGCGGTGGTTTGCATGAACAGCGCGAACAGCGCCAGACCGGCAAAGAGCGGCAGCGCCCACCGCGCCGGGCGATTCAGGGTGCGCCAGCGCCAGACGCCGACCCCCGCGCCAATCAGCGCCAACAGAACCTGGGCCTGGCCCAGGGGGTGCAACGTCCCGACTGCCTGCAAGACCTCATAGCGTTGGCCCCACCAGCGGGACAGCAGGTAACCGGGAGCGACAAGCTGCTGCCGCCACACGTCGAAGTCCAGTGGCACGCGACTGGCCCAAATATGACGTGCTTCGGTCAGCGCCGGGAGCCAAAATGCCGCGCTCAGGAACAGGCCCAGCAATGCCATCAAGCAATAGCCGCCTAAGGTGCGCCATCGCGCGGCGGGCGTACGCGTTTCAATCAACAGGATGAATAGCCCCCAACCGATCAGCACGGGCGCTATTAGCAAGACGCTCAGGTTATGGGTGAGCACCAGGCCGCTCAACGCCAGGCCACCCCATAATGCCGGTGGTATCTTAGCGCGATCCTGCTGCCGGGCGATCTCCCACAGCGCCAGCAGCAGGAGGGGGAACCAGACGAACGCCCACAGCTCGGCCAGCGCGCCGCGCGTCCACGCGTCCGCCAGGTGGTAGGGCGCCCAGGCGTAGGCCACGGCGGCCAGCGCGCCGCCCCAGTCACCCAGCAGCCGCCGGGCGAACAGATACATTGCCAGCGCCGAGAGCACCAGGCCCGCAGCCAGGGTCCACTCCAGGCTGGTCACGCACCCCAGGCCCAACCAGCGCCACACCATCCCGATGTAGTACGTCAGCGGCGCGTAGAAATTGAGCACCGGAAAGCCGTAGCCGAACCCCTCATCCGCCAGCCAGCGCGTGCCGAAATGCCCGGCACGGAACGCCTGATCGAGGTTGAAAAGACGGAAGAGATGGTGCATGCCGTCGTCGGTTTGTTGCAGACCGGGCTGCCAGAGTGGCTGTAAGGCTGGCAAGGTCAACAAAACCACGAACAGCAGTGACCACAGACTTTTGTCGAATCGCTTCATGGATGTCAGTCCGCCCAACGCTCGTATGGAGCGCAATTTGTGTCATTCTACCGTGTGCAGGCACGGCAACAAAATCAACGTGTCGCCGCCAGCAGATCGCGCGGCCGCGCGCCTCAAGGGATCTGAATCGTCTCCAGGCGCCAGAAATCGCCGGCCGCTGCACCATCTGCGGCTGTAACCGGCAGCGGGACGCCGGTCGCGGCCACGTACAGCTTGACAATAACAGCATAGCTCCCGGCGGGCAAATCGGCGGGCAGGGTCACGCGGTAGACATCACTCAGCACTTCGCCAGCCACCCAGCCGGTGGTCGGGAACGCGCCGTCCCCCGGCTGCTGATCGCGTTGGGCGCGCAAGACGCCGCCCGCGTCCAGCAGTTGGACGGTGCCGGCGTAAGGGGCATCGCTGGCGGCTTCGGCGCGCCAGTAGAGCGTGACTTGCAGGGCTTCAGTTCGCGCGGCCGGCGCCGCCAGATCGTAGCCGAGCAAGGTCGCCAGACGGCCGAACTGCGCGCCTGAACGCGCCAGCATCGTGGCCGGCAGCTCGAAGACGTGCGGCCGGCCGGCCACGGTGACCCGGGCCAACGTCACCACGGGTGACGTCGCCGCGTCTCCGCCAGCACCCAGGCGCAGGGTGAGCTCATAGTCGCCGGCCGGCACGTCCGGCTTGAGCGACAACCGCTGGCGGCCGCGCACCACGTCACCGGCCTGCCAGTCGTTCGCGGCGTAGCCGGCGGCCAGGGGCGCCTCCCACACCGCCGCCTCGGCCTCGGCTGTCAGCGCCAGCCGCGCCCGCAGGTCCGCCAGATCCCCCTGCGCGGCCTGCCAGAACAAGTCAAAGCTCAGCCGGTCGCCGGGGCTGATCTGAGCGGGCAGCGGGCCGCGGCCCAAAAGGCGCACCCCGCCCCACGCCAGCGACAACGGCGCATCGAGAGACAGCTGCGCGACGTCAACGGGCCGGGTCGGCCGCGCCAGCGTCACCTGGCCCAGCGTGACGAAGGTCCCCTGCGCGGCCGGGCTGCTGGCAGGCAGTTGCGCCAGTGTCAGCGGATTGTAGACGGCCAGCTTCACCGCGTAGGTTCCCGGCGGCGTGGCGGGTGCGGCGCGGGCCATGTAGACGCCCAGCGGCCGATCCGCCTCCGACCACTCCAGCGGGGCCAGGTGCCGGTCGTTGAGGATGGCCCGGTCATCGCTGCCGACGACCAGGCCGTTTCCATCTTCCAGCACCACGGTGGCCTTGAGGCCCCGCGGCAGCGCTTTGCCCGGCTCGACCGCGCCGGCCAGCCGCGACCACCGCGCAGCCACCCAGATCGGTTGGTCGGCGGGGGCCTGGGGGGCGCGCGTCTCCGCGGCCGTGCTGGTGAGCCCCGGCCCGCGGCCGCCGAAGGCATACGCTTCCAGCCGCACCTGCTCACCAAATGTCGCGGGCGGGCCATCCAATGCAGGGGCCAACTCGAAATCGGTTGTCGGCGAAACGGCATACCACGTCACCTGGTAGCCGCGGAAGCTGCGCTGGCCCAGCCGCGCCCCGAACTTCTCCAGCACCCAGGAGGCCGCACCGCGCGGGTCGGTGTCCGACTCGAACCAGCGCACCAGGAAGACGCGCTCGCGGCCGCGGGCCAGCATGGCCAGGCGCTCGGCCACGGTGTTGATGTCCACAAAAAGGTATTGCGCGGGGGTCAGGTTGGCCGGCACCGCAGGCGGGATTCCAACCGCGCTGCTGTTCCAGCGTGGCCAGTACAGCCCAAAGGGGTAGCGCTGGTCCACCAGGATGATGTCTTGCTCAGGTTCGGTCTCCTGTCGCAGCCAGGCGGCCATGCCGCGGGTGTCCTCGCGAAAGAAACGCGGGTCGGTCAGGTCGCCGGTCAGGCCGGGCGTCAGGATCGCGACCAGGGCCAGCGCGGCCGCGGCCCCGCCGATCCGGCCCAGCCGCGCCCAGCCCGCGATGGCCAACCCGGCCAGCAGCAGCCACCCCGGCAGCGCACCGGCGATGTAGCGCGTGGCGAACGTGCTGCGATCCAGGATGACCAGGTAGTAGACGGCCAACGGCAGGAGGGCCCAGAGGAGGACGAAGGACGAATGGCGAATGGCGAATGGCGAATGGCGAATAGCGAATGGCGAATGGCGAATGACGAATGGTGTGACGCGCGGGGCATCGTGATTCGCTGATTCGCTGATTCGCTGATTCGAGATTCCTAGCAACAGCCAGCCGCCGACCAGCAGCGCGGCCAGGGCCCAGGCCCAGGGGCGGGCGGCCGTGGGGTCCAGATGCTCGCCCAGGCCGTACACCTGCGCCAGGTCGGCCAGGTACGTTCCCACCGGCGGGACGACCAGGTTGGGGTTGCGATACGATGGGATCTGCCGCAGCGCCACGGGCAGGCCGGGTAGACATAAAAGCACGGTCGCGAGGCCCGTCAGCACGACCGGCCGCAGCCGCCGCCACAGACCGGGCCAGCCGCCCCACACAGCTCGGAGCCCCGTCCAGCCCCACAACGCGACCAGGGCAAAGACCGCCGCATAGTGCGTCAACAGGGCGAGGGCCGAGAAGCAGGCGAAGAGCAGCCACGGGACCAGATGTTGCTTTTCTCCCGTCACCTTTTGTCCCGGAATCGAGGCTGTGGGTAAGCCCCCTTGAGGGTCAGCCGGTCTGTCTCGTTGAGCATCCAACCGGCTAAAGCCTCGACTCCAGATAGAAGTGCCGTTGTTGCCCTGCCG
>DAOUAT010000091.1:0-7315 GCA_034433275.1 Anaerolineae bacterium
CTGGCGCTGCTGGCCGCCATCTTGCAGCCGGCTGCGCTGGGATGGGAAAACACGACCGAGACTGTTCAGTTTACTGAGCGTTATGTCGAGTCGGTTAACCTCGCCCCCGCGACCGCTGCCTGGGACGCGCAGGCCGCCCGCATCGAGCAGCTCGCCCGCACACGCGCCGGCGCGACCGACGGACTGCCGGCCTGGCTGGACGCGGCGCAACGGGCGCGGCTGGCCGACGCGCAGCGCGCCCTCTGGGCGGCCGACGCGGCCGCCTGGCGGGCGCTGACCGACGGCAGCGGCGCAACGTATCTGGTCATGCTGGGGGTGAGGGGCGAACAGCGGCAGTGGGCCGTGGCTGCTGGCGCGGCCCGACAGCTGGCCGCAGAGGCAATGGCCTGGCGCGAGGATCGCCTGGCCTGGGCCGCGGGAGCCGCGGCGCTGTTGGTGGCGCTGCTGGCGCTGGCGATGTGGCGGTTGATCAGGTAGGGGCGATCCCGCCCTGTCGGCCAACCTGCCGCGCCATGCCCCACGGACCCGGACGTCGCAGCTTGCTGCGTGGCTGCCGGCGGCCGGGGGCACGTTTTGACATCCGGATTTTCAAGGCAAGCGCGCTGCGCCTACTCCTCCGCCAGCAGGAAGACGTTGTTCAACACCTTGAAGCTCAGCCGGCCGTTGAGCGTGGGCGAGTAACGTTCCTGCAACGGACGGACAACGATCCCCTCGCGCTGGTTGCGCGTGCCGGCGTAAGTCCCTTGGGCCAGGGCCAGGAGCTCATCCAGGGTCGCGTCGAACGCCACCCACCGCTGGGCTTCGGGCGCCACCGGCATGCCGAGGGACTGGGCGAACGTCCGGGCCGCCTCGTGGTCCAGGTAGCGGCTCCCGGCGATCTCCCACACGTTGAAGACGAAGCCATCCGCGCCCCGCAGGCCCAGGCGGTTCTTCTGGATGCCTTCGCCGCACGCCTCGAACTGCACCGCGTAGCCCTCCGGCACGCGGTCGCTCAGGTCGTACTTGCGAGCGACCTTCCAGAACACGTTCTCGGGCGTGTCTTTCATCTCCAGGTTGCGCGAGCAGACGCCGAAGTGCCCCTGCCAACGATAGACCGTGCCGCTGGAACCGTCGCACTTCACGGTAGCGACCGCGGGCAGGCCGCGCAGCTCGTCCAGCACGGCCGGGTATGCCTGCACCCGTAGTTCGTCGGTCTTGGGGATGAAGCCGGGGAAGCGGCCCAGCGCTTCGCCGCCGACCGAGGCCGGCTCCGGCGGGACATATTGCTCGATGCCCAGCACACCGGTGATGTCCAGCCCGCCCGTCAGGGCCAGCCCGCTCAACTCCGGGAACTTGGCCAGCGGCAGCGCCAGGCCCTGGGACCACACCCCACGCAGCCGAATGGTGCGCACCCGACCCTTGTGCGCGGCCATGAACGCAAACCGCGGCTGCGTCACATCCACCAGGCTGTCCACCTCCAGGAACACCGCGTGATCGCCTACGCTAAAGCCATCGTCTTTCGCGACCACGCACTGCCAGCCGATATCCTCGAAGCGCGCCAACACGATGCGGTCGGCGTTGGGGATCGGCTCCAATTCTTTGATCACCTGAATGGTCGCGAGTTTGCGCATGGCAGATCCTTTGCAACTGATCCGGATAATCACTATCCGGAATCGAGGCTTTAGCCGGTCACTCCCTCAATGCAACCAACCGGCTGAAGCCTCAACTCCAGCCTGGCCCAACCCCGGAATCGAGGCTTTAGCCGGTCACTCCCTCAATGCAACCAACCGGCTGAAGCCTCGACTCCAGGGGCATAGGAATTAAAGTTCAATCGGTCCCTTCAACAGCGCGGCCAGCAGATCCACCGCCCCGCGCACGTCACGCGCGTCCACGATCTGCGACGGGGTGTGGACGTGGCGGCTGGGGAGGGAGAGAGCCGTGGCCGGCACGCCGGCGCGCGCCACCTGCATCGCGTACGCGTCGGTGGTGCCACCTGTCAGCACCTCGAGCTGATAGGGGATGCCCGACGCCTCGGCCTGGGCGATGAGCAGCCGGTTCAGGCCGGTATGGCTGATCATGCCCGAATCCTGCACCTTGATGGCGACCCCGCGGCCCAGGTGGACGTCCATCGCCCGGCGCGTGCGGGGCAGGTCGCCGGTCAGAGTCACATCCAGCGCAATGGCGACCTCGGGGTCAATCGCGTAGGCCGAGGTCTGTGCGCCGCGCGGGCCCACCTCTTCCTGGGTGGTGAACACCGCGTACAGGTCGTGAGGGATCGCGATCCCCTTCAGGTCGTGCAGCAGTTGCGCCAGCGCCACGCAACCAACCCGGTCATCCATGTTGGGCGAGAACCAGGCGTTGCCCTGGGCGGTGAAACCGGGCCAAAAGACCGCCACATCGCCCACCTTCTGTTTGACCTCGCCGCGGCTCGTGGCGCCTATATCAATGAACATCTCGTTGAGCTCGGGCAGGGACTTGTTCGGCTCGGCGCGGCCGTCAACCCCCACGGTGCCCACCGTGCCATCGGCGAAGCGCACCTGCGCGCCCCAACACGCGCCCCGGTAGATGCCGCCGACCGGCGCGAAGCGCATGAAGCCTTTCTCGTCAATGTACGTCACCATCAGGCCGATTTGATCCATGTGCGCGGCCAGCATGACACGCTTGCCGCCACCGGCCCCCTTGCGGTAGGCGATCAGGTTGCCCAGCACGTCCACCCGCACCTCGTCGGCCAGCGGCGCGATCTCCGCGCGGAGCACGGCCCGGATCTCGTCTTCGAAGCCCGAGACGCCGAACGCCTCGGCTAGTTTTTGAGCCAGTTCTTGCACAGTGATACTCCCTCATCAATGGAGTCGAGCCTTCAGGCGGTTTGGCGCTCAAAGCGAGAAACCGGCTGAAGCCTCGAATCCGGTTTTGCGCGTTACGCCTCGCGCACGATGTGCTCCCGCGCGATCCGCCGCAGCGCAGCGCGCATCAGCCGCACGGTGTTGTCCAGGTCGTTCAGGTTCAGAATGGCGGCCGGGCTGTGGATGTAGCGGCACGGCACAGCCACGGCGATGGCTGGGACCCCAGCGCCGGCCAGATGGATCGCGCCGGCGTCGGTGCCGCCCAGGCCGGGCGCTTTGTATTGGATGGGCAGCGCCTCGGCTTCAGCGGCCTCACGCAGCAGGCGGAGCAGGCCTGGGTGCGCCACCAGGGAGCGATCCATCAGCGTCACCGCAGGGCCGGCGCCCAGCCGCGTCACCGGTGACTCGTCCTCCTCCGGCGGCTTGGGCAGGTCGTCACAGATGGTGCCTTCCAACGCGAAGGCCGCGTCCGGCGCCAGCCGATAGGCCGCCACCCGCGCGCCGCGCAGCCCCACTTCCTCTTGCACGGTGAACACCGCGTACAGGTCCACCGGGTAGCGCTCGGCCAGCAGTGCGATGGCGGTCGCGCAGCCCACGCGATCATCGAACGCCTTGCCGCGCACAGTGGGCCAGGCGGGATCGGCGCTGAGCACGGTGAAGCGGGTGGCAAACGTGCCGTAGTCGCCCACTTTCACCTTGGCGCCCGCGGCCTTGTCGTCACTCGCGCCGATGTCAATGGCCAGGTCGTCAATCTCCATCACCTTGTCGGCCTGCCCGCCCTTTTGCAGGTGCGGCACCGGCGCGCCGATGACGCCCGGCACGCGCTCGTCGCCGATGACCACCCGCTTCGCCAACAGCAGCCGGGCATCCAACCCGCCGACCGCGGCGAAGCTCAGCGTGCCGCCCTTGCCCACCTCGGTGATCATGAAGCCGACCTCGTCCATGTGCGCGGCCAGCATCACCTTCGGCCGGGGCTCCGGCCCCGCACCGGCCTTAAACGCGATCAGGTTGCCCAGGGCATCCACCTCGGCGCTGTCGGCCAGCCCCTCGAGCTCGGCCTTAATCAGCGCCCGCACGCTCCGCTCGCGGCCCGACGGCCCGAATTCGTTGGAGAGCTTCTCCAGCAGGTCACGCAGCTCGGTCACGTCACACCTCCTCGGCCAGGCTGGCCAGGCTGGCGGCATCCAGCCGGCTGATGAACGCGGCCAGCAGCCGCGCGGCCCGGTCAATGTCCGCCACCACTACCGTCTCCACCGCAGAGTGCATGTAGCGGACGGGGATGCTGATCAGACCGGTAGGGATGCCCTGCCGCGTCACCTGCACGGCCCACGCGTCGGTGCCCGACGCGCCAGGCAGCGCCTCGGTGACGTAGGGGATCTCCAGGGCGTCGGCCACGTCCCGCAGGCGCTTGATGATGGCCGGGTGCAGGTTCGGCCCCCAGCCGATGGCCGGCCCCTTGTCCATAGCCACGGTCTCGCGGCCATTGAGGCCGGGCGTCTCGCCGAAGGTCACGTCAATGGCGACCGCCAGGTCCGGGGCCAGGCCGAACGCGCTGGTCTTGGCCCCGCGCAGGCCGACTTCCTCCTGCACGGTCGCCACTGCGAGGACGTCCCAGGTGTGCTGCACGGCGGCCAGGTAACCCAGCGCGCCCAGCATCACGGCCACGCTGGCTCGGTTGTCCAACGCCTTCGACGCAATGCGGCCGCCCAGCAGCTCGGTGTACGGCCCCTTGATGGCGACGCGATCGCCCACGCGCACGATGCCGCGCGCGAAGAACGCGGCCGGCTGGCCCAGGTCCACCCGCAGGTCTGCCAGCGGGATCACCTGATCCCGCTCGGCCGCGGACAGCACGTGCGGCGGCCGGCTGCCCACGTAGCCGGGCAGGCCGTCGGGATACGCCTCCGCGCCGGGGCCGGTGGGGTAGACCGTGACCTCCTGGCCCAGCACCGAGCGCGGGTCAATGCCGCCCACTTTGGAGACGTGGAGGAAGGCCCCGTCCACCTTGGTGACAATCAGGCCGATCTCGTCCATGTGGGCCGCCAGCATGACCCGGCCAGGCGGCTCGGCCGCGCCGGGACGCCGCAGGATCACGCTGCCGAGGGCGTCGGTCCGGGCCTCGGCCGCGTAGCCGCCGTCCAACGCCCACGAACGCACCAGCGCGGCCACCGCACCTTCGCTGCCCGAGAGGCCGTCAGCGGCCGTCAGGCGCCGAAGAAGCTCGCCGATTTGCGTCTTGTCCATGATGTTGTTGCCTCGTGATGTTGAGATCTAAAAACCAGGCGCATTGTACCCCGGTCGGGGGCCGGCGTCAAAGGCCGCGAGATGCTTCGTTGGGTATCTTGTCAATAATTCGGGGGATCCGGCATAACCGGATCCCCCGGATTATTGACAAGATACCTGACGGAGGGCTGGACAAAACATAAGATTGGTGTCGTTTAACGACACGAATTGTTCCGGCCGTCCGGCGCTGCAACGCGCCAACGACACTTAACAGACGATACGGGTCGTTGACCCCCCACTCGAAAAAAAAACCTCTTTTCTGGTAGACTGTTGGTATCGTCCACACGCGCACCGAAAGGAGGCAGTTCTATGTTACCCGTTTTGGCCTGGGCTGGCAACTTGCTGGCCCACTGGTTCCACCGGCCGCCAGCTGAGGCGCCGGCCCCGGCGCCCGCCTGGCTGCGCTGCCGCCCCACACTGGGGCAACTGGCCCTACCCACCGCCGTGCTGCCCGAGTTTGTGGCCCACGATGCGGTCGCCCGCAAGTACCTCGACCTGCTCGGCCCGCTCGACTGGGCGCACTTCCCCGAACGGCCGACCAACCGCCCCTGGCCCGGCCCCACCCCGGCGCCGCGCGCCCCTTACGTCGCCGCCTATCTGGTCAAACTCAACGAAGGCCTGCGCTCCCTGGGCCACCTGCGCCGCTACCTGGTTGAGCATCCCGCGCTGGTCTGGTGTCTGGGCTTCCCGCTGACCCCCGACCCAACGGCGCCGCACGGCTTCGACGTGGCACGCGCCCTACCCTCCCGCCGCCAGCTCGGCCGCGTGCTGCGCGAACTCGACAACGCCGCCGCACAGTTCTTGCTCGACAGCACCGTGCAGCTGCTTCGGCAGACCCTGCCCGCGGAGAGCAACCCTGCGACCAACTCAGGGCCGGCTTTCGGCGACGTCGTCGCCCTCGATACCAAGCACATCCTGGCCTGGGTTAAAGAGAACAACCCCAAGCAGTACGTCGAAGACCGCTACAACAAGACCCAGCAGCCCAAGGGCGACCCCGATTGCAAACTGGGCTGCAAGAAACGCCGCAATAAAGGCGAAGGCAATGGCGGTACGCCGCCGGCCACCCCGGCCGCCGAGGCTACCCCGGCCAGCAAAACGACCGTCGGTGAGTACCACTGGGGCTACGCGTCCGGTGTCATCAGCACCAAAGTGCCCGACTGGGGCGAGTTCGTGCTGGCCGAGCTGACCCAGACCTTCGACCAGGGAGATGCCACTTACTTCGCCCCGCTCATGGCCGCCACCGCACGCCGCCTCGGCCGCCGGCCGCGCTACGGCGCCCTGGACAAAGCCTATGACGCCTTCTATGTCTACCAGTACTTCCACGAGGCGGGCGGCTTCGCCGCCGTGCCCCTCAGTGAGAAAGGCGGCGTGAAGAACCGCACCTTCAGCCCGGCCGGCTTGCCCGTGTGCGCCGCCGACTTGCCGATGCCCCTCAAGGTGGCCTTCACCGATCGCACCAGCACCCTGGTCGTCCATGAGCGCGGCAAGTACGTCTGTCCCTTGCGCCACCCCACACGGGCCGCAGACGCCGTCTGCCCGGTCAACCACAAACGCTGGGCCAAAGGCGGCTGCACGGTCCAGATGCCCACCTGCGTCGGCGCCCGCCTCCGCTATCAACTGGATCGGGAAAGCCCAGAGTACAAGGCCGTCTACAAGCAACGCACGGCCGACGAGCGGGTCAACAGCCAGGCGCTCGAACTCGGCATCGAGCGCCCCAAGCTGCGCCGCCAGTCGGCCATCACCAACCAGAACACCCTGATCTACGTGCTGATCAATCTGCGTGCCTTACAGCGCGTGCGCCAACACCAGGAGGAACTGGCCCGCCAGGCTAAGTTACCCACCACCAGCGGCGCCTGAGCCGCCCTGCACCGCCGCCTGACCCCTGAACTGATCCCGACGCCGCCAACCCCGGCCCCGCCGGTCGCTGGTGCGCGCCCTGCGCCCCCCGCAGCCCCCGAGGGGACGACGCCCACCGCCCGCCACCACCGCGCCCGGCGCCCGCACCACAGCAGATCGCCCACGCCGCCACGCCCGTGGCCGCTGGCGGCCACCCGCACCCCGTTTGACCCCCATCTTATGTTTTGTGCCGTTTTTCCGACACGAATTCTTAACAGCTTATGTTTTGTCCAGCCCTCCGCGAGTCGGATCGTTCGGTTGAAGCGCTGGCCTTACGCTCTGGTGTCTCTTACGGCTGGTGTTTCAGTATCCGCGAG
>DAOUAT010000092.1:0-1998 GCA_034433275.1 Anaerolineae bacterium
CTGGCCCAGGCGACTGCTGACATAGCCCGCCAGCTTCGCCGCAGCAATCAGGATGCTCAGCTCGAAAAGCAGTTGTACGATCGGCGTCATGATAACTCACCCCATAGGCATCATCACCCCTGGCGCCGCCTGCGCACCGGGTTGACAGGAAAGCTATTATAGCGGTTGTGGGCGAGGGACGCAAAGACGCCCGGCGGTTGAGCCTGCAGCCGCGCACCGGGCGTCGTGGAAAACCGGGGATCAGGCCTGTCCGGCCACGGGAGAGCGCGCCTTGCGCAGCCATTCCACCTGGCCGCGCAAGGTGAGCGCGCGGCCAATGGCATCCAGGTCGAGCAGGCCCTCAAAGCTGTTGCCGCAGTACACGGCCACGATGGACGCCTGTGCATCGGCCATGCGTTGCCGCGCCATCTCCAGCGGAATGCCGCACTGAAGCGCCAACGCCAACGGCTCGACAAACAGCGCCACCGAACCCCGCACCCCCTCAGTCCAGCGCCGTTGCATCCCCCAGCGGGTCACCACACCCACCACCTGGCCGGTCTCATCCACCACCGCCAGGGCCGAATAGGGGGAGCGCACCAGACGCTCGAATGCGGCGTGCGCCGGTAGATGGGCGGGCAAGAGCGGCGCCTGATTGTCAATCACTTCGGACGTTGAACAGCAGGAGTGAGGCGTTAATGGCCACCAGGAACGCCACGAAATTCAGCACATTCAGATCCCAGTTTAGCCAGAAGCATGAACCCGTGCTATACTGCTGACATGTATGCACTGCTTGCCGACAGCCTCACCTTGTCCCGCGTCATCGCGGCAGGGATACTGATCTGGTTGGGCCTGAATGATGGCGCTGCCGGGCTGCCAACCGCCGTCCTGGTCACGGTGCTGGCCTGGACCACCGATCAGCTGGACGGTTGGGCCGCCCGGCGCAGCGCCAAACCGACGCGCTTAGGGCGTTATGATTTCCCCATCGACGCGACATTCTACCTGGGCATCTTGGGGTACTTGACAGTGGCCGGGTATCTGCCGTGGCAGGCAGCGTTGCTGTTCATCGTGCTTGCGATTGCCGCCTGGATCAGCACGCGCCGAAAGGCCGTTGGGGTGTTATGTCTGCGCGTGGTGGACCTGTATGCGGGGGGGATTGTCTTCTGGCAGCAACCCGTGCTGGGATTGGCAGTGGTGGGCTGGCTGCTGATCCTGGCAGCTCTCTATCACCGGCGCCTGGCCGAACGCGTCCCGCGCTGGCTGAACGACATGCGCACCTTACGGCAAGCCCACGCGAAGCCTGCGGCGCCAGCAGAGAATATGCCCCCGCAGTCATTTGACAACCGAAGCGGCCCGTTTTAGACTGCAAGCTCACGATGTGCTTGCACGATTGAGCGCCTGGGCGGGGTAAAAATGAGACGAGTTTCGCACGAATTCCTGGTTTTGGCTACGGCGGTTCTACTGATCAGTGTCAGCGCATGCACACGCGCCACCGTCACGCCCGAACCCACCACCCCGCCACCAGCCCCAGTTCTCACGCCCGCGAGCCGGCCGGCCACAGAGGGCGTCAAATTGGTGGAACCGGAAACGGGCGGCACGCTCGCCCTGGCCGATGGCGCCGAAGCCAGCCTGCCGCCCCAATCGCTCTCCAGCCAGGCCGCGGTCACGTTGCGCGTCAGGAGCACCGCGCCGGCCGTTCCCGTACCCTACAGCCTCGTTGGCCACGGCTACGAGTTCGCCTTGGAGGGCGGAAGCCTGACCGGCGTTGCGTTGCTCCGTCTGCCCTTACCGGCCATGCTGGCTGCCGATCAGTATGATATTGCGCCGTATCGCTGGACCGGCAGCAACTGGGCGCGCATCAACGGCCGGCGCGCCGGCGCAACCATCCAATTCGGCACCAACGCGCCCGGGCTTTACGCGCTATTGGGACAATGGAACTTGGCTGACGCCACCCTGGCGCTGATCCGCACTACAGCCGCACCGGGTCAAGCCATGGTATCACTGGTCGTTGCCGGACAATAT
>DAOUAT010000093.1:0-18837 GCA_034433275.1 Anaerolineae bacterium
TGCGGCGCGATCTTGACCGACCTGATCCGCACGCGGAGCGGCAATTTCGCGCTGGAGGAGGCCCTCACCCTGGACGCGCTGGCCGAGGCTGCCCGCGCCGGCACGCTGCGGCAGCACCTCCGGCCGCTGACCGCGGCGTTGAGCGACCTGACAGCCGTGTCGGTGGATCAACCAGATGAGCGGCGACTGCGCAACGGGCAAGCCATCACGGGGCCGGCCGCGGCCGCCAACGTGCCGGGCTACGCCTTGACCGCCGCCGGCGACGTGATCGCCATCTTACGCCACGACCCGGAGACGGCCACGTGGCGGCCCGTAAAGGTCTTTGCCGCGGAAGAGTGACCACATATGGAAACCTACTACGGCTTCCCGACCACGCCACTGCAGCAGCCTATCTATCTCACCATCGGCAATTTTGATGGCGTTCACCGCGGGCACCAATACCTGATCGGCGAGTTGGCGGCTGCGGCCCATGCGGCCGACGGTCTGGCCGGCCTGCTCACCTTTGAGCCGCACCCGCTGGCCGTGCTGCGGCCTGCCGCTCAGGCGCCGCGATTGACCAGCAGCGAAGAACGCGCCGGGCTGCTGGAGGCGTTGGGGCTGGACTTCGTGTTGGTGTTGCCGTTTACGGCCGAGACCGCAACGACTCCGGCGGAGGACTTTGTGCGGGCGCTGGTGGCACACCTGCCGCTGCGCGAGCTCTGGGTGGGGCCGGATTTCGCGCTGGGACGGCGGCGCGCGGGGAATGTCACCCTGCTGCAAGCCCTGGGCCAGGCACACGGTTACCGCGTGCAGGTCGTTCAGCCGTTCGAGCTGGCCTCAGGCGCGGTGCGGAGCAGCCGGGTGCGCACCCTGCTGGCCGAAGAGGGCGCAGTGGATCAGGCGGCCGTTTTGCTAGGGCGCCCCTACCAGGTCTGGGGCGAGGTGATCGAAGGCGCGCACCGCGGCCGCGCCCTGGGCTTCCCGACCGCCAACCTGCGGCTGCCGGCCGACCGCCTGGCGCCAGCCTATGGTGTTTACGCCTGTTGGGCGTGGCGGGGAGACACAGGCCATCCGGCCGTGGTCAACATCGGGGTGCGGCCCAGCTTCGATAACGGTCATCCATCGGTGGAAGCGTTCCTGCTGGATTTCTCCGGCGATATCTACGGCGAAACATTGGGGCTCAGCTTCATCCAGCGCCTGCGGCCAGAAAAACGCTTCGGCGACGTCGCGGCGCTGATCGCGCAGATCCGATCGGATGCGGACACCGCGCGCCGGCTCCTGGCCGTCCCACCGACCCAGGCTCAAACCGCTTGCTGGTTCGCGGAGGCAGTCAACCGGCCCTGGACTGAGCTCAGTCACACCGCAGATTGGGCGATTGACGTCGCGGGGCCGGATGACCGGACGCTGTTCGCCAACACGGCCGCGGCCATGTACGCCTTGCAGGACGCCGATCCCGGCCAACCTTGCACTGTGGCGCGCGCGGTCAACGTGGCGGCCAACGACTACCCGGATCTGTTGGTGGCCTGGCTGAACCGGCTGCTATTGGGCCAAGAGCTGGACGGCGCAATGTACACGCGCTTCGAGATCACCGAGCTCGCGCCGCGCGGCCTGCGCGGCACGGCCTACGGTTATCGCGGCGCGCCCAGCCACACGGGGATCAAGGCGGTGACGTACTACGATGCGGATGTACGGGAAACGGCCGAGGGTTGGCAGGCGCGCGTGACGTTTGATGTGTAACGTGCCGGGCGGGTAAACAGGATTCGAGGCTTCAGCCGGTTGTTGGCGTCGCGCATCAGACCGGCTAATCCTGTAAGGAGGCTGCGCACAGTCTCGCTTCCAAAGGGCGAAACCTAAACTGCCACCTCCGCCTTGATGTGCGGGTGCGGCTCGTACCCCTCCAGGCGGAAATCCTCGTACTTGAACTCGAAGATCGAACGCACGTCAGGATTGATGCGCATCTGCGGCAGGGGCCGCGGCTGGCGTTCGAGCTGGAGCCGCGCCTGCTCCAGGTGGTTGCTGTACAGGTGCGCATCGCCGGAGGTATGGATGAAGTCCCCCGGTCGCAGCTCACAAGCCTGGGCTGCCATCATCGTCAGCAGCGCATATGAGGCGATATTGAACGGCAGCCCCAGAAAGACATCCACCGAACGCTGATAGAGCTGGCAAGAGAGCGCGCCCTCTGCGACGTAGAACTGAAAGAGGACGTGGCAGGGCGGCAACGCCATCTTCTCGATCTCGCCCACGTTCCATGCGCTGACGATCAGGCGCCGCGAGTCAGGGGTGCGCCGGATCGCATCCACCACCTGGTTGATCTGGTCAACCGTCCGGCCATCGGCCGTGGGCCATGAGCGCCACTGCGCGCCGTACACCGGACCCAGTTCCCCGTCCGCATCGGCCCACTCATCCCAGATATGGACGCCGGCCGCCTGGAGGCTGCGGACGTTGGTCTCGCCGCGCAGAAACCATAGCAGCTCATGGATGATAGATTTGACGTGCAGTTTCTTGGTGGTGAGCAACGGGAAGCCGTCGGCCAGGCTGAAACGCATCTGGTAGCCGAAGACCGACCGCGTGCCGGTGCCGGTGCGGTCGGTCTTCACTGCGCCGTGGTCAAGGATATGTTGCAGCAAAGTCAGGTATTGGCGCATGCTGAAGCCCCACAAGAAACCCGGTGGATAAAGACCCCCGGTTTCTCGGAGAAACCGGGGGTCTTGAGTCTGTCACGCGCCGCGCAGGTCCACCAACGTCATGCCGGCCTCAGCCACCGCGGCCTTCACGGCAGCCTCGTCAGCACCCGTCAGCTTAATGGTGATGCGCACATAGCCTTCCTCGGGCGCAGCATAGTTCACCACGCTCAGAATATCAGCCCCGCGCGCCGCCAGGCCCTGGGTCAGGTGAGCCAATACGCCTTTCTGCGCCGGCGTGCTGACGGTGAATCGCAGCCCGGCCGCGCGCGCGCCCAAGAGCTCCACCAATATCTTGAAAATGTCGGTCTCGGTGATGATGCCTACCAGCACACCATCATCCACCACCGGTAGGCCGCCGATCTTGTTGTCAGCCATGATGCGAGCGGCTTCCTCGAGCGGTGTGCTGGAGGTGACGATGATTACCGGACTGGACATCACCTGTTTGATGGTCAGCTTGGCCAGCAGGTAGTGCAGTTCATAGACGCTCAGCGTCGTGGCCGGGGACGGGGCTGCGTGGAGCAGGTCCTTGTCCGACACGATGCCCACCAGCCTGCCGGAGGCTTCCACCACCGGCAGGCGGCGCACCTTGCGCTGGCGCATCAAGTGCAAGCCGTCGTCAATGCTTGCCGTGTCCTGGATCGTAACTGGGTTGCGGGTCATCCGCTCACTGACGAGCATAGGGCGCCTCCTGAAATCAGTCAAATAGTTATTGGTTGAACGCGCCGGAAAGCGTCGCGACGCCGACGCCCAATCCGGCAAAGATTGCGCTGATCGCCGCCGTCACGATGAAGACGACGATGGCCGAGATGATGACTGTCAACGCAGCGTTGGTGTCATCTTGATCCAACGACTGGCGGACCGCAACAAAGCCAGTGGCGATGGACCACAGCCAGGCCACGATGCCCACCAGGGCGCCCACGCAAGGGATGGCGGCGAGCAGGTTCAGGGCCTGCGGTGCATAAGCAAAGCCGAACGCGCGCTGCACCTCGCCGAAGTCGCCGGTGCCCTTGAAGAAACGCGTCCCCACGTATTGGGCCACGAAGACCCACAGGTAGTAGCCACCGATCGCCAGTGCAAGACTCAGAATCAGACCGAGGATAGCTGCCAGGATGTTGACGCCGGAAAAGAGTGAGTTCAGAAACCCACCCAGCGCACCGAGCGCCGAGACCAGGATCACCACAGCCAATGCGTCCTGGCTGTAGCTGGGGTCGTGCTCGACCTCTTCGTAAAACTCTTTATCGAGTTTGGCCGCCCTGATCATGCCGTTGAGAATGCGATTGAAGTCCATGTGCTGCCTCCTTGAGAAATGAATGAGACGATGACAGGCCAGGCTGCGCGGTTATAACCGCGCAAGGTTCGACTTCCTGCGCTGCGCGCCTCCTCTCCCGGCCTTCTGTTTCGGCCGTTGATACCCCAACCGGCGCAACTCCTCTTCGTCGGTGCGCCACTTCGGTCGCACTTTGACCCACAGGTCCAGAAAAACGCGCGTCTCCAACAGCTCTTCGATCTGCTGGCGCGCGGCCTGGCCGATCTGCTTAATCATCGCGCCGCCTCTGCCGAGGACGATGCCCTTCTGCGACTCGCGCTCGGCGTAGACCACGGCCGAGATGTAGGTCAGGCCGCCCTCGCGCTCCTCGAAGCGATCAACCAACACAGCCACGGAATGGGGCACCTCGTCGCGCAGGTGCAGCAACACCTGTTCGCGCACCAACTCAGCGGCCATGAAACGCACCTGTTGGTCGGTCACCTGGTCTTCAGGATACAGCGGCGGGCTGAGCGGCAGCACCGCAGTGATTGCCGCGACCAGCTCGGGCAGGTTGTCGCCGCGCAGGGCGGAAACCAGCACCGCCGTGGCGCCGGGCGCCAGGGCCGCATACGCCGCGCTGTTCTCCTGCGCATACTCCGGCAGCAGCCGATCGCACTGGTTCAGCGCCACGATGACCGGTAGTTGGCGGCCGCTGACCGCAGCCAGCATGGCGGCCACCCGCCGATCCTCCTCATGGGGCCGGCCCGCCACATCCACCACCCACACCACCGCGTCAGCGTCGGGCAGGGCCGCCGCGGCCGTCTCCACCAGCACCTCACCCAGCTTGTGCAGCGGCTCGTGGATGCCAGGCGTGTCGAAGAAGACGATCTGCGCGTCCGCCTGGGTCAAGATGCCCAGCAGCCGGTTGCGCGTGGTCTGCGGCTTGGGCGAGACGATGGTGATCTTCTGGCCCAGCAGTGCGTTGATCAACGTGGACTTGCCCACGTTAGGCCGGCCCACCACGGCCACGAAGCCGGCGCGATGGTCGGCCGGGACTGCGGATTGCGCATTGACGATTGCAGATTGGTTCACACCGCCACCTTGAATGGGTTGAAATCCGTATCTACATCGTAGTAGTCTTCGAGCTCTGCTCGCTTCAGCGCGGTCACCACCCGATAGGTGATTGGCGTCAACAGGACCTCGATACCCACCTTGAAGAGGTAGTTGGCAACGATGATGCTGAGCGCGATAGCCCAGGGAAACACCCCGAACGCGCTGGCAATCATGACGAACAAGATCGAGTCTACTGCCTGTCCGACCAGCGTTGAGCCGATGGTCCGCGTCCAAAGCCATCGGCCTTGGGTCCACACTTTCATCTTCGCCAGGATGAAGGAATTACTGAACTCCCCGGCGAAGTAGGCCACCAGGCTGGCGACGATGATGCCGCCGCGGCTGACCCCACCCAGAATGGCGTCATAGGCGGCCTGGCCTGCGTAGCCCTGCCACGCGGCCTCGCCCGGCAGGCGGCCCACCAGCCACAGGGTGAGGCTCATCAGCGCGGCCAACGCAAAGCCGGTCCAGATCACCCGCCGGCCCCGGGCATAACCGTACACCTCAGTCAGCACATCCCCAAAGATGTAGCTGATGGGGAAGAGCAGCGTGCCGCCGTCGAACGCCAGGGGGAGGTTGATGAGCGGCAGCGACACGCCCCAATCCACGATCTTGGCCGACGAAGCGATGTTGCTGACCAACAACACCGCCACGAACGCGGCCATGATCAGATCGTAGTAGCGATAGCTTCGTTTCATAATGTATCGGCACAGCGGGCGCAGGTCTTTCGCCGGACGATGAACGACGAACGACGAAAGACCTGCGCCATTCGTCTTTCGTCACCGCTCAACGGCCCAACCTCTCTCGCAACCCAGCCACCTGCCGCCGCAGCCGCTCCGGCAGCCGGTCGCCGAACTGGGCGAAGTGATGGTCGATTTTTGGCGCTTCGGCGCGCCAGGCGTCCAGGTCCACCCGCAAGAGCTCAGCCAGGTCCTCGGCCGGGATGTTCAACCCGGTCAGATCGAGATCAGCGGCGGTCGGCAGGTGGCCGATGGGGGTTGCCACCGCGCCGGCGGCGGCGTCTACGCGCTCGCACATCCACTTCAGCACCCGACTGTTCTCGCCATAGCCGGGCCACAACCATTTGCCGTCGGGTGTCTTGCGGAACCAGTTGACGTAGAAGATGCGCGGCGCGTGCCGGCCCAGCCGGTCGCCCATGTCGAGCCAGTGCTGGAAGTAGTCGCCCATGTTGTAGCCGCAGAACGGCTGCATGGCAAACGGGTCACGGCGCAGATTGCCCACCGCGCCGATGTTGGCCGCCGTGGTCTCAGACGAAGCCGTCGCGCCCAGGAAGACGCCGTGATCCCAGTCGAACGCCTCGGTCACCAGCGGCACCACCCCCGCGCGGCGGCCGCCAAACACGAAGATATCAATAGGCACGCCTTCCGGCTTCTCCCAGTCACGGCTGATGACCGGGCACTGGCTGGCAGGGGCGGTGAAGCGCGCGTTGGGATGCGCCGCGGGCTCCTTGCCACCAGGCGTCCAGTCGCGGCCCTTCCAGTCAATCGCATGGGCTGGAGCAGGCACGCCGATCCCTTCCCACCAGATATCGCCATCATCGGTCAAGGCGCAGTTGGTAAAGATCGTGTTCTCGCGCACGGTAGCGATGGCGCTGGGGTTCGTGTTATTGGAGGTGCCCGGCGCAACCCCAAAGAAACCTGCCTCCGGGTTGATGGCGTAGAGCCGGCCGTCCGGGCCGATCTTCATCCAGGCGATATCATCACCGATAGTCTCGGCCTGCCAGCCCTGCAGCGTGGGGCGAAGCATCGCCAGGTTGGTCTTGCCGCACGCCGACGGAAACGCGGCCGCGATGTGGTACTGTCGGCCTGCGGGACTGGTGAGCCGCAGGATCAACATGTGCTCGGCCATCCACCCCTCGCGCCGGGCCATGGCTGAGGCAATGCGCAGCGCGAAACACTTCTTGCCCAACAGCGCGTTGCCGCCATAGCCCGAGCCGTAGGACCAGATCAGGTTCTCTTCGGGGAAATGGCTGATATACTTCTGCGCCATCGGCGCACACGGCCACGGAACATCCTTCTGCCCCGGCGCCAGCGGTGCGCCGACGGAGTGAAGGCAAGGCACAAACTGGGCCTCGGCCCCCAACGCGTCGATCACTTTCGTGCCGACGCGCGTCATGATGTGCATGTTGCAGACCACGTACGGGCTATCGGTGACCTCAACGCCGATCTTGGCCATGGGCGAGCCCAGCGGTCCCATGGAAAACGGGATAACGTACATGGTGCGGCCCCGCATACAGCCCTGGTAGAGGCCCCGCATGATGCCTTTCAGCTCATCGGCTGCTATCCAGTTATTGGTGGTACCAGCGTCCTCTTGTTGTGTCGTGGCGATGAACGTGCGCGCCTCTACCCGTGCGACATCACTGGGATCCGACCGAAACAAAAAGGAATTGGGCCGCTTGTGCAGCCGGATCGCGCTGCCTTTGGCGACCATCTCCGCCATCAGCCGGTCGTACTCTTCCTTGCTCCCATCACACCAGTAGATCGCCTCGGGCTGGCACAGGCCAGCAACTTCCGCGATCCAATCCACCAGGCATTGGTTTTTCACTTCGTAAGCCACTCGATTCCTTCTTGAATGACGCGGCTCGTGTTGTTTTTCGGGGAGCTCAGAACTTGAGGGTCGTCATCGTGCTGCGGATCAGATCGGCTGAGCGCTGCAAGGCGGCCTGTTCAGCCTCGTTCAACTCGAGTTGGATGATACGCTCAACCCCAGAACTACCCAAGACCACCGGCACACCGAAACAAATATCGTGCAGGCCGTATTCCCCGTTCAGGTACACCGAAGCCGGATAAATGTGGTGCTGGTTCTTGGCGATAGCCTGCGCCATCTTGCACGCCGACGCGCCGGGAGCGTAATAGGCGCTGCCGGTCTTCAAATAGCGCACGATCTCAGCGCCGCCATCACGCGTGCGCGCCACGATGCGATCCAGTTGTTCCTGGGTCAGGAAGTAACTGAGCGGCATGCCCGCGATGTTGGAGTAGCGCACCAGCGGCACCATCTCATCGCCGTGGCCGCCCAGTACGGTGGTGTGGATGTTCTCCGGGCTGATGCCGGCCTCCATCGCGATAAAAGTGCGCATCCGGCCGCCATCCAACACGCCGGCCTGGCCGATGACGCGCTCGCGCGGGAAGCCACTGACCTTGTAGGCCAGGTAGGTCATGGTGTCCAGCGGATTGGTCATCATGAGAATCTTGCAGTTGGGCGAATGCGCCACAACCTCTTTGACTACTGAGCTGACGATCCCAGCGTTGATGTTGACCAGGTCCTCGCGCGTCATGCCCGGCTTGCGGGCAACGCCGGCTGTGATGATGACGATATCCGAGTTGGCCGTGGCGGCGTAATCGGTGGTGCCCATCGCATCAATAGCATGGCCAGCAATGGGACCAGCCTGGATCAGGTCCAGGACTTTACCCTTCGCCAAGCCATCAACCACATCCAATAAGACGATCTGGCAGCCACCTGCGATCATTGCCCAATGGGCCACCGTTGAGCCAACGTACCCGGCGCCGATGATGCTCACTTTGCTCATGGTGTGTCTCCTTTCGACGTTGAAACTCTGTTGAACATATCACAGCGCTGTGGTATAGGGATGAAGCACTGATTGCCGGGTCAGGCCCTGGCTGGACAAGGCGCCGACTGAGGTGCGGGTGCGAACGTCTCAGAGGACGCGACATCGATCCCATCCGCCGCCAGCACCGGCTGCAGGGCCGCAATGGCGCAGGCCAGCATCGCGGGTTCCGGTTCGCGCGTGGTCAGCCGCTGCAGCAGCAGGCCCGGTGTGATCAGCGCCCGCACCAGCGGATGCCCGACGTTACGCGCGGTGAACCGCATGAACTCGTATGCGATCCCGGCCACCGCAGGGATCAACAGCAGGCGGGATGCCAGACGCAAGAACAAGTTATCGAAATGGAACGGCGCGAAGACCAGGATCGAGATCACCATCACCGACAGCAGAAAGCTGGTGCCGCAGCGGGTGTGCGCCGTGGTGAAACGGCTGACCGACTCCGAGGTGAGGGGCGCGCCGGCCTCGTAGGCGTTGATCGTCTTGTGCTCCGCGCCGTGGTACGCGAATACCCGGCGGATGTCCGGCATGAAGCCGATGCCCCACAGGTAGAGCAGGAACAAGGTCAGGCGCACGATGCCCTCGATGCCGCTGACGAGCAGCCCGCCAGCACCCAACGGCGCCAGCCAGCCCGCCACCGCCGTGGGCAGCATGAAGAACAAACCAATGGACAGCGCCAGGGACGCGGCAACGGTGGTCCACGCCACTGGGCCGGCAAACTTCACCTCTTCCTGGCCTTCTTCCTTGAGTGACACATCAGCCGACCAGATCAAAGCCCGGATGCCCAGCCCCAGGGCATCCCACAACATTCTGAGGCCACGCACGAACGGCCACTGGCCCCACTTTTTTGTATAGATCGCTGCGGTCAACGGCTCTTCGTGCATCACGATCTCACCGTTGGGCGCGCGCACCGCCACCGCCATGCGCTTGCGCCCACGCATCATCACACCTTCGATAACTGCCTGCCCACCATAATAAAACTGTCCCAATGTCCTATCTCCCGTGTTGTTTCGATTGCGAAAACGCGAGATTGCGTCTTCTCATTTGTGTTGCCATTGTACACGACGGCCGCGGGGGTGTCAAAGGATAGCCACGCTTGGTCCTCTGCCCTGGAACTGGGGAGGGTGCCGCAATCCGCTGGATTGCACGTGGCGGTGCGGCCACAATCCGGCGGATTGTGCTACACTGCCCCCCGCCGTGGCGCCGCCCGCCGCATGAGTAACTGCCCTGGAAATGGGGCTGTACCGCAATCCGCTGGATTGCGCGTGGCGGTGCGGCCACAATCCTGCGGATTGTGCTACACTGCCACCCGCCGTGGCGCCGCCCACCGCATGAACAACTAACCCGAAAATGACATCTTACGCGACGGCCTTACTCCAGATCCGTCTCACCCGGCTCATCCCCCTCGCCCTCCAGCCCCAATGCGATCAGGTAGCCGCGCGCCCGCTCGGTTTTGGGGTAACGGTTCACCAGCCTCCAGAAGCGCGGTCCGTGGTTTGCCTCCAGCAGGTGCGCCAACTCGTGTACGATGACGTAGTCCTGCACCCACGGGGGCATGGAGGCCAGCCGGTGCGAGATGCGGATCGTGCCGGTGGCGGGCGTGCAACTGCCGTAACGCTTGTTCTGATTGGCCACATAGCGGATATCGCGCCAGGCCAGCTTGCCGCCGAAATGCGCCCGGTTAAGCTCGGCTGCGCGGCGCTGCAAGGTGCGGTCATCCGTGGTCTCCGCCTTCTCCTGATGACGTACAATGCGGCCCTTGAGGCGTTCGATAATCGGAGCCAGTTCCGCATCAGAGGCATTGGCCGGCGCCAGCACTTCGATGGCCGCGCCGTTGTCCACCGGCCGTGCAGAGACCGTCTTCGCCCGGCGGTCGCTACGGATGATACGAATCTCGGGATCAGCTACCATGCACCTATGATAACATGCCACGGCGTCAGAGACAAAACATCGCGGTCTTTGCATCCTGCCCCGGTCGCGCAGCAAGCTGCGACGTCCGCCCGCACGCCGCACGCCGGAGCTTGGGCAAGCTCACCTTTTGTGCTACACTGGCGCCGTACACCAGGTGACAAGGATCAACCTATGCGCGAAGCCATGAACCGCATCGCCCGCTTCTTCGATGCCGAATACGCCGACTACGAAGATGACCTGCCCGCGCTGGCAGCCTACGCAAGCCGCGCAGGCGGGCCGCTCCTGGAACTGGGCTGCGGCACCGGGAGGGCGCTGATCCCCCTGGCCCAAGCCGGCTTCAACGTCACCGGCGTGGATTTGAGCCCCGAGATGCTGCATCAGGCGCGGGCCAAGGCGGGTGCGGCAGGCGTGGGCGAGCGCGTGACCCTGGTCGAAGGGGATTACGCAAACGCGCCGCTGGGCGGGCCGTACAAGTTGGCGTTCAGCGTGATGAACACCTTCCTGCACCTGCCCGACCAGGCCGCGCAGCTGGCAGCTTTGCGCCACTGGCGGGCAAGCCTGGCCGCGCGGGGCTACCTGATCCTGGACATCCTGCACCCGGACCCCGGCCAACTGGCCGCACTGGACGGCCGCGTCGAATGGCATCACACCTGGCCTGACCCTGAGACCGGCGGCATCGTGATCAAGCAGATGATCCGCACCGTAGATCTGGGTGAACAGGTGATGCACGTGACGCTGCTGTACGACCAGGTCGCGCCCGATGGCGGGCTGCGGCGCACGGTGACGGCGTTCGACCTGCGTTATCTATGGCGCTTTGAGGCTGCGCTATTGCTGGAAAAGGCAGGTTACGCGGTGGAGGCCGTGTATGGTGGTTGGGACCTGGCGCCGTTTGCCAGCGACAGTGAGCGTATGATCCTGGTGGCCAGGCGCAAGGGTTAGCGGCCGCCCGCAATAACGCTTGCACTTTAGCTTTCAAGCGTCCTTGTTATGGCGCCGGAGTGGCGCTCGGTTCCGGTGTCACTTCCGGTTCTGGAGTGGCTTCCGGTTCGGCTGTAGCATCCGATGAAATGGGGGTGGGCAGTGATGACGCGGGGGCGACATCGCAGCCTGAACCCTGCCGGCCTTGCAGGGCGAGGGGTTGGCTACTGAACACCCCATCCAATTCCCGCTGGACCTCGGCGGAATCCACGATCTTGACCACCTGCGCCCCGCCGCCCACTATCGCCGGCGCAATCGCCGTGGGGCTGAAGGTCATCCCGTGTACCTGATCAGCGTTGAGTTTCGCACCCAGCCGAGCCAGGCGGATCGCGTCCAGCACGCCCAGATCAGTTTTGAAGGTTTTAGAGAGCACCCGCCACAGCTCCGGGATCTTCGGGATGGCATCCACCTGCAAAGCGCGTTCACGAATAGCCCAGATGAGCTGCTGCTGGCGCTGCGCACGCGCGAAGTCGCTGGACGCGTAACGGTAGCGCGCAAACTTGGCCGCTGCTGCGCCATCCAGGAACACCTTGCCTGCCGGCAGGTCGAAACGCTCGTACTGGCCACTGTCCGGCGCCTTTGGATCCGGAGTCAGCTCGTGCAGCGGGCAGTCCAGGGTCACAGTGACGCCGCCGAGCGCATCCACCAGTTGCGGCAGAGCATCCAGCTGGAGGCGCACCCAGTGTTTGGGCGGGATGGGGATCTGCAGGTTATCCTCGATGACCTTCGCTATCAACGCGGGCCCGCCACCGGGATACTTTAGATGCTCACCCTCAAAGTCTACCTGGTTGATGCGCCCCATGCCATACCCAGGTATCTCCACCCACAAGTCGCGCGGGATGCTGACAATGCCAATCTGCCCGGCATCGTAATCAATCGCCACGACCATGATCGTGTCGGTGCGCCACGCACCCTCGCCAGGGCGTTGATCCGCGCCCAGCACCAGGAAGTTGTCGGTCTCACGGATGGTCTTTGGGGCCGGCGTGGGCGTGATCGTCGGCGTAGGGCTCGGCGTGGGCGTCTCAGTGGGCGGCGGCGTGTTGGTCGGCGTGGAGGTAGGCGGTTCGGGGGTCGCTGAAGCAGCCGCAGGGGCTGCAATTGGAGCTTGCGCGACCGGGCTGGCCGTCCCTTGACAGGCAGATAACATTAACGCGGCCACCAGCCAGGCGATCAGCCAGGCCGGCCGCACGGACCAAACATCGCGCATGAATAACCTCGACTTATCCGATAGTCTCTTGAACTCGAAGCCATCACCGGTGACAATCGTTCTTCCAAGAAAAACCGGCGAAAGCCTCGATTCCAGATCGTGGTTTGCCTTACGACAGCTTGTAGCCGATCATCCGCAAGAATCCCTTGCGCCAGGCCACCCCTTCGGCGTCTTCAATGCCTTTGGTGTGGCTCCCATCAATCACGCCCAACACCCCGCGGCCCTGCGCGCTCTCCACCAGGATCACCTGCACGGGATTGGCCGACGCGCAGAAGATGTTGGCCACCTCGGGCGCCATCTTAATCGCGTTCAGCACGTTGATCGGATAAGCGTCGCGCAGGAAGAGGATGAACGTGTGACCGGCGCCCAGCGCCAGCGCGTTCCGCTCGGCCAGCGCAACCAGATCGGGGGCCGTGCCCGATGACCGCACCAGGGCCGCGCCGGAGGCCTCGCAGAACGCCAGCCCGAACTTCGCGCCGGGGATGCTGCTCATCACCGTTTCGTGGATGTCTTCCACGGTCTTGATGAAGTGGCTCTGCCCCAGGACGAAGTTCAAGGCATCAGGGTTTTCGATTTGTATCAGCTTTAGCTCGAATGGAATGTCGGTCATTAGCGCCTCGGGATGATGAATGTACGATGTACGATGTACGATGTACGATGTACGATGTACGGACCGGTGTCATTCTGAACGCAGTGAAGAATCTCGCTTGCGCAGTTCCGCCAACGCCTGCTGCCGCAACACATCCAGGGCGCGGAGCGTGACCCAGCGGGAAGCCAGGGTTCCGACGCCGCCGAACTGGTAGTGTTTGACGAGGGTCGTGCCCGGCGTCCCCAACGCCAGATAGGTTTCGCCGGGATTGTCGCCGTAAACATCCCCCTGGTCGCCGCAGCAGCTCAGGATGGCCATGCCCCAGCCGCCCTCGTAAGTGTCAATGAGCAGCGCGGCGGCCTCGGCCGCCACCATCTCACTGATCCAGCCGAACGCTTCCAGCTTGGCCGGCGACAACTTGAGCGTCTCCACCAGGCCAGCCGGACCGTCCACCACGTGCGCCGCTGTCAGCACGCCAGCGCCGTCCGGGGTGGACCGCAGGAGTCGGGCGATCTCGCCCCCGGTGGCGCTCTCCAGCAGGGCCACTTTCACGCCGGCCTGCGTCAACAGCCGGGCCGTCACCTCTTCCAGGCGCTCGGCGCCCGTGCCGAAGATGTGGCCGTCGCCGATGCGCAGACGCACTTCGGCCTCCATCTCCGCGATCATCCGATCGGCCTCGACCTCGGCGGCCGCCCGGGCCGTGATGCGGACATCCACCGCGCCGAGGTGCGCCGCCAGTCCTACGGTCGGGTTGGCTGACCGCATCTGGATGTCGAGCTTCTCATCAATCCAGCTCTCCGGCAGCCCCACCGTGCGCAACACGCGCGCTTTGATGACCGCTTGCTCGCTGCCCAGCCGCTCTCTCAGATAAGGCAACACAGCGTCCTGCACCAGGCGCTCCATTTCGCGCGGCACGCCGGGGAGTGCAATGATGGCGCCCTGGTCGGTCTCCACGATGAAGCCCGGCGCGGTGCCGACCGGGTTCAGGATCGGGATCGCGCCCGCGGGCAGGTAGACCTGACGGCGGTTGTTGTCGCTGACGGTCCGACCCCAGCGCGCGTAAAGGGCCTGCACGTGCGCCAGGCAACCGTCGTTCAGCACCAGCTCTCGGCCGGTGGCGACCGCCACCGCCTCGCGCGTGATGTCATCCACCGTGGGCCCCAGCCCGCCCGTGGTGATCACCACATCGGCGCGCGCCAGGGCTTGACGCAGGGCCAGGGCCATCCGTTCCACGTTATCACCCACCGAGGTCTTGAAATACAGGTTGACCCCGATGTCCCGCAACGCGCGGGCAATGTAGGTCGAGTTGGTGTCCACCGTCTCGCCCAAGAGCAGCTCGGTGCCAGAAGTGATGATTTCAGCGTTCATCGCATCACAAGTCAGGGAGCAGGGGTCAGGGGGCAGGGAACAGGAGGGAGAATCTCTGTCCACTGACGCCTGTCCCCTCCCCACTGTTCACACCAGCAACATCGCCTGGGCGCGAATATCGCGCAGGCGCTTGGCCGTCTCAGCCGCTTGCGGTCCCTCCTGCTGGAGGACCCCATCGGCCATGCTTTCCATCAGGTCTAGCACCTCCGGGGTCAGCTCGGCCTGGCGTTCCTTCAGCAAGGCACGGGTGCCGTCCGGGTAGGGCACACCCAGGAGTTCGTTGAGCAGTTGCACCTCCGGCGGCATGGACTCTTCCACCATGGACATGACCTCATCGTAAACCATTTCCAGGCGGTTGAGCGTTGCTGCATCCTTGCGCTGCTCGGCCTGCTGCAAGTTCATGGCCAGCACGTTCATGAAGATGTCGTCAATCGCGGCGATCCGTTCGCGCACGGCGGTGCGCGGGCTGGGCGAGTTGATAATCTCTTGCAACAGGCCCAATGCCTGGTTGATATCCTTGCGCGCCGACTCGTCGATCTGCTGCGTCAACTCCAGCATCCGCTCCCGCACCCGCGTCAGGCGATCCTTCTCCGCGCCCGAGGCCGCGCCGATCCGCTCGCTCAGGCTTTGGAAGAACGCATAATCGAACAGCGGCCGCGCCGAGACGGCCAACGCGGGCAGCACATCCAGGTCGGAGCCGGCCACCACGTCCAGGAGCTGTTCGGGCGACTGCACATCTTTCAGCGCCTCCACAGCCGCCCGTTGCTTGAGCACCTGCTTGCCGAAGGTGGTTTGCGGCATCAGATTGGTCTCCAGCAGCGCCAGCCGATCGCCCGATTTCTGGTCGCCGGCCGCCGCGGCCTGCTGCTTCATGCCCGACAGGATGGAGAAAAATTCCATATCGAACTGCGCATCGTTCCCCTTCATCATCATCTGCAAACCCTTGGGATCATCGGCCATCACCATGAGCTGCTCCACCAGCTTCATCTTCTTGCGCTGACGATCCAGCTCCTCCTGGCTGATGCCCATGGTGCCCAAGACCGCGTCCATCAGGGCCTGCCGGCTGACGAACTGGCGAGGATTCAGAAAATACCCCTTGCGCTGATCGGGCGGCAGCGAGCGCATGAGCGACTGCGTCAGCTCCCCGATCATCTTCTGCTTCTCCAGCTCCGGGAGGTTGAGCTGTTGGGGGAAGTAGACAGCTAGGAACTCGGCTGCCGAGTCGTGATAGACCAACGGCACCTCCAGGATGCCGCCGGTCCCGCACTTGGGACAGACCGCCAGGTTGACCTGGCCGGACAGGAACGCCTGGCGTAATTGCGGCTGCTGGCCGACGTCAATCACGGTGCGGAGCGGCGTCTGGAACTGCGTGCCGCACTTGGGGCACTGGATGGGAACTGCGTTTGTGTCGGGCATGATGCACCTTTCGTGGTGTGTGTAACTTATTCAATCATCTGCCGCAGCGCGGCCTCGTCAATGACGGGCACGCCGAGCTGCGTCGCTTTATCGAGCTTGGAACCGGCGGCCTCGCCGGCGACAAGATAGCTGGTGTTCTTGCTGACCGAATCGGTCACTTTGCCGCCATGGGCTTTGATGAACGCTTTGGCGTCGTCGCGGCTCATTGAGGGCAGCGTGCCGGTGATCACAAAGGTCAACCCGGCCAGCACCTTAACCTCAACCTCAACCTCAGCCTCAGCCTCAGCCTCAGCCTTGGCCTGCGCCATCGTCACGCCGGCCGCTACCAGCTTCTCGACGACGTGGCGATTGGGCGCCTGGCTGAACCAATCGGCGATGCTCTGCGCCAACACCGGCCCGATGCCGGGGATCGTCTGGAGCTCATCCACCGACGCGGCGGCCAGGGCAGCCAGCGAGCCGAAGTGGGCCATCAAGTCCTCGGCCACCACCTCGCCCACGCCCTTGATGCCCAACGCGGTCAGCAAGCGCGCGGGCGGCCGGGACTTGGACGCTGCGATGGCCGCCATCAGGTTGGCGACCTTTTTCTCGCCGTAGCCTTCCAGCGCCAACAGCTTGCTTGCATCCAGGTAGTAGACGTCGGCCAGATCCCGGATGTAGCCCAACTCGACGAACAGCTCAGCCTGCTTGATGCCGAACCCCGCGATGTCCAGCGCGCCGCGGCTGACGAAATGCTCGACCCCGCGCACGAGCTGGGCGGGGCACGCGCTGTTGGCGCAATACCACGCCGCCTCTCCCTCGTCGCGCGCCGCGTGCGAGCCACACACGGGGCAGGTTTCCGGCATCTGCCAGGGCTGCTCGGCGCCGGTGCGCAGCTCGGCCAGCGGCCGCAGCACTTGCGGGATCACCTCGCCGGCCCGCTTGACCGCTACCATGTCGCCGACGCGGATGTCGTTATCACGCACGTAGTCTTCATTATGTAATGTCGCACTGGACACCACCACGCCGCCCACCCGGACGGGCTCCAGCACAGCGTAGGGGTTCAGCGTGCCCGTGCGACCCACATTGACCTTAATGTCCAGCAGCCGGGTGACGGCTTCCTCGGCCGGGTATTTGTACGCCACGGCCCACCGGGGGTCCTTGCCCACGTAGCCCAGGCGCTCCTGGGTGGCGAAATCGTTGATCTTGATCACCAGGCCGTCGGCTTCATACGGAAGCCCCTTGCGCTCCCCTGCGCCCCAGGCCTCGCAATAGGCCACCAACGCGTCGAAGTCGGCGAACAGCCGGCTGCGCGCCTCCACCGGGAAGCCGAGCCGGCGCAGATACGCCAGCGTCTCCCACTGGGAGCGCGGCGCCTCATCCCTCACCCCTTCCAGCGCGACGATCTGATAGACCCACAGCCGGATGGGCCGGCCGGCGGTGATGCGTGCGTCAATCTGGCGCAGGGACCCGGCGGCAAAGTTGCGCGGATTCGCGTAAGTGCGCTCGCCTAGCTCAGCCTGCGCCGCGTTGAAACGCTCAAAATCGGCGATGGAGACATAGGCTTCACCGCGCACAACCAACCGCGCCGGCGGCCGGTAGTCCGACGACCATACCGCCCCCTCAACCCCTGACGCCTGACCCCTGTCACCTGACCCCGAAAGCGGTATGCGCAGTGGCACGGCCTTCACCGTGCGCAGGTTGGCGGTGATGTCCTCGCCCACTTCGCCGTCCCCGCGGGTGGCGCCCAGGACCAACCGTCCGTCCTGGTAGTCCAACACCACGGTCAGGCCATCAATCTTGGGCTCCACCACGTATTGGAGGCCCGCCTGCTCGGCCGCAGGCAGCAGCTTCAGGAAGCGGTCACGCCAGGCGTAGAGTTCCTCCGGCCCGAACGCGTTGCCCAGGCTGAGGATCGGCGCGGGGTGGCGGACTTTGGCGAACCGCTCCGCGGTCGCGCCGGGCACGCGCTGGGTCGGGCTGTCCGGCGTGACCAGGTCGGGATGCGCCGTCTCCAACGCGACCAACTCGCGCCACAGCGCATCATACGCCGCGTCGCTGATCGCAGGATCATCGAGCACGTAGTAACGATACGCGTAGTATCCGATCGCCTGCCGCAGTGTGTCCAGTCGCTCGCTCACATCACCCATGCGAAATCCCTCCGCACATAGAAATCAGGTTTCTCGGAGAAACCTGATTTCTCGATAGGTGATTATAACGCGGTTATTGATGCATGGCAAAGCTTGCGGTGGTATAATTGAGTATATTCAACGGCGGTTATCCTGATGAGACACCGGCTTTCCTTGCTGAAACCAGCCATCGAGATCGCAGCGACGATCATTTTGTTCGCCAGCCTGATCGCCGCGGCCGCGCTTTTCGCGCAGCACGCGGCGCAGGCGGTCATGTTCCGCTACCCGCTGGACTACGGCGAGGCGCCGCTGGTGGATCAGGCGCTGCGGCTGGCGGCCGGGGAGAACATCTATCGCCCTGACCTCCTTGCGCCGCCCTACACCATCTCCAACTATCCGCCGCTCTATCCGCTGGCGCTGGCGGCCCTGGCGAAGGTCTTCGGCCCCTCCTTCGCGGCGGGGCGGCTGATCTCCATCGCCTGCGCGGTGTTGACGGCCGTCTTGTTGGGCCAGATCGTCGCCGTGCTCACTCGCGATCGCCGCGCGGCAGCGATCTCCGGGCTGATCTTCCTGGCGTTTCCCTTCGTGCTCGGCTGGGCGGTGCTGGGGCGGGTGGACATGCTGGCGCTGGCGCTGAGCACAGCCGGGCTGTACGTGCTCATCC
>DAOUAT010000094.1:0-4763 GCA_034433275.1 Anaerolineae bacterium
GTCCACTTCGCCATCAGCGCATCGAAGATCACCTCGATGACCTCGACCAGGAAGGTGCCGGTCCCGGTGGCGGGATCGAGCACGACCACGAACGGCGCGTTGGGCGACACCCCGTCGGGGATGGCGAAGACCTTTGAGGTTTTCGAAACCTCAAAGGTCTGACGCATCTCGCCCCAGGTGACGGTGGACGCCAGGCCATCTTCCAGGCCGAACTCGGTTTGCAGCAGCTCGTGGACGCTGCGCACGATGTAGGAGACGATCGGCTGCGGCGTGTAGAAGACGCCCCGCTGCACCTTGCGCCGCGCGTCGTAGGCCCGCAGGAAGTGCTCGTAGAAATGCACCACCGGGTCTTCGTTGCGCGTGCGGTTGCCGAAATCGGCCCGCACCGCGCCCGCGTTGGCCCGGTTCAGCAGCTCCACCACCTCCTGGATGCCCAGCTCGTCGAAGTTGAGCGTGGCGGTGTGGCCGGTGGCCTCCAGGAACATCTCCAGCAGGTCGCGCAGGAACGGGTTGGTCGGCGGCGCCATGCGCGGCAGGTCATGGACGGATATCCCCGCGGGCCGCGAAAAGCGCGCGGCCAGCAGCCCGTAGGTGATGGTCTGCGCCACCACGTCGGCGAAGTCGTCCTCACTCAGATCGTGGAGCAGCGTTTTGCGGAAGTCGGCGTGCAGGCGGCGGATCGGCCCCTGGGGCGCTTCGCTGGCGAGGATGGCGTTCATGCGCCGGCGGATGGCGGTTGCCAGCCGGGCCAGCTCCTCCACCAGTTGGCCGGCCGTCTCGATCACCTCGCGGTGGCGCAGGGTGAAGGCCGCGGCCCACCCCGCGCGCCAACCGGCCAGGTCGGTCGGATCATCGGGCCAGCGCAGGCTGCGGCGCAGCGCCGCGTCGGCGTCCGCCAGGTGCAGCACGGTGTCGCTGTCATCCCAGCCGAGCACCTTCAGCACGGGCAGGTCGCCGGGGCTGGCGGGGTCAGCCCAGAAGTGCGCAAAGGCGATCTCGCGCTGGCCGGCCGCCTCGTCGCCGAACGCGGAGATGAAGAGCAGGTCGTCCAGGCGCCAGGCCGCGGTATCCGCCCGGTTGGCCGCCGCGCGCTGCTTCAGCACCAGGTGGCTCAGGATGCGGCGCAGCACCACGACGGGCATCCGCTTGCGCTCGAACTCCACGAAGAAGATGCCGAACGGCTGGCCGTGGACGACCGGCCGCAGTTGGTGGATCGTCTTGATCTTCGCCGCGTCCTCGTCCCGCAGCCCTAGCTCCGCGGGCGCATACTCGAAGGTCAGCTCGTCGAAGCTGTACTCGTGCAGCGGCCAGTCGAGCTCATCTTCCAGGTAACGCACCAGGTCGGCAAAGTTCCGGATAGCGCGCAGTTGATCGGCGGGGTTGGACATACAGTGTTCTCCGAATTTCTCCGAATCGGTATTGACAGCCGGCGTGTTTCGTGGTATTCTCTCACATAGAAGTGCGGCTTGTAACACCTGGCGACTCTGACCACCTGCGGTGGTCTAGCCCACCGGTGCAAACCCGGCGGGGACAGATTGAAATCGGAGCCCAGGGAGAGCCGCTCTTTCATTTAATCCCACAAGGCAATCCGCAACAATTCTTCAACCGCGATCCGCGGCGCAATGATGTCATAGAATTCCTGCGCGCCACGCGCACACTTTTGAAAGAGCGCCCAGGCTACAAAATCCACAGCCTGCAACCCTTTCTCAGCGATCGAGTCGCCGTGCCGGATCGTCACCTTCGTCGTCAAGCCGCTCAGGTTCTCTCGAATGGCGTGTTCCAGAAGCTGGCGCAGTTTCAACGAAGTATAACGTTTGTCGAGACAGAGGTCGAGTTGCGGTTGGCGCTCAGCCGCGCGACGGACCGCCTCGGCAACGGCGAAGCGATAAATGGCGCGTGAGTCTGCCGGCGGCCGCAGGATCGCGGATTTATCTAGCACAACAGCCACAATCTCAATCGGGCTGGCGGCAAGCGCTTGCAAAAGCCAGGTTGCCACCTCGGGCGGCGACGCGTCAGCCTTCATCTCGCCAGAAGCCAGGCTGGCGCCATATTTGCGCCGAGCACGCGTGATTACAGATTCGATTGTACGAGGGTGGGTCGTGCTCAACACGGCCACAACCAGGTAAGGTTGCCCGCCGAATGGCGTTTCATCGCCGGACTCGTCGAGGAACGCATAGGCCATCGGTCAATTCAACTCCATCCAGCACTTCAAGATCGGCGTCACGCCCACCGGCGCTTGCAGCGGCCGCAGATGGTCGGCGATGACCTGCTTTTCAACGCGCTGGCGCAGTTCCGCCAGCGCCGCGCGGTCGAGGGTGCAGCGCCGCGGGGTCTCCGGCGTTGAGCGGATCAGCGCCGCAATTGCGCCCGGCTCGGTCAGCACACGGTCGCCGGCCAGATCATAGCACAGCCAGATGGTGAACCCCGCCCGGTCGCTCCAGCGCGGCTGGCCCGGCTCGGCCTCGATCAGGTCAGGGTCGGGCCGCGGGATGCGGTAGCAGAAGAAGACCGCCCGCGTATCGGGCTGCGGGCCGGCGCGGCCGGAGAAGAGCTTGAGCGGCAGCGACCCTACGGCCGCGGCCAGCTCGGGGTGCGCGGCGGCCAGCGCGGTGTACTCCAGCCGCAACTGCTCCGCCTCCGACAATCGGCCGTCGCACTGCTCGTTCAGCTCCCGGATCGGGTCGAACTGGTCGTCGGGGGTCAGCAGCGTCCGGCCTTCGATGCCCAACGTGCGCGAGATCACCAGCGTCTTGCTGGTGACGCGCTGGAACAGGTGCAGCAGCTCGTCCAACTCTTCGGGCGGCAGGAAGTTCCAGAACGCCACCACCCCCCGCAGCGACGCCAGCTCCGGGTGGTCAGCGATCAGGCGCGCTTCCACCGCGGGGCTCATGCGCCGGTCCACGCGGCCGATGCGCTGCATCAGCCGCACCGGGTTCCAGTGCAGGGCGTAGTTGATGAGCCGGGTCGCGTCTTGCAGGTTCAGCCCCTCGGAGAGCACGTCGGTCGAGATCAGCACGCGGATTTCTGCTTTGCCCTGGCCGGCCAGCTCGGCCGAGCTTGTGCCGTTGTAATAGGGCGCAAAGCGGCGCAGCACATCGCTGCGCTGCCGCTGGCTGCTGCCGCCATCAATGCGCTCCAGCCCGGCGATCCCCGCGGCCGCCAGCTCCCGCTCCAGATAGCGCGCGGTGTCGGCGAACTCGGTGAAGATGATGACCTTCTGCTGCTGCAAGGCGGGGTCGGTCTTCAGCAGCCGGATCAGCGCCCGCAGCTTGTCGTCCCGCGCCGGCGTCACCCTGGCGACCTCGCGCAGGAAGTCGGCCAGTTGGTTAAGGTCGTCGAAGGTGTCATCCAGGATCGCATCCACGTCGAACTGCGCCGGGTCGAGGCGCTCGACCGCGCCGAGCACATCTTCGTCCAGGAAGTCTTCGACCTCGTCCTCGTCCGCTTCTTCCGGCCACAGCTCCATCTGGTGCGCCTGGACGTAACCGATCAGCTCGGCGTTTTTCAACCGCCAGCGTTCCAGCCGGCCCCGGTCGTGGTCGGATGCGACGTGCGCCGTGACCCACGCCAGCAGCTTCTTCAGCAGCCGCCAGCACGAGCCTTCGAACGCGCGCGCCGAGCTTTCGAAGCGTTTCAGAAACAGGGTGCGCACGAGCATGACCACCTGTTTCTGCCGCCCTTCGTCGAACGACTTGAAGGTCGCGCTCTCCCGGTCGCCCCGCCAATAAGCCAGGGGATAGTAGATGCCCAGCACGAACAGCGGCCGCTCCTTGCGGAACGCCGTGCGCACACTGTCGAGCAGCGCGCCGTAGGTGGCCTTCACGCTGTAAGGAGCGACCTTGGGCGGCTGGCGCTGGGGGAAGAGCGCGCCATCGTGGCCGCTGCGCCGTTGGCTCTCCTTCACATAGGCCCGGCTGCGCTGCACCACCAGACGCTCAAAAACCTTATCGCTGCGCAGCGCGGTTTCCGCCTGCGCGATCTCCTTTTCGGTCAGTAGGGGCGGGGTCTCCCCGCCCGCACGGGTCTCCCCATCCCCACCAGATGCCGGCAGCTTGCCCAGGATGCGCCCTTCCAGGTCAACGAAGTGCCGGCGCAGGCTGTGGATGCCCAGGGTTGGCGCAAAATAGCGCTCATCCCCGCCGGTGTACAGCTCGATCATGTGGCGGAAGTCATGCACCGAGTTGTTGACCGGGGTCGCGGTCAGGTAGAAGACCTGTTTGGGCCGGTCGCCGCCTCGCAGGTAGTTTTGCAGCAGCCGGTAGCGGGAGGGCGCCTTGACCGCGATCCCCGCGACGCCGGGGTTGCGGAAATGGTGCGCTTCGTCAATGATCACCGCGTCCGCGTCGCGGATCGTCATGGCGATCTCGGCCGGCCACTTGCCGCGCCGCTGGAGGTCGGTGTGGTTGTAGATCACCAGGTTCACGAAGCCGCTGAAGACCCGCTCCAGGTGTTGGCGCAACACCGGCTCCCACACGTCCTCGCGCGCGGCCTTGGGGGCCAGCAGGACGACCTGCTTCTTCTCCTTGAACACCAGCCGCTCGATCAACATCAGCCCGACGTAGGTCTTGCCCAGGCCGACGCCATCACACAGGAACGCGCCGTTGTAGCTGCCGGCGATCTCCAGCAGCTTGCGGTAGGCGTCCTGCTGATATTTGTCGAGCAGCGGGAAAATGGCGGAGCGCTGCTGATCCCACGCGTCCGGCTCCAGCTCGCGGCCGCGGAAGAACTCATCCAGCGCCCGGACCCAGATCTCGAACGGCGTG
>DAOUAT010000095.1:0-10094 GCA_034433275.1 Anaerolineae bacterium
TCCCCACGCAAGATGCCAGGGAGTGTGCGCAATATCTGGAGGCTGGCTTGCGGCCGCGCCACGCCCGCGGTGGCCAGGCCGCGCAGGATACGCGCCCAATCGTCGGTTTGATCGGAAAGATCGGGCGGGTCGAGCCGCAGGAAATAGCGGCGGATGGATTGGTGCTGGTCTGGCTCGTAGACAAACGGCAGCTCGACGCGGGCCGCAACCTTCTGTGTTGCCAGCTTACGTTCGATGGCTTGCTGGGGGGGCACCGTGACCCACGCGTCCCCCTCGATCGCGGTCTGGCAGGCGAGCGCGTACCCCGCAGCCACGTCCTCGGGGGCGAGGCGGATGGTCGAGCGGCGGCGCACCGCTGAACGGGCTTCATCCACGATGACCGCGCAACGGCCACAGCGTCCTTGCCCGCCACACGGCTGATTCAGATCGAACCCGGCCAACTGCGCCGCCTCAGCCAGCATGGCGCCGCTGGGGACGGTGACGGCGATGTCGCCGGGTTGGAAGTGAATGGTGTAGGTAGTCAGCGTGAACCCCTTGGGGAAACAGGTAGACAAGTAGACAAGGCAACAAGGTCTCGTAACCTTGTCTACTTGGTTCCTTGTTTTCTCATTTACCCCACATTAAACAACGCCTCGTTCATCAAAAACGCGTGGATGTCCGCGGCCGCGCGCTTGCCGGCGCCCATGGCGCTGATCACCGTCGCGGCGCCGGTCACCACGTCCCCGCCGGCCCAGACGCCCGGCTTCTTGGTGCGGCCGGTTTCCGGGTCTGCCACCACCGTGCCGTGCCTGGTGCGATCCAGGCCGCGCGCTTCGGTAAAAACGATCGGATTGGGGCTGGTGCCCAGCGCGAAGATCACGGTGTCAACCGGCATCTCGAACTCGGAGCCCTCGATGGGTACGGGCGAGCGCCGGCCGGATGCGTCTGGCTCGCCCAGTTCCATGCGGATGCAGCGCATGGCGCGCGCCGCGCCGGCCGCATCGCCCAAGATAGCCACGGGATTGGTGAGGAAGTCAAAGATGATCTCTTCTTCCTCGGCGTGATGGAATTCCTCCTCGCGCGCGGGCACTTCCGCGCGGGAACGGCGATAGACGATGTGCACCGCGTCACCCGAACTGCCATTCGTGGCCGGGTTCATGGATTGGAGCCGTTTGGCGCTGCGCGCGGCGTCCATGGCCACGTTGCCCGCGCCGATCACAGCCACCTTGCGGCCGATCTTCACCGGGGTGTCGAACTCCGGGAACCGATACCCCTTCATCAGGTTGACACGGGTGAGGAACTCGTTCGCCGACATGACGCCGTTGAGGTTGATGCCCGGGATGCGCATGAAGCTGGGCAGCCCGGCGCCCGTGCCCAGGAACACAGCATCATATTCCTTCAACAGCTCATCCAGCGTGTAGGTGTTGCCGATAACGTGGTCGGTGCGGATCTCGATGCCTAACACCTCGGCCGCCGCGTTGATTTCTGCCTGGATCAGGCTCTTGGGCAGGCGGAACTCCGGGATGCCGTAGACCAGCACCCCGCCGGGCAGGTGCAGCGACTCGAAGATCGTCACTCTGTGGCCCAGGGCGGCCAGGTCCACCGCACAGGTCAATCCCGCGGGCCCGGAGCCGACGACCGCGACCTTGCGGCCGGTGGCCGGCGCGGGCGGCGGCGGCTTAAGGTGCTGCGCCAGCGCGAAGTCGCCCACGAAGCGTTCCAGGCGGCCAATGGCCACCGGCTGCCCCTTCTTGCCCACGATGCAAACCGCCTCGCACTGGCTTTCCTGGGGACAGACGCGGCCGCAAATCGCGGGCAGGTTGTTCTTGATCTTCATCGCCTCGACCGCGCCGGGCAGGTTGCCCTCGCGCAGCGCCCTGATGAACTGCGGGATCTGCACGCCGACCGGGCAGCCTTCCACACACTTGGGTTTGGCGCATTGCAGGCAGCGCTCGGCCTCCAGCTGGGCCAATGCCGCGGTGAAGCCCAGCGCCACTTCCTGGAAATTGGCGATCCGGTCAGCCGGCGCTTGGGTCGGCATGTCCTGCCGCAGGATCGCCATTCGTTCGCGATTGCTCAGATCAGCCATCAGTGTCCTCCGACCGCGGTCGGTTCTGCCATTTGTTTGACCGCGACCTCGAGATTGCAGGGGCGGCCCGGCTCGTGCCGGTGTTGCCAGGTTGACAGCGCCAACTGCTCTTCGCCGCGGTAGAATTGCACGCGCGAGAGCAGGTTGTTCCAATCTACCAGGTGGCCATCGAACTCCGGCCCATCCACGCACACGAACTTGGCGCCATCGGTCATGGCCACGCGACAGCCGCCACACATGCCTGTGCCATCAATCATGATCGTGTTCAGACTGACGATGGTGGGCACGTTGAACGGCTGGGTGGTGAGCGAGACGAATTTCATCATCACCGTTGGGCCGATAGCCCATACCTTCGCCACCTCATCCGGTCGCGCGGCCAGGATCTCCTTGAGTGGCTCGGTCACCAGCGCCTTGCGGCCGTATGACCCATCGTCGGTGCAGACGATCAACTCATCGGACACCGCGGCCATCTTGTCTTCCCAGAACAGCAGGTCTTGGGTGCGAGCGCCGATGATGGTGATGACGTGGTTGCCCGCGGCGTGCAGGTCGCGCGCGATGGGATACATGGGCGCAATGCCTACGCCGCCCGCCACACAGGCCACCGTGCCATAGGCTTCGATCTCGGTGGGGTGGCCGAGCGGCCCCGCCACCGAATAGAAGCTATCGCCGGCGTTGAACGTCCCCATCTGCACGGTGGACTTGCCCACTTCCTGGAAAATGAGCGTGATCGTGCCCGCCTCGGGATCGTGATCGGCAATGGTCAGCGGGATCCGCTCGCCATACTCGTCCGCGATCACGATGACGAACTGCCCGGCCCTGGCCCGCCGCGCCACGTGCGGGGCGTGGACGACCATCAGTTTGGTCACATCGCTGAGGACTTGTTTCTGGAGGATCTTATACATGGCATTCTCTGTTTTGCTCACTGGTGACTTTGGTAACTTGGTAGATTGGTAACTTGGTTGCACAGGAGATCTCCATCCCAATCTACCAACCTACCGATTCACCACGCCGTCTTCAAGAACCGCGGCAGATCCACCGCCTCGCGCGGCCCCACCTTGATCTGCCAGCCGGGCAGTTCCTCTTCCAGCTCACCCATCAGCACGGCCACGTGGCCCGGGATCACCACCTTGCGGTGGTTGACCTTCTCGGCGATGCCGGTGTTCTTCACCGTCTTGGCGATCCGTTCCGCGTCGAATTTGCCCGCGGCCCAGGCGGTCAGCACGCTCATGCCTTCGGCGTCGGCCACGAGGAGCCAGCCGGGCAGTCCGCTGGACTCCATCTCGTTGGCCACCGCGAAGTAGGTGATGGAGAAGTTGGTCGTCACCATCACCGGCGCGTCGGCCGTGGGCTTGTTGATCTCGTAGATGCCGGGCTCCACCTGGATCGGCTTCTGCGGGTCGGTGAACAGGTTGGCGCGCAGCACCAGCAAGGGGTACACCGTGGCCGGGTCAAACTTGCTCAGCACCACGACCCCCGCGTATTTGGCCACCTGTTGGCTGGCCAGCACCATCTCCATGTCGTCATCGGCCGCGCCGAGATAGGGGATGGCCATGGTAGGATAGCCCAACGGCCGGAAGCTCTTCTTCAGTGCCAGGCGGCGGATCTGAGTGAGCGCAGCTAGCGAGCCGCCGAAGCCACGCACAGCCGGATCGAGCACCAGGTCTTCCACGCCGGCGGCGGCCAGCTTTTCAGTCAGCTCAGCCAGCCCGGCCAGGGTGTCAGCCCGCACTACCAGCGGCGCTTTGGCGGCCTTGGCCAGCTTTGCCATGGCCTCCCAGTTGGCCGCAGTCGCGGCGCACAGCAGCGGCGTGATCCCGCCGGTTTCAGCCGCGCCAGCAGCCATCACCGCCGGGTCCTCGGCCACCAAGACAAGGGGAAGGGTGGCCGGCGCGCGCGCCGCCGCCACCGCGGCCGCGAACTTGCCCGCGTCCCCTGAGGCTGCCTCGACCGCCAGGCCATCCAGCCGTAGGGACATACCCACGTAATCCACTTTGTAATCGGCCACAGCTTGCGCCAGGGCGGTGATTTCGGCCTCGCTTAGTGTGTCGGGCACGCGCACCATCAACGCCGTGGGATGATAGAAGGTCTTCTCGTGGCGGAAGAGCACTGTCTCGTTGCCGGCTTCGATCTTGCGGCCATCCGCGCTGATCGTGATCAGCCGGATCGGGGGCGCGGCCGCGGCCGACAGCTTGGCTTTGGCGTCTTCGTTGACATAGTTGCACTGGGAAAGTTCCGCCTGCTTGGCGGCCAGCTTCATGGCAAACGCGAGGCAGGTGGGAAAGCCGCACTCCTTACAGTTGGCGTGCGCCTTCTCCGCCGGGTCTTTGCTGCTGGCGGGAAGCAGTTTGTAGATGTCGAGACCGGAAAGGGCCATGATTGTCCTCCTTACGCTGCCATCAACTCGGCGATCATCTTCTTGACCCGCGTCACCGCGACCGGATGCCGCAACAGCACGATGTCGGCGCCTGATTCAACCAGGGCCGATGCGGTCACCGTTTCCCAGTTGACAGCGCGTTGCCCCCAATCGCCCCACGTCGCCGGCACGCCGTCGCCCGCGCGCGCTTCTTTGGTGCGCCAGGCCTCTTCGCCGGGGGTGACGAGCATCGGCTGCTGGGTCATGCCATCACCCTGGAGGGCCGCCAGCCGCAACCGTTCCATGACGCTATAGCCGTACTCGATCCCATAGCCCAGCGCGCCGGTGGTCGGATCGGTGATGATGCGCTCCATGGGGATGCCCATGTCATGGACGAGGATGTTGAGCTGTTTGGAGAGGTTGACATCCATCGGTGTCTTGGCGGTGACCAGGTGGCCGTTGGCCAGGGCCGCGGCGACGATGGTGCGGTAGTTCTTGTCCTCGCACGCGCCCAAGACCAGGCGTTCGCCCGCGCCCTCTTCGGCGACAGCAACCAGGATCTCATTGTCGAGCTCGGCCTGGCCCGGCCCCAGCACGATCAGCGGCAGGCCGGTGGCCCCCAGCACCGCGCGCAGCACTTTGCGCGCTTTGGCGCCGGTATAGCGCGCGCCGCTCTCATCCGTTGTGAAGAAGCGCAACGCGAGCAGGTCGGCGCCGGCCGCCTCGGCTGCCACGGCCCACGCGGCCGGGTCGTTCAGCACGTCGCCCCATGCGCTGGTCAGTGGTCCTGGCCACTCGTCGTTGGGGTTACGGCTCCATACTTCGACGGCCACGACCGGCCGATTGGGACACTGGCCCTCGAATTGTAGGAACGGCAGCGCGGACTGGCCGCCTACGGTGACGGTCTGGCGCCGCGTGCCGCCTTCGGCAGCAGTCGCGCCCAATGTGATCGCGCGCACTGTGCCCGACCACTTTTCTACGGGAACTTCAACGGTTACGGGCATGACGGTGAACCTCCTTTGCATGATGCGTGATTGCGTGATGGTGTGATGCGTGATGGCGTGAGCAACGACTCCTGACCGCCGACCGCCACCTCGCCTTGTCTCCTATTCTCTATGTCCACCCTGTCTCCCAATCTCCCACCCTACCAATACCGCTCCACATGAATCTGTCCCGGTTCCTTCTTGGTGTGTTCCCTAAAACCTTCTTGTCCAAGCATCGCTACCGCTGCGTCAATCATGGCTGGGCTGCCGCACAGGAAGAAGTGCGTGTTCTCGGGGGTAGGGTTGACACCCCACGCCCTTCTCACGATGTCAGCTTGCCACAGGTCCTGGACATAACCCGTCGCACCGGTCCAGGGCACGGGCTCACCCACGGGGCGGCTGATCACTGGGGTATAGCTAAAATTGCGGCACAAGTGCTGTAGGGTAGTCAGCTCTGAGCGGTAGCCCAGGTCCCACGAGTGGCGCGCACCGTGCAGCACGGCAAAGCGCCGCGGGCTGCCGCAAATCAGGTGGGTAGTGAGCATGCTCATGTAGGGCGCCAGCCCGGTGCCGGTGGCGATCATCACCACGTTTTGGTCTTCGGGCACCTGGTCAAGCGTGAACATGCCGGTGATCTTGGGCGACAGCCACAACCGGTCGCCGATGTTCAGGCTAAACAGGCGCGGGGTGAGCGCTCCCGTTGTCACCAGCGCCACGTAGAACTCAATGTACTCGCGCGTCAGTGAGGAGGAAGCGATGGAATAGGCCCGGCGGATCAACTTGTTGGATTCAAGGGGTGCTTCGTCCGGTTCCGCCAACGCGCACCGGGGGGCCGCGCCGGGCAAGCCCAAGACGGCGAACTGCCCCGGCACGAATTCGGGCAGCGTCCAACCGTCCGGCACGACGCGCAAGATAATCAGCCAGGGCGAGATTTCAGTGCGAAGCGCGACTACGGCGTTGAGGACGGGTCCAGGCAAGGTCAGCTCCTCGGTGATGGCGAATGTAGAGAGTGACCGACTATCACTTCTGATCTGATGGAAGTGGGCCAAGCAACTGCTCAGCCGATTATACCCCAATTCACACAGGCATCATAGCGCGGCAGAGCAAGTCAGTCTATGAGGGCTATCAGGTCTGACGCGAGAACTCCTCATCATCGCTTGGCGGACAGGCCGGAGCGCTGTCGGAATAGATCCATCGGCGTGGGCCGCGCCGCGTGCATGCCCTGGTTCTTGATGTGCCCCGGTCCGGCCAGCGCCCTGACCACATCGCGCAGGCTGAGCATGGATGCCGGCCAGGCCCGGCCACCGGCGTGGTGCATGAAAAACATGTGATCTACCCCCATGTCGGCCATGAGCTGCACGATCGCCGCCAACGGCAGATCGGCCGGACCGTCGGGCACGTGCTCGTCCATGATGTCGGCCGCGGTCAGGGGGCAGGTGTCTGGCGTCAGGGTGCTCAGACGGGCGTAACCGGCGGCCAGCATTCCCTCGTTGAGCCAGCCGCGCGCATCTCCTTCGTCGTCCATGACAACCAGGGCGGTCCAGCCGTGCTCCAGCATTTGCGCAGCCAGGTAGGAGATGAGATCGCCCGGCTTGCACGTCGGCACGCCGATGCGCATCACGTCGCGAACAAGGAGTTGGTCGGGCATGAAGCTCTCATAACGCACTGCGTGCCACGCGACCTTCACGCATCACGTGGCACGCAGTATGCAATACGAAGTAGGTCTAGAACATCGGCTCCATCATCAACGATGGATGTCCCGTGGCTTCCAGGTGCGCCAGCAGACCGTCCACGTCGGTGCAGATGGTCTCGTCCGCGATCTTGCTGATCAGATCCGGGTCGCCCTCGCGCTCGCACACAGTTTGCAGCTCGGCGGCCATGGTCTGCTTCAGCACGCTCGACATCCAGACCACGCGTTTGAAGCCACCGTCGGACGAGATGAACTTGGGACTGGTCAGGTAGTACTTGCCCACGCCCATCACGCCCGGTGTTTGCAAGCCGCCGCCGGCCATGCCGGCCAGCGTCGAGAAGGTCATACCGGCCGGGGTCATGCTGGTGTCCTCGCGGCTCACCACCATCACACCGTTGGCTTCGGGGATCAACATGACGATGCACTCGAAGCAGCCGCAGGCCGTCATCGGGCTGTTCATGATCGAGTACATGGCGACTTCCTGCACCGAGCCATTGGACTTTTGCTGCGCGATCTCGTTCAGCCCGGTGTAGATGCCTTTCTCCCGGTCAATCATACGGCCCTTGCGGATCGGCTGGTTGGGGCCGGTCGGGTTGATCTGGTAGGATGCAGCGCAGTCCAGATAGTTGTACGCTCCGCACAGCCCCAGGCGCTGCGGGCTGACCAGGCACAGGTGAGTGGGCGCAAAAGACTGGCACAGCGTGCAGGTGTAGAACTCGTCCACCGCTTCGTCGGTCATGTCGGCCAGACGGTTGTTGCGGTAGTCATAGGCGTCGCGCGCCTTTTGCAGCCATTCCGCGTGCAGCGCCGGGTCGGTGATGATCTTCACCTGCACTTTGTCCACGATCGCGCCGAAGTCGGCCATGAAGCGGGCGTGCAGGATGTCGCCGAAGTGCTTCAGCGTGAAGCCCTTGTCGGCCGCCGCCTTGCTGATGCGGATCCAGGTGATGTCGCGCTGGCCGATGTGCTGAATGCCGCTGGCGCCGTTGCAGAAGTAGTGTACCTGCCGCTCCAGCACCGGCTCGAAGTCTTTCTGCATCTTGCGGCCGGCAACCTCGATCAGCAGGCCCAGGTCCATGGCCTTGCCCTCAGGCAGATCCTCGAAGCTGGGGCCGATCACCTCGATTTTGCCGTCCTCGACCTGGTCCATGTCCACCATGCGCAGATACTCGAACGCCCGGCTGTACTTGCCGCCGAACTCGACGCGCATATCCGCCTTGCGGACCACTTCGCCCTCGAACGCGGAGCCGTAGGGGACCGGGATCGGCACCTCGGTCAGTTTGATCTTGACCCCGCGCGTTTCCACACACTTCTGCACCAGCTTCTCAGCCCGCTCCAGGTCGTCCTTGCCCTCGATCTCGTTGAACGGCATGGAGATGACGTGCTCATACGTGGTGACGCCGGTGGGCAGGATCTGCGGGATGCGGGTGTCGGCGATGACGGGGAAGCCGTAGTTGATGGCGCCCGCAGCGGCCGCGTATTTCAGGTCATCCACCTCGCCCAGCGCCAGCACGAACGCGAAGACGCGCGCTCGGTTGTAGAGCAGGATGTCCTTGGACTGGCCGCCCTTCATGCCGCCGAAGGTCAGCGCCGAGCGGGTCGCAAAGCCGATGGGGTAGATGGCTGACAGTGTGTCCATGCCGAACGGCACGATGTAGGTGTCGTAGCCCATCTCCACCCCCTCCGCCATGAGTTGGTGGATCACGGAGCGGCCGTTGACGTTGCCGCACAGGAAGATCAAGATGTTGCGCTTTTGCAGCTCGCGCACGATCTTGACCGCGACCTCGTTGCTCTTGGCGCAGCCGACGATGGCGGCAAAACCGGGCATGCGGCCATCCACGAGCTGGATGCCCCAGGCGCGCAACTGCACATCGTCAATGGGGCCGTTCAGCCTGCCGTTACCGTTGCCGTTTCCGGCGTCGGGGCTGGTGAAGCTGCCGCCCCCAGCATGGAAGCCGGTCAGCACACCGGGCTCTTCGCCGTAGACGAAACGCACTGCTTCGATGATTTCGGCCGCCAGCAACGTCGCCATGCCGGAATCCAGCGTCTCGCCCAGGTAGGGGGTCCAGCACTGGGTGGTGGGCACGGGGTGCAGCAGGTCCTTAGCGTGTTCCAACACCGGCTTCAGTTCGCCCAGCTTGCTCACTTCACGGCCGGTCATGCCCAGGATGGTGGGCAGGTAGTAGGCAGTGTTGGGGAAGGCCACCGGGGTCTCCGGCCCCTTCTCCCGCAGCGCCTTGCTCAGAAGCTCATCCGCCTCACCCACGATCAAATTCGCGCCGCGGATGGCGCGGGTAGCGATGTAGCGTGACATGTCTTCACTAACCTCCGTTTACTTGCAGAGCCGAAGGACGAACGACGGATGACGGAGCAACTTTCGTCTGTGGTCGTTCGTCGTTCGTCTTTCGTCACCCGTACAACTCCGCCATCTGCGCTTCCAACGGCTCCTCCAGGAACGCCTGGATCGGCACATCGCCGGATTCGCCGTGGCGATTCGCATCGTAGGCGGGCAGCTTCAGCGCCGCGCGCTTCTTGTCAATGTGTTCCAATGTCTTGCTGACGATCTCTCCGGCCTCCACTGCAAACTCCAGCTTACCGCCGAAGCGCTGCTCCCACTCCTCGGACAGGATGCCGGAGACAGCGTCGGAAAACTCCACCGGGTTGCGGACGCCCATGATCACGTAGGCGCCTGAGCCGGCCGCGTAGGTCGCGATGGCCAGCGCCTTCTCGCTCATCCATTCGGGCGCCAGGCCCACAGCCGGGATATCGCTGATGTCGTCGCCCAGGCCGCCCTCGGTGGCCATCTGGCTCAAGACGGTCAGGATGCGGCTGTTGTCCACGCAGGAGCCCAGGTGCAGCACCGGTGGGATGCCGATGGCCTCGCACACCTCGCGCAGGCCAGGGCCGACCTTTTCGGGATCCAGGCCGGCCGAGCCCTTCAGGTAGCCGTACTTGCCGGCGGCAATGGCGCCGCAGCCTGTGCTGACCACCAGGACGTCG
>DAOUAT010000096.1:0-5330 GCA_034433275.1 Anaerolineae bacterium
GGGCGCTGGCCCAGCTCCAGGCGCCCCTGGGCGGCTCGCGGCCGACCCTGGCCCTGCTGGCCCAGGCCTGTGCCGAGGCCGCCGGCGCCGACGGCCCGGCCGCGATCCAGGCGCTGGCCGACGGTGCGGCCGTGCGCAGCGGGTTGTTGGCGTTGCACGGTGAGGGGCCGCTGCCCGAGCGCACGGCCGAAGTCCCCGCCCACCTATACCTTGCCCTGCGCGGCCGCGATGGTCGCTATCCCGGCGCGACCATCGGGGCTGGGGACGTGCCGCCGGTGCCGCTGCCGCCCTCCATTCTGGCCGAAGCCCGTCGGCGGGCCGGGGGCCTGCGCGCGGGGCCAGATCAGGCGCTGGTGCTGCGCTCGGGCTCGCAGGCCGAGGTCCGTTGGGTCGCGCAGGCAATTAGCGAAGGGCTGGCGGCGCGACCCTGCTTTATCGAGACCGGTTCAGGCGCAGCCCCGTCGCTCATCGGTTTTGCGCCGTGGCTGCTGCTGCGCGAGCTGATCCCTGTCTTCTGTGTGGCATTGGGCCCGGGGGAGCGGTGGACCCTGCCGGCGTTGCCCCACTATCATGGCCCCGCGCTGGTGATCTGCGGGCCGGATGGTAGCGTCGAGGCTGCAGGCGGCGGTGCGTTGAGCTGGACCCTGCCCGTGCCCGGCCGCGCGGAGCGGCTGGCGCTGTGGGAAGCGGCCATCGGCCCCGGCCCGCTGGCCGGCGACCTGGCTACCTATCACCGCCACGCCAGCGGCCGCATCGCTCACCTGGGCCGGTTGGCCCGCTTCCAGGCCGCGCGCTGGGATCGTGCCGCGGCCACACAGGCCGACCTGGCGGCCGTGGCCTGGACGAGCGAGGGGGGCGGCCTGGATGCCCTGGCCCAAGCCCTGCCCGACCCGATCCCCGACGAGGCGTTGGTGCTGCCGGAGCCGCTGCGCCGTGACCTCGACCTGCTGCTGCTGCGCTGCCGGGCGCGCGATGCCCTGGTGGAGGGTTTGGGGCCTTCCGCTCGAGCGCGCTATCACCCCGGCGTGCGGGCGCTGTTCGTCGGCCCTTCGGGAACCGGCAAGACGCTGGCTGCTGGCTGGCTGGCCACCCGGTTGGGGCTGCCGCTCTACCGGGTTGACCTGGCTTCGGTCACCAGCAAGTATATCGGTGAGACCGAGAAGAACCTGGCGCAGCTCCTGGCCCGCGCCGAGCAATCGGAGGTGGTGCTGCTGTTCGATGAGGCCGATTCCCTGTTCGGCAAGCGCACCGACGTCAAGGAAGCCAATGACCGGTTCGCCAACGCGCAGACCAACTACCTGTTGCAGCGCATCGAAGCCTACGATGGGATCACCCTGCTGACCAGCAACAGCCGCGCCCGCTTCGACGTCGCGTTCGCGCGGCGGCTGGACATGGTGATCGAGTTCCCCGCGCCCGGCCCGGAAGACCGCCGCGCGCTGTGGCTCTCGCACCTGGGCGAGGGCCACAGCCTGACCCCGATCCAGATCAACCAACTGGCAATCGCCGCCGACGTGACCGGTGGGCACATCCGCAACGCCGTATTGACCGCCGCGGTGCTGGCCTACACCGGGGGCCGGCCCATCGCTTACAATGATATCTTGACCGGCCTGGCGGGCGAATATCGCAAGCTGGCCCGGCCGCTGCCGGGCGAGCTGGCCGCGACCGGGGAACCTGGATGATGTCATGACGAGCCTGGTTGGCGAACTGGCCGAGAAGAAAAAGCGCCGGGGCGCGCATCCCGAAGCTGGTGAGCAGCAACAAGGTGCGCGACGGAACGGCCATGGCGCGCCTGCCGGTCTGCCGCTCTTCCTCTATCCGCCGGCCGCGGCCCCCGCTGAGGCTGAACGCGCCAACGGCCATGACCACGCGCCTGAGCGCCAGTTCATCTCCTTGCCGGAACAGCCAGCGGAGGCGCGTGCGCCCGCGAATCGGCCTCAGCCGGGTGCGTCACCTCAAGCCCCGGCCGAGCCGGCGGAGCCTGCTGTACGTCCCGCGCAAGAAGCGCCTCCCGCGGGTGGCGGAGCGCGTGCAGAGGCGCTCCCGGCGCCCGCGCGGCTGTCGCCTCCCCTGTCATCTCAGCCTGCTCGATCCGGCCCGAGTGTCGCGCCCGCGGCCAGCGCTGCGCCGCCGGCCCTGCTTGACCGGCCAACCTCGCCGCAACGAGCCGGTGAAGCTGCAACTGCGCAACGAGCCGCCGGGTCTGGGCCAGGCATCGAACCCGCACCCCCGCAAGCCGCGTCGCCCGCGCCAGCACAGCCGACCGGTCTCGCTGCCGGCGCGCCCGCGGCCCAGCCCGGCCTGAAGGCATCACGCCCCGGTGCCCCGGCCCGCGTCAAACCCGGTGAAGCTGCGCCCGCGGCCGGCGCAGTCGAGACTTCGTCAGGAGGCGCGGCCGCGGCCGCCCGATCCACCGAGGCGAAGGCGGGAAAGCCGGAAGAAAAACAGGCCCCGGGGGAGAAAGATCGCGCGGCGGCTGAGCCTCCCACCGGCGCTGTAGCGGCTGCGGAGACTGTGGCCGCCGGAGCGCAGCCGGCCGAAATGGCCCCGGCGGCCACGCGCGACGGATCAGAGGCCGCGGCGACCGCCCCGCCCGAGGCAGCCGCCGCGGCCGAGACCGGCGGCGTTGTCCCGGCTGTGGCCGGCCCGGGCGAAGAGGGCGGCGTCAGCGAAGAAGCCGGCGCGGCCGAGACGGAACAGCGCATGGCCCAGGCCGCGGGCGAGACTGCCGAACCCGAGGCGGGACAAGCCGCTGAGGTCGAAGCCCCTGAAACGGAGGATGAGGCCGAGGCCCAGCAGGTTGCTGCCGAAGTCCCCGGCATGGCCGGAGCGGAATCTGTGGCGATGCAGCCCGCTCCTGCTGCCGAACCCGAAAGTGAGGCCGCGACCGGGGACGCGAGCGCGCCGGCCGCGGCGCCTGACGCTGCGGCGGCAGGTTCAGGCGCGGTCGCGCAAGTGGAAGCGGAGGCCCAGGTCGCGGGGGAGGCAGCTGCCGAAGAGAGTGAGGCTGCCGCAGCTGAGGAGGAAGCCGAAACCAGCCCTGATGAGGCTGTGTCCTCTGAACTGGCCGTGCGAGGCGGGGCCGGCGTTGCGGGGCCTGTCGCCGTCCCGGAGCCGGCCGAAGCGCCCGCGGCTGAGGCTGCGGCGACGGACGAGGCCGAGGCCCCCGGTCCAGCCGAAGAAGGCGCCAGCGCGCCCCAGCTCACGCCGGCCGAGCAGGGCGCAGCAATGGGTTCCCTGGCCGAAGGTGGCGGCGGCGAAGCCGAGCCGGGCGGTGGTGGTGGTGGCGGCGGCGCGATCCCGGACCAGCCCGAACCGGAAGCCCCCGATGTGTCCGGCTCGCCGCCGGAGCAGGCGTTGAGCGCTATCAGCAGCCTGCCCCCGGCAAAACTCGCGGCCGCGCTGGGGAGCGTCAACAGCGCGGTGCAGCGCGATGTGAGCGCGCAGCGCGCCGACCTGGCCGCCAACCAGCCGCAGATGGATCGGCCATCGGGTTCACCTGTGAACAAGAAGGGCCCGAGCAGTGGCGAGGCAGAGGGTGGCAGTGAGGCCGGCCCACGGCCTGAGCGCGCGCCGGCCGGTCAACCCGTGCCCACGCCTGAGCCTGCGCCGCTGCCGGCGGCGCCGCCGTTGGCAACGGAGGTTGTCCACGCGCCCGACGTGCGCGACACGCAGCAAGGTGAGATGTCGGAGGCAGACGCCTCGCGCATGGCAGCCTCTATCAGCCGGCTGCCCGCGGACGACGCGGCCCTGAGTGCTACGGCCGGCCCGCCGCCCAGGCTGGCGCTCGTCGGCGACGCCAACCCGGCGCAGTCGCAGGCCCAGCGCGCGCAGCTTGACCGCAGCCTGGTCGCGGCCCAGACCAGGGGATGGCAGGACGCCGCTCGGCCCCTGGGCGAGAACGACATCTATCCCACCGTCGAGCCTGAGGTGCTCCGGGCCAGCGTGCCGGCCGGGGGCAACGGCGCTGGCGAAGCGGCCGGGGGCGCAGGCGGCCAGGCCCCGGCCGGCGGCGCGGGCGAAGAAGCGGCCTCCATCATCGCCCAGGAGCAGAGCGGCGCCGAGATCCGGGCGGCGGCCAGCAAGGCCCAGGGCGACATGGCAGCCGAGCGCGGCAAGCACGAGTCCAAAGTCACCGAGGAGCAGACAAAATCACGCGAGGAGATCGCCCAGCTCGAGGCAGACAACGCGACGCAGCAACAGCAAGCGCGCACAACCGCCCAGGCTGACGTACAGGCCGCGCGCCAGCAGTGGACCGCGGAGCAGCAAGAGACCGTGGCCGCGGGCAACGCGGAGGCTGACGGTGAGATGGCCGCGGGCGAAACGGACATCGCCGAAGAGCGCGCGCGCGGCGAGGAAGAGGCTGCGGGTCACATCGAACAGGGCAACACCGAAGCGGCCCAGGCCCGGCAGGAAGGCGAGGCCAGGGCCGAAGCTGAGCGCCAGCGCGGCGAGCAGGAGTCGGGCGGCTTCTTCGGCTGGCTGGCATCCAAGGCTAAGGCGTTCTTTGACAAGATCAAGTCCGCCATCAAATCGGCGCTGGACGCCGCGCGCAAGCTGGTGAAGGCCGCCATCGAAAAGGCCAAGAAGCTGGCCGTGGCTGCCATCGAAAAGGCGCGGCAGGCAGTGGTGGCGGTCATCCGCCGCGTGGGCGATGCGCTCATCGCCATCGGTGACCGGCTGCTGGCCGCGTTCCCCTCCCTGCGCGACAAGTGGCGCAACTTCATCAAAGAAAAGGTCAAAGCCGCTGAAGACGCGGTCAACCGGCTGGCCGAGGCGTTGAAGCGGGGCGTCCAGAAGGCGCTGGACATGCTGGGCGCGGCGCTGGATGCCGCGCTGGGCCTGCTGGAAAAGGGCTTGCTGGCCGCGGTCAGTTTCGTAAACGGCGTGGTGCAGGGCGCCATCAAGGCTGCGCAGGCCGTGGCCGAGGCGCTGGGCGCGTTCATCGTGCTGATCAAGGACATCGCGTCGGCGCCGGGCCGCTGGATCAGCAACCTGGGCGCGGCCGTGGTGGATGGCATCAAGAACCATCTGTGGAAAGCGTTCAAGGCCGCGATCAAGAACTGGTTCAACCAGAAGGTGGAGGAGGTGCTCGGCCTGGGCATGGCCGTGTGGAACCTGCTGACGAAGGGCGGGATCAAGCTGGCCGAGATCGGCGGCATGGCGTGGGAGGCGCTGAAGTCGGCCATCCCCATCGCGCTGGTGCAGATCCTGGTCGAGAAGTTGGTCTCGATGATCGTGCCGGCGGCCGGCGCGGTGCTGGCGATCATCGAAGGCATCCAGGCCGCCTGGGGCACGGTCAGCCGCATCCTGCAGGCTATCGGCCGGTTCAT
>DAOUAT010000097.1:0-1845 GCA_034433275.1 Anaerolineae bacterium
TGCGGCGCCGCTGCCCCTGGAGGGCACGCCGCCGGCCGGCGATATGCTGGCCGCGCTCTTGGGGGATGGCCGCGGCCCGTTGAGCCGCCCGCCCTTCGCCGGCGAGGACGGATTGGCCAGCGCCTTCGTGCAGTTGGCTTACCCGTGGGTCCGCACCGCCGGCTCCGCCAACCTGCCTGAGGGGCTGGAAAGCCCGGATGGGGCGCTGTCCGGCGTGTTGGCCCGCAACGCGCTGGCCCGGGGCGCGTATCGCAGCGCCGCGCGCCAGCACCTGGCAGACGTGTACGACGTCTACCCCGCGCTGTCCCACGCGCAGGTCTACCTGCCGCACGCCGGGCCCGACGGCCGCCCGCTGAGCCTGATCGAGCGCGTCTCGCTGCTCGGCCCCACGCCGGATGGCCTGCGCCTGCTGTCTGATGTGACGACTGCGTTGCAGGCGGCCTATCGGCCTGCGTGCATCAACCGGCTGACCGCGGCCATCGTGCGCGCGGCGCGGCGCCTGGGCGAGGATCTCACCTTCGACCCCGCGGGCGAGCGGCTGTGGGCGCAGGTGCGCGCGGGGCTGGAGCGGCTGCTGTTGGGCCTGTTGCAGGCTGGCGCGTTGCGCGGCTCGTCCCCGGCCGAGGCGTTCCGCGTGCGCTGCGACCGCTCGACCATGACGCAGAACGACATGGACAACGGCCGCGTCATCGTCGAGGTGCAGTTTAGCCCTGCCGCGCCCATCGAGCGCATCACCGTGGTGCTGGCCCTGAGCGAGGGGGGGCAGGTGGAGGCGTTATGAGCCCACAGGACAGCCTGGCCCCGCTGAACGTCTTCCGCTTCCGGGTGGATTTCGTCGAGGAGCCGCTGGGCGGCGCGGCCGGCAGCCAGCCGGCGCCGGTGTGCAGCGGCGCGTTTGCCGAGTGTACCGGCCTCGAAGCCACCATGGAAGCCAAGGCCATCAAGGAGGGCGGCCGCAACTACGGCATCAACCAGCGCGCCGGCCCGGTCAGCTTCGCCACGGTGGTGCTGAAGCGCGGGATGACCACCACGCGGCACCTGTGGCAGTGGTTCGAGCTGGTGAGCAACGGCGCCTACGCCTACCGGCTGACCGCCACCGTCACCATGCTGGGGCTGGACGGCAGCCCGGTGCTCGCCTGGCAGCTCCGCCGCTGCCTGCCGGTGAAATTCAAGTCGGCCGACCTGAACGCCAAGAGCGCGGAGGTGGGCATCGAGGAACTGCACCTTGTACACGAGGGCCTGACGCTGGCCCCGATGCCCGGAGGATAGGCCGCCATGCCCGAAACCAGCGACTTCAAGCGCGCCCGTTTCATCCCGCAATCGGGCCCCGACCAGGGTCAGGCGATTGACGTCCATTTCAACCCGGCCAGCCTCCAGGTGACCGTGTCGAACACCCTGGAGAAGCAGGGCAGCGGCGCCAAGTCGAAGCAGTACGTCAGCCAGAGCTCGGCCAAGCTGACCATGGATCTCATCTTCGACACCACCGACGACGGCCAGGACGTGCGGACCTTCACCGAGAAGATGGCCCGGCTGATGATGCCGGACGAGAACAAGGTTCCCCCCATCGTGCTGTTCGAGTGGGGCACGTACAAGTTCCAGGGCATGGTCGAGGCGTACAAAGAGACGCTGGACTTCTTCGCCCCCAGCGGCGTGCCGCTGCGAGCCAGCATCAACCTGACCCTGGCCAAGCAGGATGACGTGTTTGCGCCCACGGCGAAAGGCGAACGGGTGAACACCGGTGGCAGCCTGACCGCGGCCGACCCGACCGCGGTGCAGCTCCCGGCCGGGGCCGACGCCAGCAGCGTCAGCGCCCGCGCGGGCGACCCGCGCGCGGCGCGGGCCATC
>DAOUAT010000098.1:0-8975 GCA_034433275.1 Anaerolineae bacterium
CCAATCTGATCCCCCGCATTGTTCGAGATCATCAGCCCCTTCGCACCCTGCGTCGGCGCATTCGTCACGACCTCGATCTGCCCCGCCACGCTGTTGTCCGCCGTCGGCCCCACGTAGTTCAGCTTGCCAGGGTTCGCCAACTCCTTGTGCGCTTCCGTCGCACCCTCGTTGGCCTCGTCAAACACCTTGTTCCCCATGAACTTCGGCAGAAAGACCATGTCCAATGCCTGGCCGGGTTTCGCTTCAATGACACCGGCAGCCGGTTGCACCGGCGCGGCCGTGGGCTGCGCCGGTGCAGCGGTCGGTGCAACAGGCTGGGCTGTCGGCGCAGCCCCGCACGCCGCGATCAAGATGCTGAGCACGGTCAGCACTGAGAGAACAGTAAACATCCGGGTTTTCATTGGGTCTCCTCCTAGATAGACTTGATGTGAATCTGTTGCTGTGCCAGCAAAGCACATACGTCACAGGACAAGAAGCTGCACTCGTGAGTCAAGGTCTTGAACTTCCTGGTCTCCTTTCTGGGTAAGCTTCAATGCCCCTCAGAACTCGCGGCGCGGTGCAGTGCGGCCTGCAGGCGGCGCCGCTGGATCGCGGCCCGCGCCTGGTTGATCAGGTTCGGGCCGAGCACGGACAGGATCAGCAGGAAGCCGATCACCCCGGTCTGAAAGTGGCCGGAGAGGCCGGCCAGCCCCATCCCGTTGCGTACGTTCAGGATGATCAGGATGGACAGGAACACGCCGTAGAGCGTGCCCGAGCCGCCGAAAATGCTGACGCCGCCCAGCAGCGCCATGGTAATGATGTCGAGCTCGTAGCCGCCGGCCAGGTCGCCGCGCACCGCGCCGAGCCGCGCGGCCAGCAACAGCCCCGCCAGCGCGGAAACGACGCCCGAAGCCAGGTAGAGCGTGAATTTAACGCGACGCACCTTGACGCCGGAATAACGCGCCACCTCTTTGTTGTTGCCGATCACATACACCTGGCGGCCGAAGCCTGCGTACTGCAAAATGACCAGGGCGACCAGGAGCAGGCCGAAGAAGATTAGCAGGGCCAGGGGGAACGGCCCGATCAGGCTTTGCTGCCCTAGCGCGTTGAACCACGCCGGGAATTTACCGATGGACTTATCCTCCAGGATGGCGCGCGCCAGCCCGCGGAAGGCGATCTGAGTAGCCAGCGTGACGACCAGCGAGTTGAGCCCCACGCGGGCGATCCAGAACCCGTTGAACATGCCGCACGCCAGGCCCACCGCCAGCGCGATCACCAGAGCCGCGCCAAACGGCACGCCGGTCACGAACAGGCCCGCGGTGACGCACGCGGCCAGCCCCATCACCGACGGCGCCGACAGGTCAATCTCGCCGTTGATGATCAAGAACGTCATCGTCAGCGCAACGATCACTTTCTCGATGGACAGGATGAAGAGATTGATCTGGTTGCCGACGGTCAGATAACCGGACGCTCGCGTGCTGTTGATGGCGAAGATGACCACCAGCAGGACGAGCAGCAGCCCTTCCCAGCTCTTCAGGCGACGCCAGAGGCCGGCCAGGAAGCCCTCGCCCGCCGGTGTCACGGTTGCTCGTTTAGTGGCCATGGGGAGCTACCTCCGGCGTCTGCGGCGCTTCGGCGCCGCGCATCTGCAAGCCGGCCCGCGACCACAAGTTCTTAAGCCGGCCAAACACGACATAGTCGAGCGCGACCGCGCCCAGGATGAGCAGGCCCAGGATCGCGTCACGCCAGAACTCGCTGAGCACCGCCCAGCGGAACAGGCTGTTTTCCAGGAGATCGAGGAACAGCGCGCCGAGGAAAGCGCCCACCGCCGTGCCCGCGCCGCCGTTGTTGCTGACGCCGCCGATCACCACGGCCGCGACCGCCGCGAACTCCAGGCCGGCGCCGGCCAGCACGGTAACGTTGCCGTAGCGGCCGAGGAACATGAACCCACCCAGCCCCGCCAGCGCGCCCGACATCACGAAGGCCAGGAACACCATGCGCTGGGCCGGGAAGCCAGCGATGCGCGCGGCGTCCGGGTTGGAGCCGATGGCATAGAGCCGCCGGCCAAACGGCAGATACGACAGCACGAATTGAAACAGCAGCACGACCACGATCATCAGCACGAACAGGAAACGGAACTGAATCTCGCCGATCTCGAACAGGCTTAAGCGCGACAGATCCACCAACCAGCGCGGCAGGTTGTTGGTGGTGATCGGCACCGAGTTCGAGTACTCCACCAGGATCGCGCGGTAGATCGCCAACGTCGCGATGGTCGTGATGATCGAGGGCACCCGGCCGTAGGCGATCAACACGCCGTTGATCGAGCCGGCGATGGCGCCGACGCCGACAGCCATCAGCACCGCGGCCACGGGCGGGATCTCCGGGTGGTGCCAGAGCTGCTGGCCGACAAAATAGGCCGTGAACCCGACGATTGACCCCAGGGACAGATCAAAGTTGCGGGTCAAGAACACCAGCGTCTGGGCCACGGCCAGCACACCCGCCACCGCGACGCTGGTGGAGATCCGGTTCACGAAGCGCGCGTCGAAATAGCCGGGGATCTCGATGGAAAAGAACCCGATCATCAGGGCCATGAGCACCAGCAGAAACAACAGGCGGATCTGCTCGGGCCGGATGCGGCTGATCACTTTATTCATGGTTGTGCCTTCCGTTCTGCCTGGGTAGGCTCCGCCTGCCCCATCGCGGCAACCATGACCGTCTCCTCGGTGGCCGCGTCCCGGTCGAGCAGGGCCATCTGGCGCCCTTCACGCATCACCAGCACCCGATCGCTCATGCCGAGCACCTCGGGCAGGTCCGACGAGATCATGATGATAGCGATCCCTTGTTCGGCCAGCTCCGAGATCATGTGGTGTACCTCAGCTTTGGCGCCCACGTCAATGCCGCGGGTCGGCTCGTCCAGGATCAGCAGCTTCGGGTCCGCGTTGAGCCACTTGCTCAACATCACCTTTTGCTGGTTGCCGCCCGAGAGCCGGGTGACCTCGGTGTGCAACGATGGCGTGCGAATGTTGAGCCGGTCGCGGAATTTGCGGGCCGTCGCCACCTCCCGCTGGGAGCGGACCAGGCCGAACCGGTTCAGGTAGGTTTTCAGCATGGGCAGCGAGACGTTGGCGACGATGGACATGGGCATCACCAGGCCAAGCTGCCGGCGGTCCTCGGACGCGTAGGCAATGCCCAATTTCAGCGCGTCATCAGGCGTCTTGATCCTGGTCACCTGACCCTCGAAGATGATCTCACCCGCGTCAGCCGGCTCGATGCCGAAAAGGGCCAGGGCCACGTCGGTGCGCCGGGCGCCGATCAGACCCGCGAAACCGAGCACTTCGCCCCGATAAACGTCGAAGTTAACCCCGCTGAACACGCCTGATTTGCCCAGGTTGCGCACCGAAACGAGCAAGTCCCCCCGCGTCACCTGGCCCTTCGAGAAGAAGTCAGCGACCTCGCGGCCGACCATGTCGCGGATCACCTGGTCATGGGTGACCTCACTGCGCGGACGAGAAGAGACCCACTTACCGTCGCGCAGCACGGTAACGCGGTCGGCGATGTGAAACACCTCCTCCAGGCGGTGGCCGATAAAGAGGACCGCCACCCCCTGGCTGCACAGCGAGCGCACCAGCCCAAAGAGCTGGGTGACCTCGTGCTGCGACAGAGAAGCCGTGGGTTCGTCCATGATCAGCACGCGCACCTTCAGCGAGATGGCCTTGGCGATCTCCACCGCCTGCTGCGCGGCCAGGGTCAGGCCGCGGGCGGGCATGCGCACGTCCAGGTGAACGCCAAGCCGATCCAAGATCGCCTCAGCGTCGGTGTACATCTTGCCCCACTGCACAATGCGCCCGCGGTCCTGGTGGCTGATGAAGATGTTCTCGGCCACGTTCAGATCGGGAAAAACCATCGGCTCCTGATAGATGGCCGCGATGCCCAGCGTTTGCGCATCCTGTGAGTTGCGGATATGGACAGGCTTGCCGCTCAGGAAGATCGCACCCGTATCGGGCTGATGGATGCCGGTCATGATTTTGATCAGCGTGGACTTGCCGGCGCCATTTTCGCCGATCACGGCGTGGACCTCGCCCGGATACAGGGCCAGGGATACATCATCCAGAGCCTGTGTCGCGTCGAAGCGTTTGGAGATGTGGTGCATCTCCAGGATCGGGGACTTGTCAGAAGGTAGGGCCATGCTTCACCTGTGAATCTGTATGGTCGGGTGCGGTCTCGCGCCTGCCCTCGTGGGCGACCGCAAAGTGGGCGACCGCAGAGGGTTCGCCCCTACGCTGCCGCAACAAACGTATGCTCAATATACACCGCCGGCGGCACCGGCTCGCCGCGCAGCAGCCGCAGCGCCAGGTCAATCAGCTGCCCGCCATACTTCTCCGGCGAGTAGCTGGTGGAGCCGACAAACGGGAAGCCGGCCCGTTGCATGGCGGCGCGGCCCAGGCGGTCCGCGTTCTGCCCGACGGCCACCGCATCGGCCAGGCGACCGGCTTTTTCGCACGCGGCCAGCGCGCCCAACGCAGCGTCATCGTTCACCGCCAGCAGCGCGATGCGGGTCCCTGCGGGCACGGTCGCCAGGTAGCCAGCCATCGCGGCCTCGGCCTGCTCCATCAGGGTGCCGGATGGCAGCATGACAACGCGTTCCTCAGGCGCCGGGCCGAGCACCGACGCCAGACCATCGCGGCCGCCTTGCAGCCGGGCAGCCGGCGTCGCGCCTGCGCGCAGATCCTGCAAGCACACCAGCCGGTCGAACCGGCCGCCCCACTGCGCGCGGATCCAGCGCCCCAGCCCCTCGCCGGCCATGAAGCCCGCCCGATAATTGTCCGCGCCGAAGAAGATCGCGCCCGGCAGCGGGATATCCACCGCGATGATCGGGATCCTGGCCTGGCGGAAGCGGTCCATGATGACGTTGCCGGCTTCGGCGTCAATCTGATACTCGATCACCAGGTCCACGCCCTGGACAATGAACCACTCCACATTCGCCAGCGCGCGCGCCCGATCCAGGTCGTTGTCCCGGATCAGCAGCTCGATGTTGTTCTGGCCGGCCGCGGCCGCTTCCAGCCCCAGGCGCACCTGCAGGGCGAACGGCATCCGCTCGGTCAGGTTCGCGAACCCGATCCGGTAGCGGCGCTCCTCTCGGTCGCACGGCGCAAAGGTCGCGGTCGTGTTCTCGCCGCAAACGGTCAATCGCACGCAGGTGCGGCGCAGCTGCTCGATCCATTCGGGCGACAAGCTGCTGTCGGCAAAAATGTGGTCAATCTGGTCGAGCCGGGCAAACGGCGCCAGGTCCACCCGGCCGAACTTGCTGGCGTCAATCAGCGCCACCACCGACCCGGCCGAGGCGATCATGCGGCGCTTGATCTGCGCCTCGTGCAGGTCAATCTCGGTCAGCCCCGCCAGCGAGAACCCGTAGCACGAAACAAACGCGGTCTTGATGTGCAGGTCTTGCAAGATCTGCTCGCTGAGCAGGCCCGTGACCGAGGTGCCTTCGGGGCTGAGCACGCCGCCGACCAGGATGACGGTGTTGGAGCGATTTTGCGCCAGCGCGCGGGCCACTTCGATGCCGTTGGTGACCACCGTGAGATCGCGCCGGTTTTGCAGGAAAGGCACCAGGGCGTAAACGGTGCTGCTGGCGTCCAACAGGATCGCGTCGCCATCCTCAATCAGCTCGGCTGCGCGGCGGGCAATGTGCTGCTTGGCCACGGCCTGCACCCGCATCCGGCTGGCAAATGAAGGGTGGCTGACCGGCACCGCATTGTTGACGACCGCGCCGCCGCGCACGCGGGTCAACTGCTTGCTTTCCGCCAGCGCGACCAGATCGTTGCGGATCGTGCCCTCGGACACAGCCAGCTGTTGGGCCAGCTCGCCCACCTTGATGCCGGGCCGCTCTCGTAACAAACCAAGAATCCGCTGCCGCCGCTCGAACGTCGTCACGGAACGCCTTTCGGGATTGTTGAAACTTGTTGATTATTGGGGAATTTTGACGATTACAGGGTATCACACTTGTTGAAGTTTGTCAACACCCAATTTTGCGCGTTGCACAATCCCAAATGGCGTGGGGTGTGATATACTAAATCGAGACATGTCATCGGAGGACCCTATACCCTACGAACCCACCCTCGCATCCCTGAAATCCCATCCGCTGCCGGCCTGGTACGAGGACGCCAAACTCGGCATCTTCATCCACTGGACGCCGGCCTCCGTGCCCGGTTGGGCGCCGACCCCTGGGGAGTTGGCCGATCTCGTCGCGCGGCGCGGCTGGCGCTATTGGCTGAAGCACAACCCGTACACCGAATGGTATGCCAACAGCCTGCGCATCGAGGGCAGCCCCGCGCAGCCGTATCACCGGCAGACCTACGGCGCGGACTTCCCCTATGAGGCGTTCATCCCACAGTTCATGCAAGCGCACGCCCATTGGGAGCCGGCCCCGTGGGCCGAGACCTTCGCTGCGGCCGGCGCGCGCTACGTCGTATTGGTGACCAAGCACCATGATGGCTTCACCCTGTGGCCCAGCCGCCACCCCAACCCGCACCGGTCGGGGTTCAACTCCCCGCGCGACCTGGTGGGTGAGCTGACCGCGGCCGTGCGGGCGCGCGGGCTACGCATGGGCCTCTACTACTCTGGCGGGCTGGATTGGACCTTCGAGCCGCGGCCCATCGCGGATCTGCCCGACCTCATTGCGGCCATCCCGCGCACCCCGGAATACACGGCCTACGCCGAGGCCCATTGGCGCGAGCTCATCGAACGCTATCAGCCATCGGTGCTGTGGAACGACATCGGCTACCCGGCCGGCAGCAACCTGCTCAAGTTGTTCGCCGACTACTACAACGCGATCCCCGAGGGGGTAGTTAACGACCGCTTCGGGCAGTTCAACCTGGGGCAAGAGGGCAGCATCCGCTACCGCGCGATCCTGGGGCTGATCAAGCTGATTATGCCGGTGCTGATGAAGCTTTCCGGCGGCATGGGCTCGCCAGGTGGCGGCGCGCACGCCGATTTCCGCACGCCTGAGTATGCCGCGGCGAAGCAGATCACCCAGAAGAAGTGGGAAGCGTGCCGCGGCATCGGCTACTCGTTCGGCTTCAACCGGCAAGAAACCGACGCGCACATGATCGCGCCGGACGCGTTGGTGCGGCTGTTCGTGGACATCGTGAGCAAAAACGGCAACCTGCTGCTCAACGTCGGCCCTATGGCCGATGGCACGATCCCGGAGCTCCAGCTCAGCCGGCTGCGCGCGCTGGGGGACTGGCTGAAGGTCAACGGCGAGGCGATCTACGGCTCGTGGCCGTGGGCCCGGGCGGAAGGCGTCACAGCGGATGGCATCCCGGTGCGCTTCACGCGACGCGGGGACACGCTGTATGCGATCCTGCTGGGGACGCCAACCCGATCCGAGGTCCGCCTGAAAGGGGTCACGGCGCCGGCAGGCGCGGAAGTGACGCTGCTCGGCTGCTCGGCCGGCCTGGCCTGGACGCAGCAGGGCCCCGACCTGGCGGTGGCGCTGCCCGATGAGCGGCCAGCCGCGCCGGCGCACGCGCTGCGTATCGGGGGCGCGGGGGCGTAGGCCTCAGGCTCATTTGGTCTGCAGGTCACTCACAAGTGGCCGGGTAACAACCTTGTGGTTTTGGGGTGTTACCGGGTATACTTCTGGGCATACTTTTGCTAGGGGGGAGTTATGAGCCACCAGATGGAACGTCCTGTCGAAGCACAAATCGCCGATGCCGAGCGGCGCTGGGCCAATGCCTTCCAGCGCAAAGACATCGTCGCGCTCCAACAGTTGATGGCTGACGACTATTCACTGATTATTGCCGTCGAGAACATGCCGCTCCAGGTGGTGCCGCGCAACGCCTGGCTGGAAAGCCTGGACGACTACGATATTTCAACCGCGTCTGTGGAGCACATCCACGTTCACGTGTATGACTGCGTGGCGGTCGCGGTCATGCTGTGGCGCCAAACGGCGCGGCTCCACGGCGAGGATCGCAGCGCTGACTTCATGCTGACTGACATCTGGGTGCAGCAGGATGAGGGCTGGCGCCTGGCAGAACGGCATTCTAGCCGACCGGAGCACCCCGGCGCCGCCCGCCCACCGACCCTCTCCCTGGAATGTGAACCCTGCCAGGAATGAACGCGCACTGGTCACGTAGCTTCCGGCGAACCTGAAACCGACTGGGGGCGCTGTCAGCTGCGAGAGGAACCGTATGGCTTCACTCGATTGGACGCGGCTTGATTCGCGTTATGTCATCCGAGATAACTGGTTTACGCTGCGAGCTGACACCTACCGGCTGCCCGATGCTCGCGTCATTGAGCCGGTCTACGTGATCGAGTATCGCGACTGGGTGAACGTCATCGCACTTACGCCAGCCGAGGAAGTCGTGCTGGTGCGGCAATACCGGCCGGGCTTGAGTTGCACGGTTCTAGAAATCCCTGGCGGCACTACGGACCTGGGGGAGACCTCGATACTGGCCGCGGCCCAGCGCGAATTGCTGGAGGAGACCGGCTACGCCAGTGATGACTTCAGCGCGATCGGCGCAATCGCGCCGAACCCGGCGAGTCACACCAATATGATGCACTGCTTTCTGGCGCGCAACGTCGTGCGGGTGCAGCAGCCGAGCCCGGATGAAACAGAGCATCTCAATGTGGAACTGGTTCCACTTGACGACCTTGTCGGCAGGGCGAAACGTGGCGAAATCTTACAGGCCCTGCACGTCTGCGCGCTCTTTTTCGCCTTGGACAAGCTCGGCCGTATTGGGTGAACCCGCCCAGCGGATCGGCCGGGCGCGGCGGCTCAAAACGGCGCCCGCTGCACCGGCGCGCGCCGTCGGACTGCCCCTACTGCACCAGCACCAACACGTCCTCGTAAACGTCGGCCAACGCCAGCTTGCAGCCGACCGATGGCAGTTCAACGACATCTTGCAGGCTGCTGGCCTCCGAGAGCAGCCAGCGATCGTCGGGCTGGCGGACGTAGTGTTCCACCAGGCAGCGTTCCTGCGCGATGAGCAGGT
>DAOUAT010000099.1:0-5613 GCA_034433275.1 Anaerolineae bacterium
CCCCGTGGCGCCGGCCACGTCCACCCTGCGCGCCTCGATCGTGCCGGAGACGGTGAGCGAATTGGGGATTGGGGATTGGGGATTGCGGATCTCGGCGATGAGATTGCCGGCCCATGACCAACCGGCGCGGCCCAGGTCGAGGAGCTGGGCGCGGAAGATGATGGCCGCGGCGATCAAGGCCAAGACCAGGAGAATCAGGATGATGCGTCGTAACCGCATGGTAGGGCCCTCTATGGTGCTGGAGTCGAGGCTTTAGCCGGTTGCCCTGGGTGATGAGAAAAACCGGCTGAAGCCTCGATTCCGGATAGATTATGATTCATGGCAAAGTCCCGTGTCACGCAGCACGCTACCGGATCCTTGCAATAAACACGTCTTCCAAACTGGGCGGGATCACCAGCGCGTGCTCCACCGACACGCCCGCGGCGGACAGCGCGACCTCGACGCGGGGGAGCAGGCCGGCGACCCCTTCGGCCACCGCGTGGATGCGCGCGCCGTAGAGCGCGACCTCCTCGAAGCAACCGAGGGCTTTCAGCGCGGGCAGCGCCAGCTCGGTGGGCCGGCAGGCGATCTCCAGCACCTGCCCGCGCATCTGGCCGGCCTTAATCTCGGCCGGGCTGCCCTGGGCCACGATGTGTCCGCGGTGGATGAACGCCAACGCCTGGCACTGCTCGGCCTCGTCCATGTAGTGCGTCGTGACGAAGATGGTGGCGCCGCCGTCGGCGAGGGTGTAGAGCAGCTCCCAGAACTGCCGCCGCGACACGGGATCCACCCCTGCGGTGGGCTCGTCCAGGAACAAGATCTCGGGCTCGTGCAGGATGGCCGCGCCCAGCGCCAGCCGTTGCTTCCAGCCGCCGGAGAGGTTGCGCGCCAACTCGCGCTCGCGGCGGGCCAGGCCAGCCATCTCCAACACGAACGCCTTGCGCTCAGCGAAGCGCCGGCCAGCCACGCCGTAGGTGCGGCCGTAAAACGCCAGGTTTTCGGCCACGGTCAGGTCGCCGTAGAGGCTGAAACGCTGCGACATGTAGCCCGCCCGGCGGCGCACCTGTTCGGTCTGGCGCTGGCAGTCGAATCCCAGGATGATCGCCCGGCCCGCGGTGGGCTTCAGCAGCCCCAGCAACATGCGGATGGTCGTCGTCTTGCCCGAGCCGTTGGGACCCAGGAAGCCGAAGATGCTCCCGCGCGCCACGGCGAAGCTGATGTGATCCACCGCGACGAAGCTGCCGAAGGTCTTGGTGAGGCTTTCGGTGGTGACGGCGGATTCCGTACTGCGTATTGCGTGCTGCGTATTACCTACTGCGTGATCGGTGATTGTGTTCATTTGCCGATTGGTTTACCACTGTCACTCTGAGCGGGTTAACCACGCAACGTGATTAACAACTCAACACCAGCGAAGAGTCTGGGCCGAGATGCTTCGCTGAACACTCGCCGCAACGTGATTTGCGCTGTTGACCCGCTCAGCATGACATAAAAATGTGGTGTCCGCGTTCATCCGCGCTCGTCCGCGTCCGTTGTGTCAGCGGGAACCGGCATTTTCTGCTCTTGCCGCCGCTGGATCAGCGAGATGAACGCCTCTTCGACCCGCGGGCTGGTTTGTTTGAGCTCAGCGACCGGCACTGCGGCCGCGGCCAGTGTGTCACGGATGCGGGGCTCGGCGGCCGCGGCGTCGGCGACGAAGGCGTGCAGGACGTCGCCGTAGGTCTGGGTTTCCAGCAGGCCGGGCAGGCCCCGCAGCGCCTCCCGCGCTCGGACCACCTGCGGCGTCCAGATCGCGATCAACTCGCCGGGCGCTTGCCGGCGCAGCGCCTCGGGGGTCGCGCACTCCACGAGCTGCCCCTCGTACAGCAGGCCCACGCGGCTGCACCGCTCGGCCTCGTCCATGTAGGGGGTGCTGACTACGATGGTCACGCCTGCCACGTGCAGGTCGGCCAGGATGTCCCAGAACTCGCGGCGACTGATGGGGTCAACGCCGGTGGTTGGTTCGTCCAGGAAGATGACCTGGGGCGAGTGGATCAGGGTGCAGGCCAGCGCCAGCTTCTTTTGCATGCCGCCGGACAACGCCGCTGCGCGGCGTTTGGTGAACTCGGCCAGCCGCGAGAAGGCCAACAGCCGCGCGATCCGCTCCCGGCGCTGGGCCCCGCGCACGCCGAACACATCGGCGAAGAACGCCAGGTTTTCGGCCACGGTCAGGTCTCCGTAGAGGCTGAACCGCTGCGGCATGTAGCCGACCCCGCCGCGGATGCGTTCGGCCTCCCGCCGCGTGTCGAAGCCCAGCACGCGCGCCTGGCCGCTGGTGGGCAGCATGACCGCGGCCAGCAGGCGCAGCGCCGTGGTCTTGCCCGCGCCGTCCGGCCCGATCAGCCCGAACACCTCCCCGCGGCCGACCGCCAGGTTCAGCCCGGCCACGGCCGTCACCTTCCCGAATCGCCGGGTCAGGTCGTGCGTTTCGATAACAGGTGCGTCTTCAGACATAGCGAATCAACGAATCAGCGAATCAGCGAATGGCGAATATCCAGCGCACATCGTACATCGTACATCGTACATTCGACATTCCACATTTCACATTCCACATTCCACATCGCCTCACTCCAGCCTCTTCCGAAACCTCACCACCGCCAGCGTCAGGATCACGGCGCCGAAGATGGCGAGGGCGCGCACTTGCGGCAGCAGGATGTCTATGCCGTTCCCTTTCAGCACGATGCCGCGGTCAATCACCAGAAAGTAGGTGAGCGGGATCGCCTTGCTGGCCCATTGTAGCACCACCGGCATGGAAGCGATAGGGAACATGAAGCCGGACAGGAACACCGAGGGCAGGATGGTGAAAAACGCCAGCATCATCGCTTCTTGCTGGGTGTGGGTCACGGTGGATACCAGCAGCCCGATCCCCAACGCGCTCAGTAGGAACAACGCGGCCAGCGCGATCAGCAGCAGCACGCTGCCGTTGATGGGCACCTTGAACCAGAGCGTGCCGACCAGCAGGATCTCGAGCATCGCCATGAAGGCGACCAGCACGTAGGGCACGATCTTGCCCAGCATCAGCTCCGGCGCTCGGATGGGGGTGACGATCAGGCCTTCCAGCGTGCCGTGTTCGCGCTCGCGCACGATCGCGACCGCGGTCAGCAGCGCGGTGAGGGTTTGCAGGATCAGGCCGATGAGCGCGGGCACCATGTAGTTGGCGCTGAGCATATTGGGGTTGTACCAGACGCGCGTCTGCACGTCCACGCCGGGGAGCGCGGTCAGCGTCACGCCGCCCTGGCGCATCACCCGCTCGGTGATCGTCGCGCCGTGGGCCTGGCCGATGGCGGCCGCGGACGCCAGTGCGGTGTTGGCGACCGTGGGATCCGAGCCATCAATGATCAGGCTGACCTCGGCCCGCTCGCGCCGCGCCAACCGGTCGGCGTAGCCCGGCGGGATGGTCAGCCCCGCCCGCGCTTGGCCGCCGTCAATCAGCCGCGCCAACGCCTGGGCGTCCTGTACGTAGAAAGCCAGGTCGAAGTAGGACGAGGCGCGGTACGCATCCGCCAGCGCCCGGCTCGCGGCACTGCGATCCTGGTCGAACACGGCCATGGGCAGGTGTTTGACATCGCTGGTCACTGCGTAGCCGAAGATCAGCAGTTGGAAGATGGGCAGGATCAGCACGATGGCCAGCGTGCGCGGGTCGCGGCGGATGTGGATGAACTCCTTCCGCATGATGGCGGTGATGCGCGCCAGCGCGCCGTGGGTGAACATATTGTCCCTCATTGCCAGGAGTTGAGGCTTAGAGCCTATCCGGATAACCCAACGGAAGCCGCTGGCCCTCGTTATGACCCGGAAGCGACCGGGGATGCCCACACGACGCCGGTCACAGACCGGCTGAGAACAAGTCAAGAACTGGTCGGCCACCAAATGTTAGTGTCATTGGGTTCTGCTGGTTGGGTGCTCGATGTGTCAGACCGGCTGAAGCCTCGATTCCGAGGATTCATGGTGCACCGGCTCCGCAACGCAACGCCATCCACATGGCCCGGCCCGTGGCCGCGTCGCCCTCGATGCTCAGGTATGGCGACGGATCCAAGACCTCTGATGAACCCTCGTCCAGGGCCGACTCGTCCGGGAAGCCGCTGTCCGCTCCGGCTGGCAGGACTGCGAACTCCAGGTGTACCCAGGTGGGCGTACCCCAGCGCGGTGAAAATTGGCCCTGGTAGCCGAGCAGGTCTCCGCGCTTGACCGGTATCCCCTCGCTGCCCGGCGTAAAGCGCGGTTCGACAAACGACCAACCGCCCCAGGCGCTGGCCATCCCGCCGTAAAAGGTCCAGACCACTTGGCCGGGGCGCAGTGGATCCTCGTGCCGGATTGCCACCGCATCGCGCCAGGACGCGTCGCGGGTCAACAGGCCATCGGCCACCGCGTAGACCGGCACGCTGCGCTCGTAGCCCATGCCCATGAACGCCAGCCTCCCAGCGCGTCGCCAGAGGCCCAACTCGCTCCGGGTGGGCAGGCGCCAGGTCGCGCCGGGGCAGGCTGCCAGGTCTGGTGGGGGATCTTGGGCGGGATCACGCGGGCGATAGACGATCGTCTCTGCCAGGAAAGCGGCCGGCGCATAGCTTGCGAGGATCGCGGTGAGCATCTCCGGCGTCCAGCGCTGCCGGTAGACCGGGTAGCCGGGGAAGTGGTGGATGAAAATCGCCGGGAACTTGTGCGCGCGGATGTCTGTCAGCAGGCCCGCCTGCTCCCACAGGCCCGCGTTCGCCAACTGGGTGATCTCGAAGGGCTGGATGTAGAGCGGCTTGCCTTGCAGCGTGAGCATCCCCATGAACTCGTCAGCCAGGATGGGCGCAGCGGCCTCGGCGGCGATCCGTTCCAGCTCGGCCAGGGCGCTGTGGGGCTGCGCGATCCGCCAGCGCAGCCCTGGAACCGGGTCACGCAGCGAGAACCGCATCAGCAGGACGGTTTGCACGGAGAGGGCCAGCAGCAGCGCCGCTTGAAAAATGAGTGAGCATCCTGAGCGGGTCTGCGAGCCAAAGTGCTTAGCGAATAGTGACCAGTCGAAGAGCCTGCCCTGAGCCCGCCGAAGGGATGCGGGCTTCGCTGGACGACCGCCCGGCGCCTCCTGAGCCGGGGGCAACGAGGTCGAAGGACGACTACGGGCTATCGCCTTCTGCTCAGGCTTGGCCCTGAGGCTCAGCCCGAAGGGGTGCCCCGGCTGCCCCCGGCTCCTGGCCACCCACGCGCCCGCGACCAGGCTCAGCGCGGCGCACAACTCCAGCAAATAGTTCATGTTGGAGCCGATCTTGCCGATGGTGAGCGCGGAGAGCGCCGCCCCGACCAGGTAGGGGGCCAGGAAGGGCCAGGGCGATGACCTCACCCCCGACCCCTCTCCTGCGAGGAGAGGGGAGGGCGTCGCGCCGACCGGGGAGGGCGCGGCACGGAGCGGGGAGGGCGCGGCACGGAGCGGGTAGGTTGTTTCCGCCCCTTCCCTTTGAGGGAGGGGGTTGGGGGGTAGGTCGCGAAACCCCAGCGCCAGATACGCCGCCCCCAAGACCAACAGGATCGGCGCGGCAGTCCTGAGGTCGCGCCACCAGCGGGCCAGGTCAGGCAGGCGGTACTCGTTGACGTTGGCCGTGACGATGTTGAAGAAGA
>DAOUAT010000100.1:0-3039 GCA_034433275.1 Anaerolineae bacterium
GAGGCCGGATAGCCCAGGGCCAGGAGCTGATTCGCCCACGCCTGCGTCATGCCGTAATGCGCCTCGTAGATCCTGGTGTTGGGGTCATACAGGTTCACGATAGATTTGACCGGCGTGTCATTGACGGAGGCGACCACGTCGTACTTGCCGTCTTCGCGCACCAAGTTGTTGTTCGAGTCGTACCACTTGACGTTGAGCCACATGCGCCGACCCTCAGGGTAGCCGGAGATCAGCTTGTGGCCGGTCAGGTTGACCACCTTCAGCGTGTTGCCGCTGACGCTGAGCGACGCGGCCAGGTCGAGCTGCTGCTGTGCGCGCAGCTTGCCCGCGTCCAGCGCCGCCAGTTGCACCGCGGTCAGGCCGCCGCCCAGGCGCAGGGTGCCCTGGCTGTTTTGGTACTTGATGACGTCGGGCATCCAGTAGTTGCCGCCGGTCATGTCGTGTAGCGGCAGGTCGGTCCGCAGGGGGATGCCGGCCTTGTTGGCGCCGTAGCCGGTGACCGCGCGCATGTGGCAGGTCTGGCAGGAGAAGTAGCGCGGGCTGCCGTCCTTGTAGTTGCCGCCCGCGCTGTCGAAGGCAGCCTTGATGGCCCCGGCCTTCAGGTCGGACGGCAGGCTGCTGTAGTTGGAGACCAGCGTCTGTGAGAGCAAGCCGGCCTTGAACTCGCTGTAAGTGCGCTCCACCACGCCGTATTGGTAGGGGAGGTTGTTGAACGCGGCCTTGCCGTCCACCGGCGAGCCGGGCACGCCGCTGGCGACCACCGGGTCCGCGGTCGGCTGCGTACCTTTGTTGTGCGCCAGGTCCCCCACCGCCGGGTTGGAGACGTCGTGGCACGTGCCGCAGTAGTCCACGTCGCGGTGGAATTTGGATTGCAGGAACTGGTGCCGCGCATCCGCGTCGCTGTAGGGTCCCAGCTTGGCGTTGCCGCCGGAGAGCGACTCCATGCCCGAGCCGTAGTAGCCGGTGGCCGGCGCACCCTTGTCGTTGGCGATGTAGGGTGCGATCATCACCCCCAGGTGCTCGCGGTTGTTGGGGTTGGTCATCTTATGGCAGTTGTCGCACTCCACGCCGTCCGCGTCGCCGGCTGCCAGCCTGGAGCCGTCGGTGGGCACGGCGCGGCCCGCGTAGTAGCCCGCGGTGCTGTGGCAGCGGATGCACAGGTTGCCGACGCCGTCGAAGTCCTGCTCGGCCACGGCCAGGGTGGCCCAGAAGATGGGGTCGCGGCCGGCGTTGGCCATCATGCTGCCGCGCCAGTTGAAGGCCGGTTCCACCGCGGTGTTGTAGCCGCCGTGGCAGTTGTCGCACTTGTCCGGGGTCTCCAGGTTGCCCACCTGGCCGGGCTGGGTGCCCGGCTGCTGGATGTCGGTGGGGACGAGTTGCGCGGCGCCGGCCGCACCCACGAAGACCAGGCACAGCAGCGGGATGATCAGGAGCGATAACTTGCGCATGGGACAGTCCCTCCTTAGTTTACGGCTTCCAGCCGTCCGTCAGTGTCTTCACGAAGGCGACGATCGCGGCCTCTTCCCGCGGGGACAGGCGCAGGTTCCCCATCTCGGCCGTGTTGACGTTGACGGCCACTTCGGGCTTCGGCCAGCAGTTCGCGGCCAGGGCCTCCGCCTCGGTGTAGTCGCCGGGGCACGCGGGCTTGATGTCCCGGGTGTTGTAGAAGTGGGTGATCCCCTCCAACGACTTGAAGTAGCCGTTGTGGCCGTAGGCCTTCACGAACCCAGGATAGGGCCGCTGGTCCACGTTGCGCAGCGTGGGGACCTTGTGCTTGCCCCACTCCGCTTGCCAGACCGCCTCTTCGTAGCCGGCGCTCTTGAGGAAGCCGCCCAGGCCCGGGTCCACAAAGGTTGGGTTGTGGGCATAGACCGGGTTCGCAGGGTTCATCGGGATGCCCAGGTTGTCATAGGTGAAATCGGTGAACAGCGGCTGTTTGCCCTTGATCAGGTGGCAGGCCGAGCACTTGGCCTTGCCCTGGAACAGCGCGCGGCCGAGGTGCTCTTCTGCGGTCAGCTTGGCCTCCCCCCTCAGCCAGTAGTCGTACTTGGACGTGAACGGGTTGACCTCGGCGGAGCGCTCGTACGCGGCGAGGGCGTAACCCACGCAGTCGTACATCTCGTTAACACGGGCTGTGCCCTGAGGGTCACACTGGGCGTTGAAGATGTTCTTGTAGGCGGAGGACTTGGCGATGGTGACGACATCTTGGGCGGAGCCCAATGCCTGCTCCACCGGGTTCAGGAACGGCCCCTGGGACTGCTCGGCCAGGGGGTCGCCCAGCCTCCAGCCGGCGGCCCGGCCGTCCCAGAACATGCCGCCCACCCAGACGCCCCCTTTGGCGTCATAGTACAGGATCGGGCTGTCGCCGCCGTACGCGGCCGTCGGCGGCTTGCGGTCGCCGAACGCGCCCGGGATGGAGCCTTCGTACACCGAGCCATGTGCGTTGATGGCGGAGTCGGGGCCAGTCCAGCCGGCCTCCGGCGCGTGACAGGTGGCGCACGATTGATTTCCGTTCAGGGACAGGTTCTCATCGAAGAACAGGGCCTTGCCCAACGCCTCCTTGTCGGTCAGGGCGCCCTGGGCAGACGCGCCGACGGCCAGCAGCACCAGGATCAAGGCTGTACTGAGGGATAACGCGAGGATGCGTTTGCTGCTCATGACGGTTCCTCCTCTTGAAATGGTGATGGAACGACGCGGCGGATAAGGATCGAACGGCGGACAGGACAACGGCTGGTGTGCGTGTGCCTCCTTTCAGGCCGGCATTGCGGGGGACATCCGGCAACGATTCGATTACAATGGTTTCAAAGCGGGGTGAGTAATTCGACACAAGCTGGCAGAACGATTGTGTTCTTTATATCACAGAGTTGCAGGGGTGTCAAGCGCCGAATTCACAAATCCACAAACAGAAACCAGGTTTCTGCCAGAAACCTGGTTTCTATGCGCTGGCCGACCGGGGTCCGCTACCGCCTGATCAGGGGCAGGAAGACGCGGTAAGTGGGCGGCGTCGGCGTGGATGTCGGCGTGCCGGTGGCTGTCACG
>DAOUAT010000101.1:0-7443 GCA_034433275.1 Anaerolineae bacterium
AGCCAGGCGTCCCATACGCCGCTGGCCCACGCGCCCGACTGGAGCGCACCCCACGTGCCCGGTCAGTTGATCATCGCGCTGCCGGATGTGGCTGCAGCCAGCGCAAACGCGCAGGTGGCGCGCGCCGGCGCGCAGGTCGTGCGCACGCTGCCGCAATTGGGTCTGGCATTGGTGGAGGTCTCACCGGACGTGGCCCTGCCCACCGCGGCTTCCGACCTGCAAGCCCTGGTCGGCGTGGCGTGGGCCGAGCCGAACTACACTTTCACCCTGGACCTGACACCCAACGACCCCGCCTACCCTACCCAGGAGGCCTATCTGAAACGTATGGAGATGGCTGCGGGGTGGGACATCGCCCTGGGCCGGCCCGAGATCGTGGTTGCCATCCTCGACACCGGCATTGACATGACGCATCCCGACTTGAGCTCGGCCATCTGGGTCAATCCTGGCGAGATCGCCGGCGATGGGATTGACAACGACGCAAACGGCTTCGTTGACGATATCAACGGCTGGGACTTCGCGGATGGCAACAACAATCTGGACGACGATCACGGCCACGGCACGCATGTGGCGGGCATCGCGGGCGCGCAGATCAACAACGCGGTCGGCATCGCCGGGGTGGCGGGCGGGGTGACGTTGATGCCGGTGGATGTGTTCAAGGGCGGGATCGGGACGTATGAGGACTTGATTCGGGCCATCATCTACGCCACGGACAACGGCGCGCACGTCATCAACATGAGCCTGGGCGCTTCCAGCTATAGCCGCGGGGAGGAGATGGCGGTGGATTACGCATGGGACCGCGGGGGCGTGGTCGTCGCGGCCGCCGGCAACACGGGTTCCGAGCAGTATCACTATCCGGCGGCGCACGAGCATGTTATCGCCGTGGCCGCCACCAGCAAAGAGGATGTCTTGGCCAGCTTTTCCACTCGAGGCACCTTCGTTGACGTAGCCGCGCCGGGCGTTTCGATCTATTCCACCTATCGCGGCGGGGGCTATGCGTTCATGAGCGGCACCAGCATGGCGGCCCCCCATGTGTCCGGCCTGGCCGCGCTCATCCTTTCGCGCAACCCCACCCTGACACCCGCGGCCGTGCGTGCGTTGATCGAGAAGAACGCCGATGACCTGGGCGCGTATGGCTGGGACAACGCGTTTGGCCATGGCCGCATCAACGCACGCAAGGCCTTGACCGCGACTCCGCCCGATAAAACGCCGGAGCCGACGCCTGAACCGGGGCCGCCGTTGGCCACGTGGCCGGCCGGCTGCCGGGAGCTGATCCCGGATGGCGGCTTTGAGACGGGCGCAGGCGGCTGGCAACTGAGCGGCAGCGCAGCCGTGGATGCGACCCAGACCTATATCGGGACCCAGGCTCTGAAGCTGGCAGGCGGCCCGAACGCGCGCGCGGCTGTCACCCGCACCCTCACGCTGCCGGCCTGGCCACCCGTCCCGTTGGCAGGCACGCTGTGGTTCGCCTATCGCATCGAAACCAGCGATTGGGGCCGGGGCGTCACGCCGAGCTTTCCGTACGATGACTGGCTCACTACGGAGTTCCGCACGGCGGACGGGCGCGTTATTTCGTCGCTGCTGCGCACGGGCAACACAGCCGACACCTCCAGGAGCGGGCTGCCCTGGGATCGCTACCTGTATCGCATGGGCCGGGTCGAGTTGGCTCCGCTGAGGGACGCGGGGGACGTCAACCTGGTGTTTACTGCGGTCAACGACGCGGACAGCGCGGCAACCAGCTTCTGGATTGATGAGGTGCGCTTCTGCGTGCAGCCTGGGTACGTTTACTACTGGCCCCTGTTCATGTGGAGTCCGTGACGGGCCGCGCGTCGCCGGGCTGCCCGGTGACCCACGCGTGCAGGAAGTCCGCCGTAGACGCGAACGCCAGCGCCTCCCAGGGGATGTCATCGGCCGCGAACCAGGCCACCTCGCTGACGTCGTCGGCCGGGGCTGGGACGCCGCCCACCGGTTCGGCGCGGTAGAGCAGCAGGATGCCTCGGCGCTGACTCCAGCCGGCCAGCGGCGCGACGGCCTGGAGCCCGAGCACCCGCACCGTGACCCCCGTTTCCTCCGCGATCTCGCGCGCCAACGCCTCCTCGGGCAACTCGTCGGCGTCCATGTAGCCCGCGGGCAGCGCCCAGTAGCCGATGCGCGGCACGACCCCGCGGCGCACCAAGAGCACGCGCGCGCCGTCGCTCACCAACGCGGCCACGGCCACCTTGGGGTCGTCAAAGTGAATGAAGCCGCAATATCGGCACGCCCGGCGCACCCGGCCGAACTTGACGCCTTGAGCCAGCGGCGCGCCGCAGTGGGGGCAGTAGGTGTAGGTCATGGCTGACGAATGGCGAATGGCGAATGACGAATGGCGAATGGCGAATCAACGCAGCACGCCTCACGCACCACGCTCCACCGCTGCACGAACCGCCCGCAGATTCGAGAATGGCGCGTTGACGGGCGCAACGCAGCCGGAGGCGACGATCAGGCGGCGGCCGCCGGTCTGCGCGATGGCGTCGGCCACGCGGGCGCGCACCTGGGCCGGGTCGCCGCGCAGCAGGTCGTCCCAGTGCTCCAGCCCGCCGCACACGGCGCCAGGATAGCGGCGCAGGCCCTCGCCCAGGCTGGGCCCCGATTCGCGGTCGTGCCAGTTGAGCGCCTGGACGGGGTAATCGGCCACCACGTCGAACATGCCGGCCGGGCCGTGCAGGTGCGCCATGTTGAACCACAGACCGGCCGCGGCCGCCGCGTCGAGGATGCGGCGGTCATAAATCGCCCCGAACACGCAGTACTCCGCCTCGCTCAGCAGGCTGTAGTTGGCCAGTTGCACCGCGTAGTAGATGCCGGCGATGCCCAGCGGTTGGCACGTCTCGATGAAACGAATCGTGCTCCGGGTGATCGTCTCCAGGCCGGCGTGGACCGCTGCGGGGGCCTGGCGCATGTGGACCAGCAGGTTCGTCTGGCCGGCCAGGTTCTTGGCTTGGGCCAGGGGGCTGAAGATGGTCTGGATGAACGGGATATCCTGGCCCACGCTGTCGCGGATCAGCGCCAGGGCGCGCAGTTGATCCGCCAGCCGGCCGGCGTGCGGGTCGAGCTCGGGCAGCGCGGCCCAATCCTCCGGCCGGCGGATGACGCGGCGCGTGTACTCGCGGTTGCCTTCGTCGCCGCCCACCCAGCGATCCTCCGCGCCCCAATCCACCAGGCAGAAGCTGCTGGCTGGCGACACCTTGATGAAGTCCCAGTCGTACTGCGCCTGCCACTGCAGCGTTGCGCCAGCCAGGTCGTCCGGCCGTTGGTCATCGCCTGGAAAGTGCCGCCACAGCGCCACCGCAGGCCGGTCCACGGCCTGTCCGGCAAAAGTTGCTATGAGCCGCTCGCGCCGGGTCATCGCCTTCGCGTTGTTCATGTGTACGCTAAACCTCTCTCATTTTGTCTTACTTCCCCGACAGCAGGCCCCACACCCGCGGGCCGAAGATCGCCAGGCCAACGCCGATGGCCGCGATGGCCGCGACCAACACTGCGCCGGCGCCAACGTCTTTCGCCGCTTTGGCCAGGGGATGCCGGCGCTGCGTCAGCTGATCCACCGCCAGTTCCGTCACCGTGTTCACCATCTCGGTGCTGAAGACCGCGCCGATGGTCAGGCTCAGCACGGCCCACTCGACAGCCGTCACCCGGAAATAGAGGCCCGCGGCCAGCACCAGGGCAGCGGCCAACGCATGCACGCGCGCGTTGCGCTGCGTGCGCAGCACATAGGCGATCCCCTGGAAGGCGAACACGAAACTGCGCAGGAATGCTCTCATGCCCTGGGCTCAGCCGGCGACCGCGGCCAGGATCGCGTCCTGCCGCGCCCACATGGCCGCCTCTTCCGCTGGATCGGCGTGATCGTAACCCAGCAGATGGAGGGCGCCGTGTACGGCCAGCAGGCGCAGCTCATCGCGCAGGGGGCGCCCCAGCTCGGCCGCCTGGCGGCGCGTGTAGGGGAGCGCGATGACGACGTCACCCAGGTAGGCCGCCATCTCGGGCGCGCTGACGAACCCCGGCGTGGGCTCCTGCGCGGGAAACGAGAGCACGTCGGTGGGCCCATCCACCCCGCGATACTGCTGGTTGAGCTCGGCCACCTCCTCGTCGGTCGTGATCACCAGGGTAAGCTCCCCTTCGGGATAGCCCTCAGCGACTAACGCCAGCGCCAGGACGCGGGCCAGGTCGCCAGCGTCCACCTCGGCCAGGTAGGGTTCTGCGATCTCAACAACGATCTTATCTTCCGTGGACGGTTCAAAAGGCAGGTTGGCTGCCGGAAGGTTTGGGGACATCGGGTGGCTCCTGGGCGGGTTTCTTGACGACTTCGGGCTGTGCGGCCAAAACACTCACAGACGCGGCGGGCTGCGCCTTGGCCACGTCGGCCGGATAGTTGATGCGCGGGTGGTGCAGGCCGCGCAACACATCTACGAACGCGCGGCGCACAGCGCTCAAGTCAGCGATGGTCAACGGGCACTCATCGAGCTGGCCCGACAGCAGCCGGCTCTGGATGCTCTCGCCGACGATGCGGTCCATCTCCTCAATGGAGGCGGGATGTTTGGCGCGCACGGTGGCTTCCGCGCCGTCGGCCAGCATGGTGATCGCGGTCTCCCGGCTCTGAGGTTTAGGGCCGGGATAGCTGAACTGCGCCTTATCCACGGCCTCGGGCGAGCCGGCCTGTTGCACCGCCTGATGATAGAAATAGGAGACCAGCAGCGTCCCCTGGTGCTCCGGGATGAAATCAATCACCCGGCGGGGCAGCCGATACTTGCGCGCCAGGTCCATGCCATCTTTCACGTGGGTCACGATGATCTGGGCGCTGGTATACGGGTCGAGCCGGGCGTGGGGATCCAGGTTTTCAGTGCGGTTCTCGACGAAGAAGTAGGGCCGGATGGTCTTGCCGACATCGTGGTAATAGGCGCCGACGCGCGTCAGCAAGGCATCCGCGCCGATAGCCTCGGCCGCGCGCTCGGCCATGTTGCTCACCAGCAGGGTGTGGTGATAGGTGCCGGGCGCCTTCAGCAGGAGCTGGCGCAGCAGCGGATGGGTGGGCCGCGAAATCTCCAGCAATTGCAAGGGAGTCGTCACACCGAACAGAGCGCCGATGAGGTAGAGCGCCAACATCGTCACCGTGATGGCGATCAGGCTGTTGACGATAGCCGCGGCGGTCAGTTCCAACAAACCACGCACATCCCAGGCGCCGCCCATCAACCGAAATGCGAACACGACCAGCAAATCGGCCACCGTGATGTAGAGCGCTGCCCAGGCGAAGTTGGCCAAGTGGTCGCCCCGCCGCAGCTTCAACGCGCCGACCAGCATACCCGCCAGGCCATAAGCCATCACCTCCAGATCGCCCCCGGTCAGCCAGCCGATGACCAGCACAGACAGGCCGGCGACTACCAACCCAACCCGCAAGTTGATCACCAGTGCAAGGATGATAGACAGTGCGGCGTAAGGATAAAGATAGGGCAGCAACGCCCGTGCGGGAAGCATGATCTTGGCAGTCAACACCGCCAGCACGATGACCAGGGCCGCAATTAGCAGTTCGGTGGGCTTGAACCACAGTTGCGGTTCCTGGCGCCACAGGTAATAGAGCAGGATGAGCCCCAACAACAGGACGAACCCGGCGGCGCTGCTCAGCTCGGTCCACGACCAGGTGGCCTGCTGCAGCCCCAATGCCTTCAATACCTCGATATCCAGGGCCGTGACGAGATCGCCCGCGCGCAGGATGGTCTCATTGCGTTCCACAGAGTTGGTCACCGGCTCGGTGGCTTCCCGCGCGGCCTGGCGTCGCTGCTCAGTCCGCTCGGCGTTGAAGAAGCTATTCGGCGCCAGCAAATCCTGCACGATGGCGGTAACGAGGGCCGCGTCCTCGTCGCCCAAATCGAGCCGCACACGCGCGGCCACCTTGCGCCGCTCGTCGGCCAGGGCGTTCTCACGTATCTCCTCGCGCATGGCGCGCTCGAGCACGACCTGGATCTCGGCCGCCACCCGCTCCCAGGCCGGGCCGGGCAACGTCACGATCCGTTGGGTCACGTTCTGCGGCAAATCGAGCGCCGGGATCGCGCCGACATAAGCGGCCTTAAGTTGGGGATCGGCGAAGCTGTCGCTGCGCACACTGGCGATATAATCCAGGATTTGACCGACGAGGGTCAGTTGTTGCCGGCCGACGCGCGCCTGGGGTGGATCGTACACTTCTCCGACGGCGTTGGCGGCCGCCGCCCGGCGTTGTTCCGTGAGGCTCTCGCTGACATAGGTGATCTGCCGGGGCGCAACGATATCACGCGGGGCCACTTCACCCACCTGGAGGGTCACCTGGCCAGCGAAAGGCAGGCGCATCACCAGGATGGCTACGGTCACCGCGACCGCCGCCAGCCAGATGGCGACGGCCCGCAGCCTTGTCGGCCAGGGGATATCCTGCGATTGGATTGGCCGGCGAAGGCGTAAAGGGGGCGGTGCGCCGGGCGCGTCGTTCATGCTCTGGCCCTTCGTTCGGCTATCAGGCCAGCAGCTCGCGCACGACGCGGTTGATGACCTGACCGTCGGCCTGCCCGCGCAGGTCAGCCGTCAGCCGTTTCATCACCGGGCCAAGCCCCTTAATGTCGGTCACGCCCAACTCAGCGATGACCGCCTGGGCGCGCTGACGCACCACCGCCTCGTCGAGCTGCCGCGGGAGATACACCTCCAGCACCGCGATCTCCGCTTCCTCCACCTGGATCAGATCCGTGCGGTTGCCTTTGGCAAATTCAGCCACGCTGTCGCGGCGCTGCTTCACCTGCCGGGCGATGATCTTGAGCACATCGTCATCGGATAGGGTGCGCTGCTGCGCACCTGAGACCTTCGCCTCGGTGATGGCCGTCTTCACAGCCCGGATCGCCAACTTGCGGACCGTATCGCCGCTGCGCATGGCGTCTTTGAGATCGGCGTCCAAACGTTCTTCAAGTGTCATCGTGTTCTCTCCGTTTCAAAGTGACAGATTTCCATAGCCGCCCGCCCCTGACGCCCTCGCAGACTGGGGAACCCTCGCTTCCGACTGACAGCCCCGGGCGCGTCAAACGACGCCTTGCCCCCTGTCAGGTCCGCACCAACTCGCCCCAGAGCGTATCGCCTTCCAGCCGCAACAGACGCACGGGCGTGATGCAGTTGTGCAGATCCGGGTCAGCAGACGCCGGCGCAAGCACGCGCAAATAGTTATCCGTCAGGCCAGACCACACCACAGGCTGATCCCCGTCCACCCGATTTTCCCACAGCACGGGCCGTATATCCCCAACGAACCCCGCCCGCACTGCCTGGCCCAGCTCGGCATCCAGCGCTGCCAGAACCCGCACCCGGCGCTTACGCTCGACCTCTGGCACCTGACCGCTGAAGTGCGCGGCCGGGGCGCCCGCGCGGGCCGAATAGGGGAAGATGTGTACGTGTGCGAACCCGACGCGGCGG
>DAOUAT010000102.1:0-19079 GCA_034433275.1 Anaerolineae bacterium
CGCGTCTTTGAAAATGGCGGCAAACTACCGGCGCATCGCTACACAGTGAAGCACGGCCAGCAAATGGCGCGGAACGCCTTTCATGCCCTGGGCAACCACTATCGAGCGCCCACGGCGGGCAAGACAGGGGACAACCTGGGGTATACGTGGGACTTGTATGATCCCATTTATGGCGTGGGCGCGGATCGGCCTGACGATTATGTTTTCCAGAACGCCACGTACTACGACTGCGATCTGGTTACAGGGTGGGGCGGCATCAACAACCCCCACCCGTGGGGCGTGAACCAATACAACGGGACAAAGTACTTTACCTACTACGGCTATGAAAGCAAGGTGTGTCTGAACCGGACGGCCTACATCCTCGTCAGTCGTGCTGACTATCTTGCCACAGCGTTGCAGGCAATTCACATCCTGAACAAGTACGGCCACCCAGACTACTACTACACCAACCCCAATATCTTCAACGGCCTGGGGTCGGTAGTCTCGCCGCGCGTGATGGCGCGGTGGTTGGAAAGCAAGTGGAACGGCTACGGTCTGCCGGCGTACCTGAAAGACTCAGCGTATGCCTCAGGGGTGCGGACGAACATTTTCTTGGTCTTGGAGACGATCCTGGGGTACAAGTTTGGCGACGAGATTAGCCGGAACTATGCAGACCAGGCCGCTACTGTCTTACTCGGGATCCAATGTGGTTCGGCGCCTTATACCAACTATCTATGCGAAACACAAGAAGATGGGTATGTTATCAGGCCAAACTACCACGGCGCGGCGCTGGCGGGCTGGCATCCGGGCGGTAGCTATCCTTACGCTATGCCTCCCAGGACGTTCATCCAAGATGTACTGGACATCCTGGGTATGCCGCACGAGGTGGAGGGCGTAGCCCTCAGCAATGCCGAAACAACCCTGACTTACGAGCAGGCGTTGCGGGTCTATAACTACTTTCGCTGGGGTTTCACACGCGCGACCGATCCGCTGAATATGATCCCGCGGCGCGACATCCGCCTTTACAGCGGCAAGAACGCCATCACTGTTCATGTGGCAGGCTCTCCCGCCTACCAGACTGCGGCTTCGTTGATGGCGGTCATTCGGAATCAGGGAGGGACAGCGTACAAGGTAGAGACCTACGATAACGGGTCGTATTACTACTGCGACTGGTGGAACGGAAGCTACTGCGCCGCGGGCACGAATTTCTCGATTACCCCTGGTCGCGGTGTCATCGTGTGGACGAACTCGGCCAGCACATATCGGCCTCCTGGTAACGGTATCGGGGCCAGCGTTGGGGTTGATTTGCAGGGCAGCTACTTCTCGGAATTCATCGGTGTGCCTTACGTCACCTCGAACAACCGACGCTGGTTGAACACGAAGCAACTACACGAGAGGTTGACCCAAAACGGTTGCGGCAGTCGTACCCTGTACCGTTTTGACCGCGCGACTGAGTCATGGGTCGTGGTGAGTGATACGGAGAACTACGATTTCTTGCCGACTGAAGCGCTGCGCGTGGCTGTCCAAAACAGCTGTACGCTAACACCATAAAACAGGTTCCGGGGCGGCTCACCGGCCGCCCCGGACAAACAACAGAAAGGGGGTCTCATGATTGAGGTGTGTCGGGCTGCCATCAGTGCAGCCACCAACGGCAACAATGTCGTACTCGCGGCGGTACAGGGCCAGGCCATTAAAGTGCTGGCGTGTCTACTGATGGCGAACGCCGATGTTAACGTTAAGTTCACCAACGGCGCCGGCGGCGCGGATCTGACCGGCGCGCTGCCAATGGGGGCGAAGGGTAACGGCTTCATCCTGCCGCCAGCGCCGCCCGGGCAGCATTGGCTCGAGACCAGTGAGTCCACAGCGTTGGTGCTCCATTTGTCGGCCGCAGTGCAGGTCAGGGGCGTGATCGTCTATTACGTGGAGTAGCACTATGCAAAAACTTGTCGGCGGCGTAGCCACCGTGCTGCAACCGCCCAACCTGATACCAAATCCATCGGTGGAGGAGCCAGCCGAGGGCGACTGGCCAGACAGTTGGGCCTGGTCGGCCAGCAACGCGACGCGGTCGGCTGCTGAGGCGCACGCTGGAACAAAAAGCTTGCGCCTCAATCCAAGCGGGGCGACTGGCGATTGGCGCAGCAGCCTGTGCGAAGTCAGCGGTGGCGAAAACTATCGGCTACGCGGCTACTTCAAAGGTCAAGGGGGCGGTGAATGCTTCCTGACAGTGCGCTGGTGGGCCGATGCCGGCGGTTCCGTCTTCCTGGGTGAACAGAATATTGCGCTGAGCGACGCATATGCTGATTGGACGGAGCTGAGCGGGGTTCTGTTGGCGCCAGTGGGCGCGATTCGGGCCGATGTGATGTTCCGTTGCCCGGGTAACACGACTGTAGATATCTACGGCGACAGTTTCTATTTTGGACGTGCCTGATACAAGGCCGACACGCAGCAACGCAGCAAGAGTTAGGGCATGTTGATTCAGATCTGTAAAAACGGGATTGGCGGGCCGCGGGCGCTGGTGTTGGCGCCGGACACGCCGGGGTTCATTCCGCTACAGGCCACGGCGGAGGATGGCGAGCTGGCGTTCATGCGCGAGGAATTGGCCGGCATCCACGTGGACGCCCTGATCGGCACGGTGCCGCTGACAGGCCGCCACAGCCTGGCCGATGCGTTGCGGGACGGCAACTACAGCATCCTGCACCTCATCACTCACGGCGATTGCGAGTCCGTGCGCCTGACCAAAGAGTGCGTGTCGTGGCACGAGTTGGCGCGCCTGCTCAGTCAGCACCAAGTGGGGTTGGTCATCGCCATGACGTGCAATTCCCGGCCCTTTGCCGCCGGGCTGCTGATCTCGGGCGTGCCGCAGGTGATCTGCACGTCCGGCGAGATAGACAACGACGATGCGCGCCAATTCACCCGCGAGTTCTACGGCGCACTGGCGCGCGGCGCGCGGCCGGCGGAAGCCGTAGCATTTGGCCGGTCGCGCATGTCCCCGGCCGGGGCGGCCCTGATCCATCTGCTGCCGGACGAGGAGGCAGAGCCGGTCAGCGATCCGGTGCTGGCGGCCCTACGCCGGATCCAACGGGAACAGATTGACTTGCGCGGTGAGATGCGCCAGTCTTTCACGCAATTGGCGGGCGCGCTGACTCAAATCAGCGGGCGCCATGATGAGGCGCTGCGGTCGCTCACGACCGCGGTGGTGCATCTGACGGAAGTCCTGGCGAAATGAAAGCAAAGCCATCTGTAACACGCTCCTTGCGGCAGATGCGCAGTTTTACACCGGCGGTGCGCCGCCCCGCGCTGGATGAAGCGACGCGGGCGGAGCTGGCGCGCCTGGCCGCCACAGCCAGGGCCTACCTGGCCGTTGACAATTTACCGGCCGCGTTGTCGGCGTTAGCTGGCGCGGCGCCGGACAGCCAGAGGTGAGCGCGGTAGGACTAAAAAGGCGTCGTCAGCAGCAGCAGCAAAACGAGCAACAGCACGCACAAGACGCCGTTGACAAACAACGCCTTGACCGGCGTGCGCCACCCCCTAGGGCCGAGCAGCAACAACGCACCTGTGTCGCCCACAGTGCTAAGCAAGTTGCCGAGCACCAGGGCGGCGATGAGGTCGGGCAGACCGGAGACCAGGCCGGGTACATCCACTGCCCGGCTGACGCCGCGCAGCACGGCAAACAGCGGCTTGGGCGCGCCCAGCAGCGCCACTGCGCCGATGCCCAACGTCAGCGCGCCACCTAGCAACACGACGCCCCAGCTGCGGCCAAAGCCGCCCCAGCGCATCAACCACAAAAGGCCAGCCTTAATGCTGATCAAGATCACGCCCGCAAGAAACAAACCGAGGAAATCCCAGCTCACGGCTCCTCCACAGCGCAGAGCGCCAGCACCGCATAAGCGGTCGTTTCGGTATTGGTGTCACCCCTGACCATACCGGTCGCATCGTAGAGCGTGTAAAACCCGCCGGCGCACGGCGCCGTGCCGCAGGTTGCCGCGGCCGGCGCCTGCTTGGTCAGCAGCGCAGCCAGGATGGCGGGCGGGATAGGTTGCTCGAGTCTATGCGCCGTGTACACAGCCAGCGCCAGTTTATAGGTCGCGTACACGCCGTCGGCCTGATAAGCCGCGTCGACGAAGCCGATCCCGTCCCACAGCGCCAATGCAGTTGTGAAGGCGCGGCGTGCGGCCGCGCGGTCGCCAGCCTGATGCAGGCGCAACGCGTACCCCAGGGCCAGGTCAGCATATTGTGCCCAGTCGGTCATGTACGCATCGCCCACCCGTTGTTCGAGCCAGACCTCTTCGGCGCCGTAAGCGACAACCCGGGTCTGTACTGGCGTGCGTGGTGGCCAGGCAACGGGCTGGCGGTCGAGAATCTCGCTGAGGCCATGACGGGGTGCGCCAAACCGCTGATAGGTGGCCTGGATGTCTGCGGCGGGCGCCGGCGCGCCGGCGCAGCGCAAGGCATAGAGCGCCAGCAGGTTATCGGTGGCCAACCAGTAACGATGCGGCTGCGTTTGGGGCGATTCACGCAGTAAACCGATTGCGGGATTGTATTGCGCTTGCAGATAGTGGATGCCCTGCGCCAACGCTGCGCCGATCGGCCGCGCAGGAGTTGCGCAGGCAACGAGGAACACGGTAAGAACACATGCAGCGACAGTACGCATGACAGGCCTCCCGGCGCCATTATAGGCGAACTACAAGCGTTGAGCCAAGTGGGTGCAGGCGCAGCGGGCAGAAGCCCCGGCCAGGCGCTAACCGGGCAAGTTAGTGGACAAGGCGCTAACCGGGCAAAAAACACACAGGGGTGCGCGTTCAATCAGGGAGCAATCGGCGGTGACTGGGGATTGTTGATCGTCGCTGGTGGGATCAGCGGCGCAGCTCTGGCGGCCAACGGGCACGCTGGGCGAGACAATTGGGCAGCATTCGCCGACCGTTACTGGCGCAAGTGCGACCGGTGATTGGCGCAAAAGGCATGATTGATTTGCGCAAAGGGCTGAAGCCATTGGCGCGCTATGCCCACACCTCCCAGTTTTCTGGGGCCGATTGCGGCCACACCCCTCCAAGCCTCGGCGATTCACCAGTCGGATTTACCGCTCATTATCTCATGCCAGCACTCATGCCAGCTTGACGGCCGGCGCACGCAGTAGGCCCGAAAGCGATCACGGGCCGCGTCGTAGTCGAGGTTGTAGGCGGCTGCCAAACGACTGATGTACCCCGCGTATTCCTGCTCCTCGGCTGCGATGGCCTGCACCGACGGCGAGGCCAGGAAGCCGACGGCTGTCGCCACGCCCATGAACACCATGTTTTGGCGGGCCATTTGCAGCAGTTCCGGCGCGCTTGATACATCAAGATCAAGTGTGAAAGTCAGGTCGTTCAACTTTGCTCTCCGTAGGCAAATGGCGCAAATGTGAAAGGCTCATGATCTTGCAGCCATTCGTGCACCATGTCCTCGATGCTGTGGCCGACCTTTTGTCTGCTGCTGTGCCACCAATCTGGTACAACCACGTAGACGACTTTGTCTTGCAAAGTGGCACCCAGAAGTACTTCGCCCGGTTCGCAGAAAAAACGACCGTCAGCGGTATTTTTCATCTCTCTCCCTTGTCCTGTTTTGATGTGGCCCGTTCCAATCCCAATTCTACCATTTTGGCGTCATCAACGCCATAGACGCACCCGGCCATTGACGCGCACCGCCCGCAGCGGCGGCCGGCGCAGGAGCCGGGAGAGGATGCGATCAATGGCCAGCCAGAGCCGCAGCATCATGGCCGCCGCTCCTGCCAGGCTGGGGGCAGGCCGTGCGTGCACTGCGCATAGGCTGCGCCGGCGCGCACTTGGGCCGGGTGGCGGGGATTGGTGAGGATCCAGCCGTGAAGCTGGCAGAAAGCGCCGAGCAGATATTCCAGCCAGCCGGCGCGCCGGGCCGCCACGGAGCGGAACGTGATGCGCACCTCGCCGGAGACGGCGCGCGGGTCGCCGGCGCGCCGATTGCACTCATACAGATTGCGCACCGACCGCCCAAACGTGGCCAGCCAGGCCAGCAGGTGCGGCAGGCCGAACGCGGCCAGCAGTGGGGCGATGGGGGCGGCCAGCGGCGCCAGCAGGCAGCCTAGGCCTGTGCCGCCGACCGAGGCCCCGGCGACCTGCATAGTCGTCTCACGCAATGGCTGATCGAGCCGGCGCGTGCCATCCTGGTAAACGTGGTAGAGTTCCAGGTGCTCGGTGTGCAGCGCGTAGCGGGCGAGCGCCGCGCCCAGGGCGGCCGCCATGGTCTGCGTCAGCGGGGGCGTGAAGATGACGTAGGTCATAGTTGCGGGTCCTTGTAGCGCGGCGGCTGGCCACGCCGGCGCAGCATGAGGTTGACGGCGTAGGCCGAGACCTTGTAGGCCCGCCCGCCGTGCCCGGCGCCGTCGTCGTACTGAAAGATCTCCCGCTGCGCGGCGTTGAGATTGCCCCCGTTGCGCCGCCAGGCGGCGTAGATCTCCTGCATCAGCGCTTCGTCGGGCACGCCGGCTGGCACCGGGCGGCGCGGTACCGGGGTCGGTACAGTACCGGGTACCGGGGGCATAGCCGTCGAAAACGCCGTTCCCCCCCCCTGTGCGGCGTGTACCGGGTACTGTACCGCAGTTCGTACCGCTGTCTGGAGCGCCGGCGTGGAGGGCGCATCGTCCGGGCCAATGCCGTCCGCCTCAGCATCCGCTGATAAGCGCAAGGTGCGCGGCAGACTCTGCAGCAAACGGTCGAAGCGGCCGTCGCGCAGGCCAGCATAATACGTCTGCGCCGGCACGATGTCGCCGCCGACACGCATGAGCGCGCGGCCACGCACGGCGGGCAGGCTCTCGGCGCCGGGCGCGTCGAGGATCAGTTGCGATTCGATCATCGTCGCCACCTTCAGCGCGATGCGCGTATCACAGATACCGGTGATGGCGCGCGTGATAACTTTGGCGCTGGGCCGCTGCGTGGCGAGGACTTGCATGATGCCGGCCGCGGAACCGAGCTGCCCGACACGCTGGACGGATGTAGTGAACGCGTCACGCACGTCTCGGTCAGGATGGGCGCTCAGCTCGCCGATCTCGTCCACGACCTGCAGGAGATATGGCAGGCGCTCCCCGCCGCGGCGGTTATAATCGCCGACGGTGCGCACGTGGGCCGCGGCCAGCAGGGCGAGGCGGCGATCCAACTCGACCTCCACGGCGCGCACCATGGCCAGCGCGTCCGGGATGGTGGTCGCCACCGGCCAGCGCAGCAGCGCCAGGTCGCCGGGCAGCAGGGCAAAGTCAATGCGCTTGAGGTCGCACAGCGCAACCTGTACCGTTTCGCCACGCGGGGACTGCCGCGCGGCCAGGGCGACAATGGCCGCCAGCAGGTTGGTCTTGCCGGTGCGCGGCGAGCCGCCCACCAGCACGTGGCCGCCCTCGTCCAGGTCGAGGGTGATGGGCCCCTGCGGGCCGTGGCCCAGGAGCAGCGCGGGGCGAGCGGGCAGGGGGGCGGTGAAGATGTCCACCTGGTTGGGTAGGTTCAGCTCAGGATCGGGCAGCACAGCCTCGCCCGCCGGCGGGTTGAGCAACGCGCGCACACCGCCGGTGTTGGCGCGGTCCACGTGGCCGTCAAAGATGGCCTGCGCCACCTCGGCGCGCTCGTTGCGGTGGTCGGCGATGACGCGCACGCCAGCATCCGCGACGGCCGGCAGCAAGCCGTGCTGGTGGTAGACCAGCGGGGCATGGGTGCGGGCGTAGGTCGCGCCGTGGCGCAGCACCAGATAGACGCCGCCGGCCAGCAGCGCCATGAGCGCCAGCGGAATGACGCCGCAGGCCGCCGTCCAAACCCGACCGGTCCAGGTCCACAGCTCGCGCGTCACGTGGTCGCCGCGCAGATCGGCGACGGCCAGGCCGAAGGTGACGAGCACGGCCAGGCAGCCGAGGCCGAGGATGATGAGGACGGCTGTCGCGGCACGATTCATGTGGCTTCCGCTTCTGCGCGCCAGCGCGGCGAATTGGGCGGCTCGGCAAATAGACTGACGTCAACTGCTGCTGGCTGATTACGCCGCGCTTTTACCTGCACCAGCGGGCTGGCGGGCGGCGGTGGTTCCAGTGGTTCCAGTGGTTCCACCACCGGCAGATCCAACCCCATAGCCACAGCATTCAACGCCAGCAGATAGCCGGGCCGGCGTGCGTCGGTCGGCGCCATAAACGCCAGGGTGCGCAACAGGGCGTCTAATTCTTCATACATGAAGATAGTGCGGCGCATGTTAGCCAACCACCTTGCGCAGACGGTAGCCGCGCGCCTGAAGCAAGCGTACAAGGCAGTAGATGGTTAGCAGAGTGATTGGAATCGAGCCGAACATACCGACTAAGACGCCGATGATTAATGCGCAGGTGTCGGTTGTCATGGTTGACCTCCAGGCCCTTCCTGGGCGCTGCGACAATGACGTTGGTGGCCGGCGAGCGCCTGCTGCGAGCTAAAGGTACGCGGGCAGGTCGGACAGGCAAACGCAGGCGGCGTTGGTGCAGGCGCAGATAGCGCGGTGGGTGCGGCGCTGGTCACGAGCACTGCGGCGCTGGCTGCGGTGGGTGCGGCGCTGACGTCGCGGTCGAGCGTCCGTACGATGCGCTGTGTCAGCGCATCAGCGACGCTGCGGGTGCGCTTCTGCGGCGCGGTCTGCGTTGGCTCGCCGCTGAGCACGCTGGCGGCCATCGCTGCGGCAGCGAGCAACTCCACGCTGAGCGCCGCAGTGACCGCCCAGGCCCAGCGCTGCCCGGCGCTGCCCAGCACCTCGGCCAGCGCGCTGTGGCCCAAGCCGTAGACCAGGAGCGGCGCAATCAGCCAGACGGCAAAAACCAGGAAGAGCAGCCAGGCGACCAGCAGCACCGTCCACAACCCGCCGCGCCGCCGCCAATGCTCGGCCAGCGCGTGCGCGATGTAGACGTTGCCGCCGGTGAGCACCAGCCCCGAGGCGATCCCCGTGCCCGCAAACACGGCCACCGCCACTGTTGGCGCCAGCGTCACCCCATCGGCCATGACGAAGGTCACAGCCAACCGCGGGGCGCTCACCAGCAGCGCCGCCGCCGCAATCCAGAACGCCAGGTTGCGTTTCACTGCTGCCTCCGGGCTGCGCGCTGATCCAGCCACCAACCGAGCGCTGCGATAGCGCCGGAAACCAGCAGCGCAAACAGGATGCGATCAAAACCCAACTCAGCCATGCGCACCACCGCCACAAATGGGACAACCGGCGCGCGGGGCGATGACCCGACCGCCGTCCTGCCCGCCGTCCAGATAGACATCCTTGTACGTCCAGGCGCGCGGCCGGGCCATGACCAGGCTGTCCACGGCGTACAGCGCCAGGCCAGCCACCACCTTGAGAATCTCGATGCTGGCGCCAGAGCAGCCGTTGACGGTGCGGTCGGCGCCGGCGTCGGGGAACAGGCAGAGAAAACACGGCGCGCCGGGCCGGCTCGTCTGCACGTAGCAGTAGCCGCGCTGCGCGGCCGCATCCACGGCCAGGAAGATGACCGGGATGCCGAGCGCCTGGAAGTAGCGCGCCGCGTCAATGCGGGTGGCGTTGTTGTCCACGCCGCAGATCGCCACGGTGCGCGCCAGGTTGGCGACTTGCAACGCCTGCTGGAAGGCCAACGGATAGCCGTCAATATGCGTGCGGCCGGTGGCTTGCTGCGCCAGGTTGCGCGCCAGGGCCAGCGCCTTGTATTCGCCCACGTCGGCGGCGCTGAACGCCTGGCGCGCCAAATTGGACAGCTCGACGCGGTCGAAGTCCACGATGAGCAGGCGGCCAATCCCCTTCCGCACCAAGCCATGGCCGACCTCGCTGCCCAGACCGCCGGCGCCGATGAGCACGACCGAGGCGGCACGCAGGGCGGCATGATCGGCGCCGGGGATGCGGTCGAAGCGATCGAACACGCCATCTTCACCCGGTGCGGCCGGTCGGATGGGACGGGTCAGCAGATGGACGGCGGCGGTGGTCGCGGTCATGGGCGCACCGCTGGCGTGGGCAGCACCGCGCGCTCGGTGATGCGGTAAAGGTCGGCGGCGATCCGCTCGACGCCGCGGCCGTGGACGGTGACCTGCCACGGCTGCGCGCCGCCGAAAAAGCGCACATAGCCGTCCTCGCTGAAGATGGCCTGGATCGCCGGATAAGCGACGTCCAATTGCCGCTGTAGGGCTAGATCCACCCCGGACGGGCTGGGCGGGCCGGCGAAGCGGTGCGAGTGGAAAATCGCGTGCAGAGCCTGGCCATGGGTGGTCAGGGTGACTGCTGCCGCGGTGAAGGCGCGCATGTCGAACGCGGCGCGCACGGGGTCTTGGGCGCGCAGTTGGATTTCGATGAGCGTCTCCAGCGTGCGCTCGCCGGTGGGCAGCTTGAGGCCCGAGATGGCCAGCAGCCATTCTGGCTCAGCGTTGGCCTGATCTGGCAGGCGTTGGGTGAGGTAGCGATAGGCCGCGGCCAGAGTGGCGGATGAAATGCGGTAGACCGTGCCGTCGGTCGTTGCGGTCGGTTGTTGCGCCGGCGGGGTGGCGCGGCTGATCGCCGGCACCAGCGCCAGGTAGAACGCCTCATCCAACGGCAGGTCAGCAAACGGGACAACACGCGAGGCGATGGGTACGGCGTGGCTGCTGCAGACGGCTGACCCGGCAGCAGCGCGGCGTCGTTGCTGCCGGCGTTCGTAGGCGATAGCCAAGAAAACGCAAAGAGCGAACCCCGTGCCCAGCGCGAATAGCGCTGGGCCGCTGAGCCAATAGATCGTGTCCAGTGGATTCATGATCCTCTCCCGTAGCGGGTGACAGCCTCAGCCAGCACCGCCTCAACCGTGGTGATGGCGTGATCGAGCGATGACGGCATTGAGCCATAGTGGACATGGTAGCAATCGGGGCCGTGGCCGTTGCGCTGAAAACACGCCCGGTGCGGGTGCATGTCCAGTTCACGGAGCGGCGGGTGCCAGATGAATGCCTGATACGCGTCACGGTAGGGCATCTCGATCTGCCCCCGCCAGCGCCGGCCGGCGGCCTGGAACTCGCCGATGATCACGCCTGGGCGGGCCTGCCGCCAGCCCTTTTCTTGCCACAGCGGGAGGTTGGCGACTGGCCGGACCGTGATCGGCGCATGGCGGCGCACGGTTGGCGCGGCCGGCACGTCGGCCGGCCGCGGGATCTGGCGCGTGCTGCGCACGACCACGGCCGGCGGGGTGAGTGGTGCGGCCGGCGCAACGCGCACGACGGCCGGCTCAGTCTGGCTGCTGCGCCGCAGGGCGGCCGCGCGTTGTTCCGCGGCACGTGCGGCGCGGTAGCAGTCGATCCGCTCCACACCCCAACTCAGCAGCGCGATGAGCAGAGGCAGGCCGAGGGTCGCGACCAGCAGAAAGATGCCGATCAGCAGTACCGCCTCGCCCGGACTAGCAGGAGCCACGGCTCACCCGACCACGATGTCTTTGGGGACGGCGAACAACTTGTCGCCTTCGGCGCAGGTGGTGTAGATGTCCTCCCGGCCCGCGATGGGCTGGAAGCCGTCCGAGGCTTTGCGCTGCAACTGCCAGGCATTGGTCGGCTTGCTGATGGAGGCGAGCGCGTCGCTGGCGGTGGTGCCGGGCTGGATCTGGAGGTCGTGGATGTCGGCGCTTTCGTCAGCGCCGGGCACGACGATGGAGATGTTCTTCATGGGTTCTTTGCTCCTTTGAGTGTGAGGCCGGAGCATGGTAGAATAGCCCCGGCGTGATTGGTATAATGCTGCCTGTCAAGCCTGCGCTGGCCGGGGTGAACGCCCGGCCAGCGCGCGTTAAGCGGTTGACGGTGGCTCCACTCCTTTCTCTTTTACCGTTGGCGGGGACAGCAGATCGAGCAAGCGCGCCGCGGGCGCCAGCACCGCGCGCGGGCGCTTGTAGTGGGTGATGACGACAACCTGGCCGGCCTCCACTTCGGCCAGGTAGGCGCGGAAATTCCGGGAAATCTCCGTTGTACTGACGGTTAACGCCATGGCTGCCCCTTTGGTAAAAGTGTTTGTGATGATATGTATTATACATATCATAAAGATAATTTCAATATGGTTATTAGATAAATTGCCTTGCGGGTATGTGGGGTTTGCGCGGGGCGGATCGTGATAGCTACGATCCGCCCCGCGCCGAGGCAAAGTTACAGGCGCCAGCGGTCGGCGGGCGAGGCGCTGCGCTGCTGGAATTCCAGATCAACCTCCGCCTGCTTGGCATAGAGTTTGACGGTGTCCATGCGTTCGTGGCCGAGCAACGCTTGCAGCGCGAGCAGATTGCCGCCGTTACGGAGGAAATTGATCGCGAAGGTGTGGCGGAAGCGATGCACGCCGGCCTGCGCGACGCCACAGCGTTTGCCGGCGCGGGCGATCATCCAGCGCAATGCGGAACGGTCAAGAAAGGTGTTCTCACGGGTAGCAAACAAGGGGGCGGCGCTTGTGGCGTCTTTGCGGGTCGTCAGGTAGCGCCAGATCGCCTGCCGCGTCGCGTCGCCGACGTAGACCAGACGCGTCTTGTCGCCCTTGCCATGGCGGATAATGATCTGGCCGCGCTTACGGTCGTAATCACCGAGGGTCAGCGCACACAGCTCGGAGGCCCGGATGCCGGTGTCGAGCAGGGTGAGCATAATGGCCCGGTCACGCAGGGCGGTGGCGCGCAAAGTAGTCGCCTGGTGGCCGCCGCGCGTGTCCCAGGTGGCTGTCTCGCGGCACGCGCTGAGCAGCAGGCGGATCTCGGCTTCAGTGTACGGCTGCACCGGCGGCTGGCGGACGCGTGGCGGCTCGACATGGCCGCGCAGGATGTGTGGCACGCCCAGTTCACGTTCGGCCCAGGTCCAAAGTGAAGATAAGCCGACATAGTAATTAAGAACGGTCTTCGGACTGTGGTTCAGGTCGGCGCGCAGATGGTTGAGGAAACGGTTGACATCGGCGCTGGTGATAGCGACCAACTCCGGGTCAGCGGCCAGGAACTCCTGGAAGCGAGTGAAAGTCAGCGTGTAGTCGCGCACGGTGTTGGCGCTGAGGTTACGCCGGCGCGCCAGCCAATAGCCTTCGAGGGCGGCAGAGAAGCGCATGGTGTCCTCCTGGCGGGTAAATTGGACGCGTCCCGGGTGACAACCAGCCGTGAGAGCAAGCAGTTGGCGTCGGGTGCGCCTTGTGGTAATATAAACCGGTCGTAGTAAGCACGGAACCCCACAGCGTACACGCTGTGGGGTTCCGAGTTGCCTTTTGGTTGTATAGAGTCGGGGAGAGAGGATTTGAACCTCCGACCTCACGTACCCGAACTATGCTGGCCTTTTGGCAAGGGGAAGCCCCACGGTGGCGCGCTGGCGTTGGCTGTGGGGTTTTTAGTTGCGGACAACGGCGCAGGCGACCGACCCGCCCCGCTGGGCGCGTGGGTTAGGACTGCGTCATTGCCCCTTGTGATTATGTAATGTTATAGCCTGGGCAAGGTGGGCAACCCGTAACGCCGGCGCAAGTTGACACCTGGCGTGTAGGCTGGTAGAATGTGAACAATTGTTCTATTCCACGAGGCGCCGATGACCAAGCCCAAAAAGCGCAAGCGGAAACCGTTCCCGATTGACGTGCCGCCCCCACCGACGCCCAAGCACCCACCCGGCCAGGGCGTGGTGCTGCGCGCCCTGGCCGACCTGCTACGGTTTGTCGCGGACCGCCTGACCGACCTCGCCGGGCGGCTGTAGCAGCTGCGCGACCATGGCGTGCAGCGCGCCGATGACCACGTCGCCGTAGCCCGCGCCTTCGGCCAGCCGGAAGAGGGTCAGCACGCGCTCCTCCCGGCCCGTCAGCCCGGTGGCTAACCCCAAGAAGTATTCCACCGGCCGGCCCAGGATGCGGGAGAGATGCAGCAGCAACTCAATCGTGAATGGCTGACGGCCGCTTTCGTAGTGGCCATAGCCGGAGCGCGCCAACCCCAGGCGCTTCCCCAATTCCTCTTGCGACAATCCAGCCTCTTTACGCGCTTCTCTAACACGCAGGGGGATGAGCGCAAGCTTGTCGCTGTCATTGTTTGTCTTGGCAACCATAACCTTAATATACACGATATTTTCTCCTTTTGCTACCCCGAACCACTTGACAAACTGCTACAATTCTGCTATCCTTCTCGCTAGGATATGTAGAGTTTTGACCGACTCTTTTTTTGATCACATATGCTACCAATCCTAGCTATAATTACTAAGATTAGTAGCAGAAAGGAACTCCATGGATACCCCAACCAAGATCCGTTTGCTGCGGACGGCGAAGAACCTGCGCCAGGTTGATCTCAGCGAGCTGGCTGGCATCCCGGTGCGCGACATCTCGGCCATCGAGAGCGGTCAGGTGGGCCGGTGGGAGCAGCGCTTGCTGGATGCGCTGGGCTATACGCCGGAGATGGACAGCATCCTGGGCCAGTTAGCCGGCGGCAACACGCTGGTGGAGGCATGACGTGGACCCGTATCGGCGCTGGTTTCAGCTGTCCGGGTTCACCCGGGTGCGCGGGACTGATCGCTTTTGGCGACACGTGCGCAAGACATACGACCCGACCGCGTGCTGGACCTGGACGAACGGCCGGTCGGGCAGCGGCTACGGGCTGATGTGGTGGGCGGGCCGCAATAGGTATGCGCACCGGCTGGCCTACGAGTTGTGCCACGGGCCGATCCCGCCCGGACTCGTGGTGCGCCACCTATGTGATAACCCGTTGTGCTGCCGGCCGACGCACCTGGTGGTGGGGCGGCACCGGGACAACATGGCCGACATGGCCCAGCGCGGCCGGGCGCGCAGCCGGGCGCTCACCCCGACCCAAGTGGCCGCCATCCGCCAGCGACCCGAGCCGGCGACGGTGTTGGCGGCGGAGTTCTGCGTCTCGCCGACCGCAATCCACGCGGTGCGCCGGGGCGAAACGCATCGGCAGATAGCCAACGCATAAGGAGGTTGCACCCCATGACCACGACCGGAATCGCCTTCCCCCCGTATCACCCCGAACCCAAGCCCTTGCAGGACACCGACGGCGGGCTGTGGGACACGGCGTTTGACGCCGACGTGCGCCGACTGGAGCAGGCAGATGATCCAGTCACCAACATAGGCGCATTGAGTCTGGCGGAAGCGCAACTATGCCGCCTGGCGCTCAGCGACAACTCGCAGCACCGCAACCACGCCTGGCTGGCCTGGTGGCGGATGCTGCAGGCGGCGGAGCGGGCCGGCCTGGGCCACCTGGCGGAACAGTATGCGCCCCACGAGCGCCCCGGCTTTCCCGCACACGAGCGCCACATCAAGGCTTGCACGACGCGCTTACGCCGTGCGTTGTGTAAATACCCCGGCTTCATCGTCAACCGCCCAGCAGGAGTCATACCATGAGCGAAGCGCCGGCCACCTATAGCTACACCGTGACCCAGGCGGCGCTGGCTGCGGCCGAGCTGTCCGCGGGCGATCTGACGGACGGCGTGTCGCTGGAATTGCTGACCATTCGGGTGCTGGCCCGCCGCGCCTTACGCCCGGGCCAACCCCCAGCGGCCCTGCACCAGGCGCTGACGCGCGTGGCCCACATCGCCGAGCAGGCTATGGATCGTCTGTTGGTGGAGGCCGCATGAAACAGAGACACGTGACGCCGCGCACGGTGGCGCTGAGCCTGGCCGGCGCGGGGCTGCTCTTCATCATCGTGGGCGCCGGGCAGAGCGACCAGCTGGTGGCGGTGGGGTTGGTGTTCAGTGCGCTGGCCGCGCTGTTCGATGGGCTGTGGGGCGGGCAGAAGCGCCCGCCTGCTGCTGGCGGCCGACGTGCTGGGGGGCCGGCCAGGGAGGCTCTAGCTATGATGACGGTCGAGCGCGCGGAAAGCAACGGTGGCAACGTATGACCAGACGCGCGCCGGCCGAGCGGGAACAGGAAGTGGTAGCGCAGATCGCGGCGTTCACGGCGATCTACGGCTGCGGACCGCCGACCACCGAACTGGCGGAGCGGCTGCGGCTTTCCGCGGCGCAGACGCAGTGTGTGCTCCGCCGGCTACGGGTGCGGGGCGAGGTAGTCCACGGGGCAGCCGGCTGGACGGGTGTTGCCCCGCGCGGCGACGGCGTGTTCTGGGCAATACCAAAACCAAACTGACGGCTCGAATCAACACCAGTGACGCGCCGTCTTTCGCCGGACGGGGCAACGACAACAAGGAGGCAACATGCAATCCCGATCGCAAGCTTATCTCATCATCGGTTTGGCGCTGCTGGCGGCGGCGCTGCTGTTGACGGTGTGGGTGCTGACGGCGGACGCCGCCGCGCCCACAACCACGACGACGGTCGGCGGGACGGTGGACGTGGTGCAGCCGACCGCGCAGGCGCCCTGGTGGTATGTCGCCGTGCGCCTGGACGGCGGCACACAGCCCCGGGCGGAACTGGACGCAGCTGTTGTGTCTGAATGGGCTGCGGCTTTTCGCATGAACTCATGGGATCCGCTCAGCCCGCGGTCATTGTTTTCCGACGTAACTTACATTCACGCTCTGGATTTGGCGGAAAGAGTTCAGGGCCACTGCCTCAAGCAAGGAGCGATTCCGCTCATTCAGCAAGACCCAGCGACCGGGGCGTATGTGTTTCACACCCTATTCCTTGCGGATGGCACAGTGTCGCGCAAGGCTATAGCCAAACGATTCAATCAGCAAGCCATTAAGTCAATCAGCTCGCGCGAACGACGCGACGAGCGTTCCATTGAAGTGCAACTGGCGCACGAGCTGAGGCAAGCCGGTCATACCGTCAACCGTCAACAGCGTTGTGGCGTCGGAGTTGCCGACATCGTAACAGAAGAAGCGTTAGGCTTGAGGGTGAACACATGAGCGATATTGATTACGCGCAAGATTACCGTCCAGATATACGACTTTGACGGAGACCTGACTGAAGATGCGGCGCGTGCCATAGCCGACAAACGCCTTGCGGATGAGGGAACCTCGAAAGACTGGCACTTCGAGGAAGCACACCGCTTGTCTTACGACTGGATTGACGTGTACTACGTCGCCTAACCCTGCGTCCACCTGACTCGCCACCGTGGCGAGATCGTGGACAGCGAGAATCACGGACGGTGGCGAGCAGGTGACGCTCGCCGATCTACGAGATCAAACATCGGCTGGGGCGCAATCAGATGTTTGAAGCCGCTGGTCAAGTACTGGTCTATCGGCAAGCCATCAATCCGAAACTACGACCCGTGATCGTTGGAAAACCAGACCGGGATACGCGCAATCTGATTGCTGCTATCGCTGCATTGGGTGTTGAAACTATGCTTTGGGAGAAGAATCTATGACCACCGGCATCATACCAACTTTTGACTACGGCGGTCTCGACGCCGAGACGCGCATCGTGGTGCAGCAGCGCACGGGTGAGATTCGCACCATCGCGCGGCGGGCGGCCGCCGACATCATCGAGATCGGCGGCAAGCTCAACGAGGTGAAAGACCGCTTGGGCCACGGCCGCTTCGGGGATTGGCTGAAAGCGGAGTTCGGCTGGAGCCAGGACACGGCTGGCCGGTTCATGGCGGTGGCAGCTAAGTTCGGGCAAATTCCGCAAATTGCGGAATTTGCCCCCTCCGCATTGTACCTTTTGGCTGGCCCCTCGGTGCCGGACGCGGCGCGCGCCGAGGCGATCCAGGTGGTGGAGGCCGGTGAGCGCGTGACGGTGGCGCGCGCCGCGTCCATCGTGGCCGAGCACAAGCCCGAGCCAGCGCCCGTCTACCTGACCGGGGACGAGCTGAGCGCGGCGGTGCGGCCGGCGATGCTGGCGCTGGCCGGCGGGGAGGAGCACCTGCGGGCGGTGTTGACGCAGATCAACATCGGCTCGCCGGGGGGGCAAGGCTACCTGACCAAACTGACCGCCGCGTTGCCGGGCAAGGCGCGGCCAGCGGATGTGCTGGCGCTCTGCCGGGCGTGGCTGGCGGAGCTGCTGGCCGCCGATCGGCCGGCGGCCCGGGCCGTGGCCTTCTCGCCGGCCGGGGAGAGTTTGACCCCCATCTGGCAGTTGGAACAGGGCATCCGGCGCTACCTGGACGCGCGGCGGGAGAGCCTGGCAGCCGGCGAGACCTCTTTGGCGCAGGTGCAGGCGATGGCGGCGCGGACGCCGGGGCAGGGCCGGGTGGATCTGGACGACCTGCGGCACAACGGGGACTGGTTGCGCCAGCCGTACCGGGAGGGCGATCTACAGCAGGCGCTCAACAACGTGCGGGTGCAGTTGGCGCAGGCGGCAAAGGTTGAGGGTAAGGTTGAGGCCGAGCCAGGGCTGCGCAGCCTGGCGGCGGTGAATGCGGCGGCGGAGGCGTTGCTGCCGCGTATTTGGAAGTGGCTGGCGGTGCCGCTGGCGGCCAGCGCGGACGATTGGGCCAAGGCGGCCCGGTTGACGGCCAGCCTGCTCGACGTGGAGGGGTTCCATGCGGCGCGCGGCCGCAACTTCGACCTGGAGGCGCTGATCGGCTTCCTGGGCGCGGACTGCGACCGAGAGGCGCTGCCGGTGGCTGTCAGCGTCGTGCGGGCGGTCATCCAGCAGAACCTGGCCGCGGCCGAGCAGGCGGCGACCGAACCCGAACCCGAGCCTGAAACCGACCCGGAGCCGGACGTGATCGGCCAATGGCTGGCAGCCCTGGCCGAAGAGAACGAGATCCCCGCCGGCCGGGACGGGCAGCCGGAGCGGGACGCGGTGCGCACGGTGCTCAAGGCGATCATCAACGACCGGGCGAACGGCGGCGTGCGCTACTATCGTTCGCTGTTCAAGCATCCGGCCTGGCCGGCCGGCACGGATGAGCGAACGAAGCTGACCGCGGTGCGCCAGGCGTTGGCGGCCATGACCGGGGAGCCGGAGCCGGTGGCCGAGCGCCGGCCGCCGAGCTGGGCCGGGTTGCAGCCGGTGAGCGGGGGCCATGCGGCGCCGGCGGTGGGCGCGCCCCGCACGGCGAAAGATGCGACGGTCGCGCTGATCCAGCGCAAAGACCAGCACATCCGCCACCTCGTCGTCGCGGTGGACAAAGCGCTCGGCTATTTGGGCAGCCTGGCCGAGCAGCGCAACGGGGCCGCGGACGAGGATTTGTTGGAGTGCATTAGCGCCCTGCGCCTGGCGCGCGCTGAGGCGCTGAATGAGGATTGACCCATGACCGACGCAGAACGCACCCAACAGTGGCAGGCG
>DAOUAT010000103.1:0-5539 GCA_034433275.1 Anaerolineae bacterium
CGACGAGTTGCCCTTGAAATCGTAGGTCATGATGGTGGTGGCGGTGTTATCCTCCGCGGCCGGCAGGGTGGGGCTGCCATCATGGGGGTGCTTCAGCCCGATGGCGTGCCCAATCTCGTGGGCCAGGGTCATGTAGCCGTGGTAGCCGGGCGGGTGCTGGAAGCCGTTGGTGTCGCCCAGCCGGTCGTAGCTGGGGTTCAGGTGGACGTCGCCCGAGAGGCTGAACAGCGTGGTGCCCGAAGGATAATACGCGTACGCGTAGCTGGGGCCGCTGGACCGCATGAAGCGGATGTAGCCGATGGTCGAGGTGGTTTCGGTCACCTCCACGAAGTTCATGTTCATGATCGAGGTGTACCAGGCCATGATCTTGCGGACGTTGGCCTTGACCGCCTCGCTCACCTCGGACACGATCTCCGAGCCGTAGTACGAACCGTTGAAGGTCTCGGTGTCATAGAAGCTGTAGGTGACGGTGGTCCAGGTGGCGGGCCAGCGGTAGCCGGACACCAGCGAGTCAATACGATAGTCGCCGCTGGCATCAGGGACCAGCGATTGCTGCGTGATCGGCGCGTCCTCGGCGACCCGGGGCGGGTCGTCCTGGAGGAGCGGGCCGAAGGCCGTCACCTCCTCCTGTCCGGCCGGCTGCGCCAGGGTGACGCCGGGCGCGGCCAGGCTCAGCAGCAGGGCAATCAGGACCAGCCAGGTCCCTGTCTGTCCCCGATGAGGCTTGCGGTTCGGGGCGCGTGTCTGTGAAGTTGACAACATTTCAGGCTCCTACTTGTATTGGTATGTAACAAAAGTAGCGAGCCTATTGTAGCGCAACACGTCTGCATGTCAACAATGAAAGGGGTGCGTTTTCACTACGAATCTCTGTGAGACAGGTGCAAACACGCCACAAAACACCGCCGCCGGTGGCGCGCCACCGGCGGCGGTGTTAGATTCGACGCTGCTCCTCTCAGACCGACGCCACCACCCTTTGCAGCCGGCCGCGCACGATGCCCGCCACTTCGCCCAGTGCGGCGTTCTGCACCGCGGCCATAGACGCCACCGGGTCCACCGCCGAGACCTCCACCACACCCGGCGCGTGCTCTTGCACGATCACGTTGCACGGCAACATGGCGCCGATCTTGTCCTCGGCCAGCAGCGCCTGATGCGCAAAGGGCGGATTGCACGCGCCCAGGATGCGATAGTTCCGAAAGTCCACGTCCAGCTTCTTCTTCATGGTCGCGCGCACATCAATATCGGTGAGGACGCCGAACCCTTCCTGCTTCAACGCCTCGGTCACGCGCGCGATGGCCTCATCGAACGCCATGTGGACAGTCTTGGTAAAGTAGTAGCTCATGATAACCTCCATGCAGCGTGGTGCGTGGTGCGTGGTGCGTGGTGCAGCCCGCGTCACCTCCGCGTCCCCGCATCACCGCCGCGCGGCGGCCCGTCGCCGGCTGGCTGCGAACTCCGGCGCTTCCTTGACCGCAGTGCCCAGGATGCCGAACGAGCGCCAAAACACCGATGGCCCCGTGCGCTGGAGTTCCAGCGTCTCTCGGCCCACGTCCGGGTAGCCCTGGCCGGCCGGGTCGGGCTGCACCGTCTCCCAGTTGCGGAACAACCGGCCCCAATCGCTACTCAACGCAGCCTGCACACGCTTCGCGCCGATCAGCGGGTACCAGATGGTGTCGTGGTAGACGACCGAGGCGATGTAGGACCAGGGCGCCAGCACCGTCTTCAGCGACCACTCGATGGGCTTCTTCAGCGGGCCCCAGTAGATCTTGTGCTGCATCCGGGAGGCGAAGGTCATCTTCTCGAACGGGCCCTTGAAGTGCCAGTTCTCGGCCGCCGCGTCCAGGTCGCCCACCAGGTCGATCTCCCGCGGGTCGCCGCAGCCCAACCCCAGGTCGTGCGCCAGGCGGATGTACTTGATGGAGAGCGGGTCCATGCCCATGAGCTTCGCCGCGACCGCGTCAATGGCCACCTGGTCGGCGCTGGCCAGGATCACGTTCTTGGCGTAGGGGATCATGCAGCGCGGGCCCGGCCCATCGCCCGCGAACGTGCCGTCCATCACCGCGAACACGCCGCGGTGGATCCGCTTCTGGATCATCAGCAGGTCCACCAGGGTCTCGTGGATCACGGGATGGGTCCAATGGCGCCGCTCGTTCAGCAGGCCGCCGAACGCGTTCTTCATCGCGCCGGTGGTGGTGGTGAAGATGTGGGTCTTCACCGTGGGCAGGTGGATGATGTTCTCGCCGATGAAGCGCCGGGGGATCATGAACCCGTCGGGGTAGACGTCGTTCAGCACCAGGAACTTGTTCGCCAGGTCGCCCACCGCCTCACGGATGGGGATCCACGGTTCGTCGCCCTCGTACAGATGGACGTTGCGCAGGCCGTGCGCCTCCACCACGTTGACCTGTTTGTTCTCCCGCTCGCCCAGGTGCGCGTCGATCACCACGGTGCGGTTGTGGCACGCGTGGATCAGCGCCGGGGCGTAGCCGTCGGCCTTCATCGCTCGGATCACCCCTTCCAGCTGCCACGGCGTGGTGGAGCTGCCGGGGTAGAAGAAGTGCCACGAGATGTTCACCTTCAGCGCGGTGTCCGCGTCCTTCGCGATCACATCCTGGTAACCCGCCAGGTTCAGCAGCCGGTGGTAGTCGGCCAGCACGGTGCTGGGGGAGGTGCGCAGGATGGCAACTTTGCTTTTGCTCAATGTAAATCTCTCCTTCAACAAGAAGCCTGCCAGGTCACAGCCTGACAGGCCTCGAGCATGGGCCCCCCGGGATTCGAACCCAGGACCAACCGGTTATGCATCCCACTACGGCTTTCGCCGCCCCGTGGACCCCGGCGCACCGGGGGCGAGTTTGTGGGCTGGACTATCCCTTCACCCTGGAGGTTTGCGCTCGCACGCGCACCCCCGTTGAGTGCCTGCCGTCTAGTCTCTACACCTTCCCCCGATCGCGGGGCTTGGCTCGGGATCACCGTACCATCAGGCGTAGGCTTCCCCGAGTTTGACAGGTAATCACCCGATGGTTACCCACCGGGCAGCCCTTGACGGAAGGAACCGTCACGAGCCGGCCGCTCTAACCGCTGAGCTAGGGGCCCAAAGCGGGCGACGGGATTCGGACCCGCGACATCCTGCTTGGAAGGCAGGCGCTCTACCGCTGAGCTACACCCGCATGACGTGCGTAGTCTACCCGCAGTAGGCCACTTTGTCAAACATAAGCCCGCCGGGCGACCGCAAGGGTGCGCCCCTGCGAAGTGAGAGGATTCGGGCCGCGCGCCTGAGCAACGTCGGTTGCGCATTTCACGAACAATGGATATAATCTAAGTGCGCACAAAGCAGCCGAGCCAATCAGGGGAACACATGCCCGCCAACATCACCGAAATCGAAAAACGCCTGTGGGACGCGGCCGATGAGCTGCGCGCCAACTCCAAGCTCAAATCCTCCGAGTATTCCGTCCCCGTGCTGGGGCTGATCTTCCTGCGCTACGCCGATCACAAGTTCGCGCTGGCTGAACGGGAATTCGCCGTAGAGACGTCCCGGCGGGACGTCTCTACCACCACGCGCCGCCGCACGGTCGGCAAGATTGACTACCAGGCGCGCGGGGTGCTCTACCTGCCGGACGCGGCCCGCTTCAGCCGGCTGCTGGCGCTGCCGGAGGGCGCCGACATCGGCGGGGCGATCAACGACGCGATGCGCGCGGTCGAGGCCGAGAACGAGGCGCTGCGCGACGTGCTGCCCAAGACTTACAACCGGCTGGACGGTCGCACGCTGTTCGCCCTGCTGAAGAACTTCAACTCGGTCCCCATGGAGATCGAGGGGGACGCGTTTGGCAAGATCTACGAGTATTTCCTGGGCAAGTTCGCCATGAGCGAGGGGCAGAAGGGCGGCGAGTTCTTCACCCCCACTTCCATCGTCAAGCTGATCGTCGAGATCATCGAGCCGTTCGGCGGGCGGATCTTCGACCCGGCCTGTGGATCGGGCGGCATGTTCGTGCAGAGCGCCCGCTTCGTGGCCGAGCACCGCCGCGGGGCCAATGGCGACGGCGGGCAGCCGGGGCGCACCCTCAGCATCTTCGGCCAGGAGAAGGTGGCCGAGACGGTGCGCCTGTGCCGCATGAACCTGGCGGTACACGGGCTGGAAGGGGACATTGACCAGGGCAACTCGTACTACGAGGACCCGCACACCGCCCGCGGCAAGTTCGATTTCGTGATGGCGAACCCGCCGTTCAACGTGGATAAGGTGGACAAGGAGCGCCTGGCCGACGACCCGCGCTTCCCCTTCGGCCTGCCCAAGACCGACAACGCCAACTATCTGTGGATCCAGCTTTTCTACAGCAGCCTGAACGCGACCGGCCGCGCCGGCTTCGTGATGGCGAACTCCGCAGCCGATGCGCGCGGCTCCGAGCTGGAGATCCGCCGCCGGTTGATCGAGACCGGCGCGGTGGATGTGATGGTGGCGGTCGGGTCGAATTTCTTCTACACCGTGACGCTGCCGTGTACGCTGTGGTTTTTGGATCGGGGGAAGACCTCACCCCCTGACCCCCTCTCCTCGCAGGAGAGGGGGAAGGTGGCACACACTCCCCCCTTCCCTGGCAAGGAGGGGGGACGGGGGGGTAGGTCCGACACCGTGCTTTTCCTGGACGTCCGGCACATCTACCGCCAGGTGGACCGCGCGCACCGCGAATTCACGCCGGAGCAGATCGCGTTCCTGGCCGCGCTGGTGCGCCTCTACCGCGGGGAAGACCTGAACGGCTACACCTTCGACCCGGCCGGCCTCAACCTGACCGAGGCCCAAATCGGCAATCTGCAATCGGCAATCGCAAATCGCAAATACACCGACATCCCCGGCCTCTGCAAAGTCGCGACCCGTGCGGAGATCGCGGCCCAGGGCTGGAGCCTGAACCCCGGCCGCTACGTGGGCGTGGCCGAGCGCGCGGCGGACGACGGCGACTGGCGCAAACGGTTGGAGGCGCTGAACGAGGAGTTGGAGGCGCTGAATGCCGAGGCGCGGGAGTTGGAGGCGCGGATCGGGGAGAATGTGGAAACGTTGCTGGGGGTTGAATAAATGGTATTGCCTTTGTCAGACAAGACTCTACTCGATGTTTGCGAGTTGATAGTGGACTGTGAGCACAAGACTGCCCCAACCCAGTCAACGGGTTATCCATCAATCAGAACGCCGAATGTCGGACGAGGGTATTTGATTCTTGATGACGTTAATCTTGTGTCTGAGGAGACCTATCTTGCCTGGACTCGAAGAGCTACGCCCACCGCAGGCGATTTGATTTTGGCCCGCGAGGCACCAGCGGGTAATGTCGCTATTGTCCCTGAGAATTTAAAGGTCTGCCTTGGCCAAAGAACCGTCCTGATACGACCAGATAGAAGACAAATTGTCCCTCACTATCTGTTGTATCTGCTTCTGGAAGATAGAATGCAGGGAAAACTCCTGGCTTATGGTGCAGGGGCCACGGTTCCACACGTGAATATGAGCGACATTCGGGCCTTGCCATTGCCCAGCCTGCCCACGCTCGATGTCCAACGCAAAATCGCCGCG
>DAOUAT010000104.1:0-1732 GCA_034433275.1 Anaerolineae bacterium
CGTGGGGGATATCAAGGGGGCCGGCTGGGCGTTGAGCATCGGCGCGGTGGTCGCGTTCGCCCTGGGCTCGCTGATGCTCTTCACGCCTTTCTGGGGCGAGACCGGCGCGGCGCCGGGCGCCCGGCTGAACCCCTGGCTGATCGTGGGCACAACCGGTGGGGTCGGTGCTTTCTTCTTTCTGGGCCTGGCGGCAGCCGTGAAGGCGCATCTCCGGCCCGTGGCCGTGGGCGCCGAAACGCTGGCGGGCGAGATCGGCATCGCCAAGCAAGACCTGGCCCCCCAAGGCATCGTCCACGTGCGCGGCGAGGAGTGGAGCGCCGTCAGCGCCACCGGCGCCGAGATCCCGGCCGGCACGCCCATCCGGGTTCTCTCTGTGGACGGCTTAACGCTGCGTGTTCAAGCGGAGGGGCAGGGAACCTAGGGAACTGAGGGGGTTTAGGGAATGCCGGGAACTCAGGGAACTGAGGGAATGTAGGAAATCAGGGAACTGCTGCGCCTGGGGGAATTCACGGAGTCGGCAGCAGCTTCCCCAGCTCACACAATACGCAATATGCAGTACCCAGTACACTCTGAAAGGAGTCTCACATGGAAGCGATCCTGATCCTGTTCCTGGTCTTTTTGTTGCTGTTCCTCTTCTTCTTGCTGGCGTTTCGACCGTTGCGGGTCGTGCGCGATTACGAGCGACTGGTAGTGTTTCGCCTGGGCCGCTTCGCCGGGCAGCGCGGGCCGGGCCTGGTGTGGCTGTGGCCCATCATTGACCAGGCGGTGCGGACCAACCTGCGCGAAGATTTCCTGGAGATCCCCAGCCAGACCTGCATCACCCAGGACAACGCGCCGATTGATATTGACTTCTTGATCTACTGGAAGGTGGTGGATCCGGGCCTGAGCGTGCTGAAGGTGCGCGACTTTGCGGGCGCATCCCAGGGCATCGCCACCACCACGCTGCGCGCGGTCATCGGCGACATCCCGCTGGATGATGTGCTGGCCAAGCGCGAGCAGATCAACCAGATCCTGCGCACCAAGTTAGACGATGTAACGGAGCGCTGGGGCGTCAAGGTCACCGGCGTCGAGATCCGGGAGATCGTGCCCCCGCGCGAGATCCAGCAGGCGATGAACCGGCAGATGGCAGCCGAGCGTGAGCGCCGCGCGGTCGTCCTCGAGGCGGACGGCAAGCGCGAAGCTTCCATCAAGGTGGCCGAGGGCGCCAAGCAGGCTGCGATCCTCAACGCGGAAGGGCAACGCCAGTCGGCCATCCTGAACGCCGAGGGCACACGGCAGGCTGCGATCCTGAACGCCGAAGGCTACTCGCTGGCGCTGACCAAGATCTACGAAGCCGCGCAGAACATTGATAGCAAGACCATGAGCCTGCAATACCTGGACGCGCTCAAGGCGCTGGGCGCGGGGCCGGCCACCAAGTTCGTCTTTCCGCTGGAGTTCGCCAACCTGCTCAAACCGATCGCTGCGCGGGTGGAAGAGGGGATGAAGTAGGGGCTGGAAGTTGGAGGTTGGAAGTTGGATGCGCTATCCAACCTCCAACATCTAACCTCCAACATCTTTGACAAATCCCCGCCCTTCGGTTACGATAGACATGGTCGTGCTAGATGGGGAACTAGCGGTGCCCTGTAACCCGCAATCCGCTACAGCGGGGTTGAATTCCTTGCCGAGGAGCTGCGGTCAGCGGGACTGCTGGGCCAGCGGGCGTTGATGGTTGGGTCCTGTGCGGCGGGGGCCT